>NZ_JBHXSY010000027.1:0-100708 GCF_042715295.1 Streptomyces sp. NPDC058701 | reverse complement strand
GAGCGGGTACCACAGCGCTGCGCGCTGTGCAAGGGAAGCCCTGCGCTGCGCTCCGGGCGCCCCACCCTTCGGGTGGGGCCGGCCTGCGCTGCGCTTCGGCCTGGGTGTGGGTTCGCTGCGCTCTCCCACACCCCACGGTCATCCCCTGCGCTGCGCTTCGGGGTTGACCGTGGGTCACCGGCCGCGCTGCGCGCGGTCGGTGAGGCCTTCCGCTGCGCTCCAGGCGGGGCCCGGTCCGCTGCGCTCCCCGGCCCTGAGCCCGCTTCGCGGGCGGCTGGCTAGGTGAGCTGGTGGCGGGGGGTTGTTCTTCGACTGCGGCAACGGAATGGGCTGGCGTCCTCAATCCGTTCGAGGCGTCCCCCGCGCACCACTGCGGGGCCTCAGGCTGATGCAGCATGTAGCCTTGGCGAAACGAAGCCCTATCCGGTGGCGATCAGCAACGCTTCAAATTCTTGGGTGACGTGCTCGAGTTCATCGGCCTCCCGCTCGTAGGCGGGTTCGTTTGGATGGTTTCGGAGGTCCCAGAGATAGGTGATGTTGTCTTCCTGGCTGATACGCAGGAGTCTGAATTTTCGGTCTCGGGGTGAGGTGTAGCGTGCCCGAAGAATGTGCGCGCCATCCAGGAGGCACAAGGCCGTGACAATGTACCAGCGTCCCGCAGAGCGGGTGTAGTAGTCGACTTCGTCGTGGCGGTCGGTCTTGTATCGGCGGGCCCGTTGTTGCTGTCCGGCAAAGATGAAAAGTGAGCCGCTGTCGTCAAGCTGCACGAGGTCGCCGTCCCGCGCCGGGCTATTCAGCGGCTTTCCGTCCTGCGCGATTTCCGTGACCGAAGTGGTGCGGACGCAGTAAAGGGAATCCACGCCAGTTTCAGGGTTGCTCAGGATGAGCCGCGTGTCCGGATATCCTGGGTACCCTTCGTGATCGTGTCCGTGGGGGCATTCTGCCTCCATGCGGGCGTGATAGCGTCCGTGAGCATCGATCAGGCTTCCGTGGTAATCAACGGTAATGCTGCGCACGCTTGCAACTTGCTGCATTACGGCTCCTTCGTACGGGGTGACGCCGAGGGCGCGGGTACTGACGCGCCCTCGGCGTGGCCATGTCGGACGGCTCGCGCTAGTGCAGGTTCAGGCAGGGCGCCAGCTCGAAGCGCTGTCCCGGGATGGGCGGGAGGCGCTCGCCCGTCAGCGCGTTGGTCGAGTACGCGATGCGCAGTTCCTCGGCCGTGAGTGGGGTTGTTGTGTCGGCGGTGAGCCTCCATCCCCACACCCGGCTGCTTCCGTCCTCCTCGCTGGTGCGTAGTACGACTCCGGTCACGTCGCCGTCCAGGGCGTACGAGGTCGTGATGACGGTGTCGTCCATGTCATCGCCCCCGCCAAGGTAGGTTTTGTTCCCCGCGTTGTGAAAGGGCACTACGGCTGCGGTGGCGGCCCCGGCGGCTACGGTCACGTAGTGGCAGCCGTCTCCGGCCGCTTCGAACAGAGTGAAGAGCAGGGTTTCAGCGCGCTGAATGGACGTGATCTGATGGGTTCCCATGTGGTGCCCTTCCTGGGTGGTCTCGGGTGCGGCGGGGTGCCGCTCCCCCGCTCGTCGGGTGCAGTCGGGTGACTGTTTCCCGGGTGGTCAGTCAGATAGGTCGACGGTCACGTTTCCGGGGCTGACAATGAAGTGCGTTGCCCGACTGTGGGGGTCGCGTTGAATTTCGAGGGCGGTTCGTGCTGCTTCTTCGGGGGTTTCCGCTTCGAGGTCGATAAACCAGAGCACGGAGAATTCAGGCACGCGTGTGTTCCTATCCGGGGGGGCGGGAGGGTTTTCCTCCCACCCCGGTGTGCTGCCCGGCGTTGGGGTCAGACGGTCATCAGGCGGAAGGCGTGTTCCATGACGCCGTCGGCCGTTCCGCTGATCACCCGCTCGGCGCGGGCGGCGCTCTTGAGCTCCGGGGTTTTCCCACGGGCCGGGGCGGTGTGGTTGGCGTACTCGGTGATCGCGTTGTATCCCGCCCACGCCGTACCCCGAATACCGGACTGGGTCTCGGCCTCCTCGAAGAGATGGCGGATGCTGGACCACCGGGTTTCACGGTTTGTCTTCTTGCGGTCACTGTCGGGGCCGGTCATCGGCCAAAGCTCATCCACGACCGTGCGGAGCCTGGGGGTGGTCATCTCGGCGTCGAGCATGCGGTGAGCCGCCCTCTCGAACTCCTCGGCGTACTTGAAGGTGAGCCCCAGGGCCTGGCGGGCCTCGGCGATCCGGCCCCGGGCGCCGGAGGTGTGGCGGACGGTGTAGCTACTCCTGGCCTGCCTGAATCCGGCGCGCAGGGTGTTGGCGCACACGGTGCGGATGGGGGTCGTGCAGACGCGGAACGCGCCGCTCCCGTCGTGGCTGTTGGACGCAACGATGTACAGGTCCACGGTGTCGGTTCCGCCGATGGTCATGGTCTGCGGCAGCTTCATGGTCAGGAACACCTGTCGGCCGCCTCGCAGGGATCCGGCGGTCTCCAAGTGCGCTCCGGATTCGTCCACGAGCTGGTTGAGGAACTCGGCGTGCTCCTCGTTCTGTACCGGGGTGTAATCGGTGCCGACCACGCCCAGGGTCTGGGGGCAGCCGGTCTTGGGGTGCGTGCGGACACTCGCCCGGTGGTTCGGTACGTCCAGCATGGTGGCGCCGTCCTCGGTGATTTCCGTCGCAGTCAGGCTGACGAGCCGCACGTTCCACTCGCTGAGGGCCGCGAGGCGCATTGCGTCCTCGGCGGTCATGGCGCCAGTCGTGACGGTGCCGAGTCGGTGCCAGGCGCTCGTGTTGGCGCTGACGAATGCGGCCGTACCGTCGCTGAACTGCTCGATTTCGTGTGCCATGAGAGTTTTCCTCTTCTTGATGATCTTGGGTGGGGCGGGGGTGCCACTCCCCCGCCCGGGTGCTGCGGCGTCCGTGCGGCTGGCCGCTGGTGCGGGTCAGCTGCACGGGGGCGGGTCAGGTGAGCGCGGGCGCATCCACAAACGTGAGGTTGGGGTCCCAGTCGGTGATGTCGCGCTCTTCGTCGGCGTGGTACGCCTGGATGCTCTGGGTGGCGCTGGCCGGAAGCGCGGTCAGTTCGGCGACCGCCCAGGACATGACGGACACCGTGTCGTCGTCGGGGTTCGTCTTGTAAAGGATCACCATGGCCAGGGCGTCGTCCGGCATCAGCCCGGTGCGGGCAAGCAGCATCGCGACGGAAGGCAGGGCGCTGGCCTCGTCTTCCTCGTCCAGTACGGGACCGGTGATGAGGCACTGATCCCTGTGTACCTCTCTCGACGCGGTGAGCAGGGTGATCGACAGGCGGTGAGAACCTTCACCGGCGGCTCGGGCAACGGCGCGCAGCAGGTTCATCGTGCGGCGGGCAAGGGACGCGGCTTCGGTGTTGTGCATGGGTGTGCCCTTCTCGGTGCTGGTCGGTCGACCGGTGGGGTCGGGTGCCACTCCCAGCCCCACCGGAAGCGGGCCGGGGAATCCCGGCCGGCCGTTTTTTGGAGTTCAGCGGGTGCGCTGCTCCGGGATCGCGATCCCCCGGGTGAGGTAGCGGTCCAGGAGCCTGAGCGCCTGGTCTTCCGTCAGGCCCTGGGCGCCGCGCTGCGGGGCGTTGTCGTCGCAGCGGCCGGTGAGCAGGACCGGGCCGAAGTAGGAGGAGTCCGGGGTGCGGCGGCGCATCCGCAGCAGCCACCCGGCGTAGTAGTTGACCGGCAGGCCGCGCCTCCGAGCGTCGGAGTCGACCCACATGGTCGTGGTCGGGTCCACCGCGATGGGCCGCAGTACCGCTACAGGGGCGGCCAGTTCACGGGTCAGGGTGTCGGCTGCCGTGTCGTCGGGGGACCAGTCGGTGAGCACGAAGCCGCCGTTGGGCTGCATGATCAGTGCGAAGGGCTCGACCGTGGTGGGCATGGTTCTCCCTTGGGTTGGGGTGGGGTTCTTCGGATCGGAGGGTGATTGCCGTTCCCCTACCGACAATAAAATTCTAACGCATTCGAAGCTCATTCGGGGGTGGAACCGACCTCTCCGGCCGCCTCGAAAGAGTGATGTTTTAGCAGGTCAGAGCGGGTTAGGGCCCGGTGGGGGGCGGGCATTGCCGGGTCGGTGCCGCCAGCCCCGGAGCGCGCAGCGCGGAGGGCAAGGGGTGGGGCGGGGCAGGCGGTCAAGGGTGGCCGCAGGCCATCGCGCAGCGACGCGACGAAGGAGCGCCCTTGAGGGCCTGGTCCGGCTCGGAGAAGCGGAGCCGGCCGTGCACTCACACACCACGCGGCCCCGTGGGGGTGGTGGGGGCGGCCCCGCGGGTGGCGTGAGAGCGCGCAGCGCTCGGTGCGGGCTGTGCGGAGCGGAGTCCGGCCGGTCGGAGCGCAGCGCAGACCGGACGGCGCAGCGCAGCGCAGGTCGCACACGCCGCCCGTGGGGCCGTTCCCACCACCCCCACGGGCGGGGTGGGCGGCGGAGCGCAGCGCAGTCGCCCACCCCGCCGGCACCGGACCGGCAAACGCCCGCCCCCCGCAGGAGCGACTGAGTGTCTGGCCGGCGTCAGTGGTTGTCGTAGAGCTCCTGAGCGGCTTTCAGGGCGATGCGGCGGACCGCTGGCGGATAGCCGAGGCGGTCCGCCGCCCGCTCCGCTTCCAGGCCCGGCTCGGAGCGCATCAGCGCAGCGATGCGCTCCGCACGCTCCTGCAGAAGGCGCTTGCGTGCGGTGGGTGCGGCGATGCCTAGCACGTCGACAACGTGGGCGGCCGTCACTGCGGGGTCGGCATCAAGGAGTTCGGCGATCCGGCCGGGAAGCAGATCTCGCGGAACCATGTCGCCAGAACCGGTCGGCCGGCCGCTGGGGGCGCTCATGGTTCCGCGGGCCGCGCCATAGGCTCGTACCGCGGCGCGGGGCCAGTGATCGGCCCCGCAGACCACCACGAGGTGGTTGGCGAGGCCGGGATCGGACTTGTAGCCGTCGAAGCTGCGCGGCTTCACATCGAGCAGCGCCGCCGCTTCGCGGCGGTCGAGTAGGTCGGCGTCGCTGTCCGCTGCTGGCAGGGCCGGCTGCGGGCCGCCAGCGCGGTAGGCCGTGACCTGGTCGAGGTCCCAGAGCAGCACCAAGGAGCCCTCGGAGCTGATGGGCGCTGGGAAGTCGTCGACGTCGTAGGGTTTGAGGCGGCGGAAGGTGTCCCAGGTCATCTCCAGCTCGCCAGCAAGCTCCCGCCGGCCCAGGGCGGTTCGTCCAGCCCGGATCACGATGCTCAACCTTCCCGTAGGTGAGACGCGTGGCGCGCCCGTGGGTGCGGTTCTTTCTAAGCCGATCCGCAGCAGAAAATACTACCGCACCGAAGGTGCATCATGCCTGCCTGGGCGCTATCATCGACCTGATGACTCATGCGGGTTTTCTCGTGTGGTGTTCTTCGGTCGGCCGGCGCCCTTGCCACCCGCTCTCAGCGGAAGTGGGCGTCGGCCACATTCATTTCCTCCCACCCCCGCCATCCCTCTCTATCCGCTCCCCCGTCACCTCCTCCCCCTCCTTCTCCAGCCCTCCTTCTCCCTCCCTCCCCCCCTTCCTCCTTCCGCTCTCGCCTCCAGCCAACCGCCATCTCTCCATCCGGCTCCCCTCGATCCCCCTCCCTACCTTTAAGTAGGACCGGCGACCGGCTGTAACTCGGGGTCTGATCAGGCAAAATGCAAGCCTTTGGCGGCCTGCACCTCCCCCCCACCTGTAGCCGCACCTGTATCCCTACCTCTACCCGGGCCTGTACCCCCATCTGTACCCCGGTGATGTGTGCTGCCTCGGCTCCAGGAGGTGGCCCAGCCCGGGCGGGTGACGGCCCGGTCGGGTCCGGTGACGAGACGGGCCTCGGCGTTGGAAGCATCTTCGCGGCTACGTGGGCAAGGAGCCGACTGGGGCCGGTCACGTCCGGCGGAGTGGTGTAACGACGGCCACTGGGTGATCCGGGGTCATGCTATGCGGTCAGGGCTTGGGCGGGGTTGTTGGTGTCGGTGGGAGCGGTGGTGGTGTCCAGGGGGCGGAGGCGGCAGCGGGCGAGGATCTCGGGGCCCATGTAGCGGCGCTGTTCGGTCCATTCGTCGTTCTGTTCGGCCAGGACCGCGCCGATCAGGCGGATGACGGCGGTGCGGTCGGGGAAGATCCCGACGACGTCGGTGCGGCGGCGGATCTCCTTGTTCAGGCGTTCTTGCGGGTTGTTCGACCAGATTTGTTTCCAGACCTCGCGGGGGAAGGTGGTGAAGGCGAGCAGGTCCTCGCGGGCGGTGTCGAGGTGCTGGGCCGCGGCGGGGAACTTCTCGTCGAGTGCGGTGATGACCGAGGCCATCTGGGTGCGGACCGCGTCCGCGTCGGGCTGTTCGAAGACGGTCCGCAGCAAGGTGGCGACCCAGGGCTGGGCGGACTTCGGCGCCTGGTTGATCAAGTTGCGGGCGTAGTGGGTGCGGCAGCGCTGCCAGGCGGCGCCGGGCAGGGTGGCGCCGATGGCGGCGACCAGGCCGGCGTGGGCGTCGGAGACCACCAGCTGCACCCCGGACAGGCCGCGGGCGGTCAGCGAGCGCAGGAAGGCCAGCCAGCCGGCGCCGTCCTCGGCGGTGGCGATGTCGATGCCGAGGATCTCGCGGCGGCCCTCGGCGTTGACGCCGACCGCGATCAGGCAGTGCACGTTCACCACCCGCCCGCCCTCGCGGACCTTCTGGGTCAGCGCGTCGACCCACACGAAGGTGTACGGGCCGGTGTCCAGGGGCCGGTGAGTACCTATTACTCAAGGTGACACTCACCCAATGGAGGAGGGTGGGTGTAAGGAGTCCCACTGCTCCTAGGAGGATCAAGGCTCTGGCTGACGACATCATCGGATGCGAAGCATTGTGTGCGCCCCCTCTGCCATCGGCAGCCTTGGCCACATTAAGGCGTGGAGTATGGGGCTACTTCCGGTGTCGGGCGTGGTGGCAGTGGTCGGAGGCCGCCGTGGATCGTCCATCGTCATATCCCATTGCGAAGCGGCAGCCCAAACATACGCCTGGGACAACAAGTGGATGTCTTGTCCGAACCGTCATCACGACGCAACAGCGTCACAATTCCCTGACACACTAGCGAGGAATCGCCATGAAGGAGGCAAAGGTGGACCACGAAAGGACACTCCGGGAAGCCGATGAGGTTAAGCTTGCCGGTGGGCCGGAAACGCTTCCATCTGTTTTCCTTCTCAGTAATGCCAATCTCGTGGATGCTGAGCGGCTCATCGTGACGCACAATGGCCGCAATGAGCATTATGTGTTTACGGAGGATATCGATGCAGGGGGTGGTGCCGCTTTGCCCACCGCCCGGTGGACCTACAGTACCGCCGTGGCTGAATAGCCGCCCTACCCGCCGATCACTCAGTAGCGAGTCGGCTAAGTCGAGCCGTCTTCTTTCTGCGTCCACTGGTCAGGGCTCTCATAAAGCCGGTACGGTGCGAAGGCGCCGACCGTGACCGAATAAGTCGATATGTCCGTCTAGATCTCCGGGTAATCCTCGATGCGGAGTATTACCTGTGCGGCAACACCGCCTCGCCGAATGAAGGTCGGCCATGAGTTACTCATCCCGCCGAGCTGAACCGATGGCAGTGTATGTGGTCGACGCGCTGGGTGGCGGATCATGGAGCTGTAAACCCTTTCCAAGTACACGATCAGGCGCAGCGGTGCGGCCCGTCCAGAAGAGATTGCGATTGGTCTCTCTTCTTGTTTGGCCGGGACGGTCCGAGGGGTCTGAATGATTTTTAAGATTGCGGGAGAGAATGTGGCTGGTTCGGTGACAAGCATGGGGGCCGTCGCGATTGTCGGAATAGGCTGTCGATACCCTGGGGCGCATGGGGTGGAGCAGCTATGGCAGGTACTGAGGGACGGGATTAGCACGGTAGGCCTGGCACCCACAGACCGTCCGACCATCTCACATCTGCGGGAAATGTCCTCTCCCGGACGCTTCGGGGGTTACATCGAAGGCGTAGAAGACTTTGATCCGGCCTTTTTTGGGATCTCACCACGTGAGGCAGCCAAGCTCGATCCGCAGAAAAGAATCCTTCTCGAAACGGTGTGGGAGGCGTTTGAGGACGCTGGCATCCCGCCAAGCAGCCTCGCCGGCAGCGATACCGGCGTCATCGTAGGTGAGCAAGCCACAGACTTTTGGGACCTGGTGCGCAGTGAGGACTGCGATCTGCACACGTTCGTGGGAAGTCAGCAACGTGCTGCCATTCCTGGAAGGGTCTCCTATTTCTTCGACTTCCGCGGCCCGAGCGTCTCTGTCGAAGCGGCTTGCGCTGCGTCGCTTGTCGCCGTCTACCTGGCCGCCGAACACATCCGCACCGGAAAGAGCCAAGTGTGCGTCGCGGCTGGCAGCAACGTCATACTCGTACCCGACTCGGCCACCGCGTACGGGGGAGCGGGTGCTCTGTCTGATGACGGGCGTTGCAAGTTCGGCGACGCTAGCGCGGACGGCTTCACCCGCTCGGAAGGCGTTGCCTCACTCATCCTCAAAGACCTCGCCAGCGCACAGGCCGACGGAGACCGGATCTACGCCGTGATCCGTGGCGGGGCTACCGGCCACGACGGCAAGTCCAGCGGAAACCCCATGCGGCCTTCCGCTGAGGGGCAAGCCGCGGTGCTGCGCGCGGCTTACGAGGACGCTGGCATCGATCCCGCCGCAGTAGACTATGTCGAAGCGCACGGGACTGGCACACCTCTTGGAGATGCGGCCGAGCTCACTGCCCTAGGCGAGGTCATCGGTTGTGCACCGGGTCGGCACCGCCCTTTGCTGGTTGGTTCGCTCAAGACCAATGTGGGCCACTCCGAGGCAGCGGCCGGCATTGGCGGTGTCATCAAGGCCGCACTTTCCCTCCGTGAGCAGCGCGTTCCGGCCAGCCTGCATCTCAGAGAGCCGAACCCGCAGGTCGCCTGGGAGCAGTTGAGGCTACGCATCCCCACCGAACCCATGGATCTGTCCGCTGCGCCCGGCTTCCGCTACGCAGGCGTCAGCGCCTTCGGTATCTCCGGCACTAATGCCCACGTGGTGCTCGAGCGTTTCGACGGCGACACGGAAGAGGAAGTCGCCCCGGTGGGAGAGACGGCCAAGACACCGTTCTTGCTTCCGTTGTCGGCACACTCCCCCGAAGCCCTCCGCGCTCTCGCGGCCGATTACGCGGCCTTTTTGGGCCCGGACGGTGAAGGACGGGCAACGAGTCTTCAAGAGATCTGTTCCAACGCTGCCATCAGACGTGACCACCAGTTGCACCGTCTTGCTGTTGTTGGCGCAGATCACGACGAACTTGTGACTAAGCTCACAGACCTCGCGGTATCCGAGACCGCGTTCTCCAATCACGACAACCGGCTGACTTTTGTCTTTTCGGGACACGGTTCCCAGTGGGTCGGCATGGCACGCGAGCTACTCAAATCCAGTCCGGTATTCGCGGCGTCTCTGGCCGAGAGCGACCGGGCGATCGCCGACGAGTGCGGCTGGTCGGTACTGGAGCTTCTGCACAGCGATGATCCATCGTACTACCTCGATGTAGACCGTGCCCATCCGTCACTGTTCGCCGTCCAGACCGCGCTGCACGATCTCTTGGTGTCCTGGGGGCTGCTCCCCGATGCCGTGCTCGGACACAGTCTAGGAGAAGTGAGCGCGGCCCGCGCGGCAGGTGCGCTCTCCCTGGAGGGCGCCGCAAAGGTCATATGCCGCCGCTCGGAGCTGATGTCTCGTGTGGTAGGGCAAGGTGCCATGGCATGGGTCGGACTGCCTGCGGCGGAAGTTGAAGCGGAAATCGTGAACTACGGTGACAAGCTGGTCGTCGCTGTGATCAACGACCCTTCCTCCGTGGTGATCTCAGGTGACCCTCAAGCGGTGGCGGAAGCATGCGCGGTGTTTGAGAGGCGTGACGTCTTCTGTCGGCTGATAAAAATCGACGTGGCGGCGCATAGTCCCCAACTCGCCCCTTTTATCGGAGAGATAACAGAGGCCCTCGAAGACATTGAGATGAGCGTTGCGGGCATCCAGATGTATTCTTCTGTCTTCGGTTCGAAAGTTCCGGACGGGCGCCTGGGCACCGATTACTGGGGGCGCAACTTGAGGGAGACCGTTCGGTTCAGCGATGCGGTACGTGCACTCCTGGATGAGGGTCCCGCCACGCTCGTGGAGATCGCCCCACATCCGGTCGTGCTGCCTTCCTTGCAGAGCGCGTGTTCCGATGACGACATAGCCCTCGCGTGCCAACGAAGGGAAAAGCCCCAGTACGCCGCACTACTTGAAACCGTTGGACAGCTGTGGGCGAGGGGCCATGCCGTCGACTGGCCAGCCATCTTCGAAGGACGTCCCCGTCCTCTTCGCCTGCCTAGCTATCCGTGGCAGCGCGACAAGTTCCCCTTGCCCGAGACTGACCCGATCGCCCTGCGGAAAGAGGGAGACCTCTTCACATTCTTCGGTAACTTGGTGGAACGGGTGGAGGGGGACTCGCGACGCTGGGAAGGTGCCCTGGACGTCCGCACACATGGTTACCTTCTGCAGCACCGCGTCAACGGCAGGTCGGTGCTGGCCGGGGCGGTCTACGTTGAGTTGATCGCCCAGGCGGTTGCCCGCATGCACGGGAACCACCCCGTGACGCTCACCAACGTCGTCTTCGTCGAGCCCCTCGTCCTGGACCCGACGACACCTCCACACCTCCGGATCGTTCTGGAGCCCGAGGGGAGCCATGGCTCGTGGAACTTCACCGTGGCGGGCACGGACGAAAACGGCCGATGGAATGCCTACGCCACGGGGCGTGTACGACTCTCCGGCGATCTGCCCGATGATAGGCTGCCGGACATCACTGTCGGCTCAACTCGTACGGCCAAGGAGTTTTACGAGTATTGGGACCGTCGGGGCAACCAGTGGCAGGGCGCCTTCCGTGCCCTAAAAGAGATCCGAAGCGAGGCTGGCAAAGCCGTCGGCGCCGCCCGGCTCGGACAGCAGCTGCCCGGAGGGCGCTACCGGTACGCACCACCTCTGCTGGACGCCTGCCTGCAACTCGCCGTCGCTGCCATCACTCCGGCCCCAGGAGCGCCAGAGCCGGAGCGTCAGGGAGCCGTTGTGGCCGCCAGCATCGACCGGATCGACCTGCGCGGCGACCTGGGCACCGTGGCACGATGCCTGGCCCACACCGTCACCACGGGCAACGACACGGCGACCGCCGATCTCCGGATCACCGACGGGGAAGGCCGTGTCCACGTGGTCATCGAGGGGATGAACATGCGTGTCCTGTCACCGGGACGCCAAACCGAAGAAGCGGAGGCGGCCCCCGGACCTGTGCACGAGGTTGAAGCAGACGCGTTGGTCGACAGCCTGTATGAAGTCGCCTGGGAACCCGCGACCGCCCCCGTAAGCCGTCCCGACGGCCGCCTACTGGTCCTGGCGGACCAGGGAGGGCTGGGTGCCGGGCTGGCCGCACGGCACGCACACGTGCTCGTGACCCACGGCCCCGACTTCCGCAGACTCGCCGAGGACCAATGGCAGGTGTCCGACAACCCGGCGGACTTCACCAGGCTTATGGAGCAAGTAGGGCCTCTCACCGGTGTACTCCACCTGTGGGGTCTCGACGTCCACACCCTTGAGCAGGCGGAAGGGCCTTGTCTCACAGGAACTATTTCCCTGATCCGCGCCCTGGACGCGTACGAGGGGCCGAATCCCGTCCTCACTTTCGTCACACGGGGCGCGCAACCGGCCGGCGAGACCTGCACGCGCCCCGAGCAGGCCCTGGTGTGGGGGCTGGCCCGTACCCTCCGCAATGAGCACCCCCAGCTGCGGATCCTCACTGTCGATCTCGACCCCGCAGGACGCAATGCGGACAGCGACGCGACCGCACTTCTTGGTGTCCCCGGCACCGAGACCGAAGTCGCCTTCCGTGATGGCGTCCCGCTGGTGCCCCGGCTGCGCCGCCGTCGCTCAAAAGCCTCTCCGCGGGCGACAGCCGAAATGTCGCAACCGCCCGCCGCGATTCCGGCGACAACGCCTCCGCGACAGGGCCATGTCACCGTCCGTACCGCATACGTCGGTGTTAACTTCCACGACGTGCTGGCGTCGTACGCTGCCCTGGAGGACGACGGCCCCCAGGGTACCGTCCTCGGCTGGGAGTGCAGCGGCACTGTCACCGCGTTGGGCCCCGGAGTGTGCGACCTCCGGGTCGGCGACGAGGTGGTCGCCCTCGCCCAGAATGCCTTCGCTCCAGAGGTCACTGTCCAGGCTTCTCTGACCTGCCGGATCCCCGGCAGACTGAACATGGCCGAAGCCGCGACCTACCCCACCGCCTATGTGACCGCGTACCTGGCCCTCATGGACGCCGCCCGCCTCCAAGAAGGAGAGAGCGTACTGATCCACTCCGCGGCCGGCGGCGTCGGTCTGGCGGCCCTCCGCATCGCGGCGTGGCGCGGAGCGCGGGTGTACGCCACCGCTGGTACGCCGGAGAAGCGAGCACTGCTGCGCTACCTGGGCGCCGAGTACGTTGCGGACTCGCGGTCGGCCGAATTCGTGAAAGAGATCCGCTCCGTCACGGGAGGCGTCGATGTCATCCTCAACACGACCCTTTCCGGGGACGGCTGGGTAGCGAACGCCGAATTGCTCGCCCCTTACGGTCGGTTGGTCGACATCACTAAGCGCGATGCCCTGGCGGGTCATCACCTGCCGCTGAACCCTGGCACGCAGAACGTGTCCTACACGCTGCTGGACGTGGGACGGATGCAGGACGAGCAGCCGGAACGCCTTGGACGTGCGCTTGGCGAGGTGATGGACCTGTGCGCGAACGGCGTGCTGCCACCCCTGCCATACCGGACGTTCCCCCGCGGGCAAGAAAGCGAGGCGTTCGCGCTTATGGCTCGCAGCGGCCACATAGGCAAGCTGCTGATCGAGCAGAACAGGAGCTCCCTGGGCGCCGAGGACCCAGCAGGAGAAGACGCAGCCTCCGCGGCGCCATCTACGAAGAGGCGACCGCCACTGATTCGTCCGGACATGACGTACCTGATCACCGGCGGGCTCGGGGCCCTCGGCCTTGAAGTCGCCCGCTGGCTCGTTTCCTCGGGCGCCCGCCACATACTCCTAACCGGGCACTCCCCGCTACCGACACTCGACGATCACAGTGAGAGGAACCGAGCCCTGCACGCACTGCAGGACCGGGCGAACGTGCACTACGCACAAGCCGACGCCGCGGACCCGCAGGCCATGAGAGCGGCTCTGGACGCCTGGCAACGCGCTGGAGGGCCATCGGTTTGCGGCATCGTGCACACGGCCGGCGTGCTGCACGGGTGTGAAATCGCCGCGCTCACGCCGGAGACGTACACGTCCGTCCTTCGGCCCAAAGCCTATGGTGCTCGCGTCCTCACGGAAGTCCTTGACCTTTCCTGCATGGACTTCGTGTGGTTCTTCTCCGCAGGGTCGGCCATCCTCGGACTGCCGTTCATCGGGGCCTACGCGTCGGCAAACGCTTATCTTGACGCACTGGCACATCAGTTGAGGATGCGTGGCGTCCCGGCGTCCAGCATCAACTGGGGCTACTGGGCGAACGTCGGCATGGCCGCACGCAAAGAGCGTGAACTGGGCCGCAGTCTCGTACCGGAGGGAATGTGGTCCTTCACACCGCCCCAGGCACTTGGAGTGTTGGAAGACCTCCTGCGCAACCAGTCGCCACAGACCGCCGTTTTGCCCACGGACTGGGGACGCTGGCAGACGGGCGATCCTCACGCGGCCAACTCCTCACTCTTCTTTGGCCTGGTGCCCTGGCATGCTGCAAACGCATCCCGACCGCCCGATACCCCTTCTTTGGCTTTGCGTGCGAGTGAGCGGCGGTCTCCGGCCGGAGGTGGCTACGAGCGGCCGATGGCTCCGGCCCCGGCGGTGTCTCTCCCCACCCAGGCCGAAGGCGAGATGGTCACTACCGTGACCGGTGACACCGACGCATTCTTGCATTTCATACGCGAGCAAGTCGGCCAGATCCTAGGTGTGAGCGCGGACCGTGTGCAGGCCGCCCGGCCGCTCAACGCGCAGGGCCTTGACTCCCTCCTGACCATGGAGTTGCGCGTCAGGATCGAGAAGGCGCATGGAATCACCGTCCCGACGGCAGAGCTTTTCACGTTGACCCCAAAAAAGCTGGCATCACTGCTTGCCGACAATGCCGCTCCAGAAGCCACACTCGGGTCCCCGCTTTAGTACTAGATCTCATGTTCGTCCCGCGCGTAGAGGCGCCGTAGACCGAGGTCTCTCCGGCCTGCGGCCCAGGGCCCCGGCGCTTGCCCGGATTGTCCTGCCGTGGGCTGTTCGGTCGCGGTGGCTGGCCCGGGAAACGGGTGAACACGGCACCTGTGGATCATGGAGTTCTCTACGCTTCAAGATCCACGAAGGTGCCGTGTTCGTTCCTTCGTCATCCCCTGCCGCCTGTTCCGCGTCTCCCGCGCCCCGTCTGGAGGCTCTCGGCGAGGGCGCCGCACGCCATCAGCGGTTCGGCCGCCAGTATGCCGACGGGCGCTGTCACGTTACGGGTGAGCGTGGGATGATCTTCAGGTTGGTCGGGCTGGGGAGGGTTCGTTCGTGTCGGCTACACCACCGTCGTACAAGCGTCACCGCTACGCCGCGGAGATCATCGAGCACTGTGTGTGGCTGTACTTCCGTTTTCCCCTCTCCTTCCGTGAGGTCGAGGAGCTAATGCTTCAGCGCGGGGTCCCGGCCGTCGAGGGTGCTGAGTTCGAGCGTGGCACAGCGGTCGGCGAACGGGAGCCAGCCTGTGCGGGCAGACTTCGGCAACTACGGGTTTCCGCTGAACCTTTGAGTCTTCTGGCCTGGAACGGAAAGCAACCTGTGGCCCCGGATTTGCGCAGCTGCTGCTCTTGGACTGCCGTCCGCCCCATAGTGCTACCTGCCGAACAGCCAAGTGCCCAGTACACGCTGCGAGCCCGTATGCCTTCCCTGGTGGTTGCCCAGCCACCGAATGTGCACCCAGACGATGCCAGCGCGCGGTATCAGCGGGGCGGGGGCCACCCGCACCACAGACCAGATCAGCCACGCTACTGCTCGCGACCGGCAGCAACCCCCGATCAGCCGCAGCTTGCAGGACCGGCTGGCCCACGAGGCGAGTACCGGAGCGCAGCGCAGGGCGCAGCCGCCGAGCCCGGGGAGTCAGTAAGGCGCCATGAGGGCGGAGCCGATGGCTCTGGGCGGTTCTAAGAGGGGGGGTGCCAGGAACTTGCTGGTCAGCGCCGCGCAGCGCGTGTCAAGTGTCAGTGCAGGGCTGACATACCGTGCTTCGATGTGTCAGCAGGTACCGACATGAGTGGGTGCTTTGGTGGCAGTACTGACACCAAAGTCCAGCGTACCGCCTGGTTCTGATGTGCCGTTTGGTGGCACGACTGCTACCAAACGGCTGCGGCCGTGGTGCGCTGGTGAGTTGCGGCGCAATTCGAAGACGTGTCCGTTCCGTGATGCCGGAGTGATCACCGCGGTGAGGAAATCGGTGAGGTCCCGTCCGTTGAGTGGATACGAGGAGAGGCGTCAGCGCAGCGCTGACAAATCTCGAAGTTTCGTGGCAGTAGCAGCACGTTGTGCGTGGCAGTACTGCCACGGTGGACTAGCCTGCTCACTGCACGCCAGGACTACGAGGGGCCCACCGAACGATGAGCGCAGGCACTGACCCCGCAGTTCCGCTTCCTCCTCCCCGCAGGCGCCGTCGGCCACTGCCGACGCCCGCCAGCTCCTCCCGGCCGGCTCCGGGGCAGCAGCTGGACGTCCCGCCCGGACACGGTGCGCATATCTACCCCCTGGCGACCTCCAACGGCTTCATCGGCGGCTCGTACAGCATGGACTCCCAGCGGTTCATGCTCTGGGCATCCCAGCGCTATGCCGCCCCCGACGAGCGGTTCGTCGCGATCGTGCTCCTCGCGCTCATCGGTTCCCAGGAAGTCGGCGGGCACATCGCCAAGACCCAGGCGGAGATCGGCGAGCACGTCGGGTACAGCCGTGCGCACATCGCGTGGGCGCTCGCCCTGCTCACCGAGGACGGTGTGCTGCGCCGCGTGAAGAAGGGCGTCTACCAGCTGGTGCCCTCTGCTGCACTGCGCGGGGGCATGCGAGCCCAGGATGCGGAGAAGCGTAAAGTGCCGGCTACCAGGCCCGAGCGCGTGCACCAGCTCGACCTCCTCAAGGCGATCCTTGACGATCCGGACGCACCGGAGGCATTCAAGGCGATGGCACAGGTAGACGCCAAGCTGCCCGAAGGACCCCGGCAGACGAAGAAGGGAAAGGGGAAGGCATGAGTGCCATGGCACATCTGACCGCGACCCAGCCTGCTCATCCGGCTAACCCGTACGCCTACTTCGGCTACGTGCCCCGCCTGCCGCCGACCGCCTACGCGGTGCTCATCTACATGCTCAACCAGCAGCAGCAGGGCGGCCTCGTCCGCGCCACGCACGAAGAGCTCGCCACCGGCCTCGCGCTCGACCGCGGCGTTATCAGCCGGGCCATGCCCTACCTCGTCGCAGCCCGACTCGTCTATGTCGTCGGCCGTGGGAAGCTCCAGATTCACCCCATGCTCGCCTTCCACGCCACTCCTCAGGACCGACACGCGGCACTGACTGCGCTGGCCCCCGAGGACCGTCTCGACGTAGGCCACTTCGAAGACGAGTACGAAAAGCGCCTCGCCCGGCACCAGGCGGACAAAGCGCGCAAAGCGGAGCAGCGCAAGACCCCGCCGGCCCGAGGCCATCTGCACAGCGTCCGCTGAGCAACCCGCACTCTGGGCGGCTTCCCTTCACGGGAGCCGCCCAGCGGCATGTGCGTACAAGAAGGCACGTGCCCGCGCGTAGAACAGACCGTCCTGCAGCGGTGCCGAGCACGTGGCCCTACCGCGCGGCGCGGAGGTCAGTTGGCCCTGGTGCAGGTGAGCCACTTGCCCTTGGGCGCCGCCGTGCACGCCCGGATCTTCACCCCGGGGCCGTCGTACTCCCACTCCGCTCCGGTGGTCATCAGCGGGTCGCCGCTCGTGGGGTAGGTGGGAGCGGTCACCACCCGAGCCCGCTTCGGCGCACCGCCGTGCTTGCGGACCTCCAGCCAGAGCTGTCCGCCCTGGGGCACCCAGCCGATCGCCCGCGCGTGGTCGACCCCTCCGATCTTCTTGATCCGCAGTTCCACGATAGGACCGTTCCCTTCACCCGTGGCCCGGTAGCAGAGCCGAGCCCCGTCCCGCAGTTCGCACATCGAGTGCACGGTGGCCGCGCTCGCCGGAGAGCCGGCCACCATCACCATCGCGGCCGCCATCGCAGCCCCGGTCATCATCAGTCGCATGGCCGTACCAAGGGCCCCAGCTCTCATTGCGATACGGGCGGGCCCCCGCATTCCCTCGCACGGGCGACACCGGCCGCACCCGCAGCAGGCAGGCCCTTCCCCGCGACGTCATCCGGTCATCAAGCCTCTGACCTGCAGTGGGGAGGTTTTCGGGGAAGTTACCGGTGACGTCACCGGTAAGTCTTCCGGAAGTCACCGGTGACCTCACCAGCTGGACCGTTCTCCACCCGTGACTCGCCGGGGGTGGCCGTGGTGATCCAACCGGTGATGGGGCCGCCGTTCCTTGGGAGCAGAGCACAACTCCTCCCAGGAAGGCGTCACCATGACCCCCGTTCCTCCCCCGCCAGGCCGTCGCCGTACGGTCCGGCGCAGCTTCGCAAAGGCGGCTTCCCCGTCGCTCCGTACAGTCCGTCCGGACACGGTTCCGGTCCGGCAGTCGGTTTCCCGCGGGCCGCGGTTCGTCCGCGTCGGGATCTGGACCGCGCTGGCGGCCGGGCCGCTCGCCCTGGCCCTCGCGCTCACCGTTCCGCGGACCGTCACTGCGCAGGCTGCGCCCTCCCCGTACCCCGTCGAAGCGGTCCGGCCGCCGGCGGATCCGCGCGGTGCGGCAGAGCTGTTCGTGGACCTGTGGCTCCGGGCCGACGCCGCCGACCCGGACAGTTCCGTCGCTGCCGCGGTTCGCTCGCTGGCCTCGAAGGTGGAGCTCCCCAGGCGTTCGCGCACCGGCGGCGCACCGGCTCCCACGCGCGTCGTGGCGGTGCGGTGCGGTCAACGGCTACACCCGAGATGTGGACGGTGGTGGTCGCGGTACTTCACGACCAGGCCGTGCCCGCCCCGGACGGGGCCCCGAAGACCACGGTTCCGCCGGTGCGGTACTTCGCCGTGTCCGGCAGCGCGGCGAAGGACGGCGGACCCGTCACGATCGGCGGACCGCCGGCGGAGGTCGCCGCCCCCGGCGCAGCTGCGGAACCGGCCTCTCCCTTCACCCACCCGGTCCCCGGCGGTTCGGCGTTGGAGACGTCGCTGGGCGAGTTCCTCCGTACCTACCTCGGCGGCCAGGGCGCGGGGCTGGAGCGGTACCTGTCGCCGGGACTGCGGGTGTCGGCGCCGGCCGTGGCGCCGTACGTACGGGTCGACGTCGAGGACGTCGTCTCGGACGCTGCGGTGGCCACGGGCAAGGGCGTGGCCACGGACGGTGCGAAGGCACGGGTCGAGGTCCGTGTCACGGGCGAGGACAAGCTGGGGGTGAGGTGGCCTCTGATGTACCGGGCGGAGGTGAGCGCCCGGGCCGGGCGGTGGGAGGTCAGCGCGCTCGAGGCCGGCGTCACTGCCCCGGCCCCGAACAGCGCCGCCGCCGCCCCGTCTGCGCCGGCTCCGGTTTCGGGCGGTGCGCGATGAACACGGTGGACTCCATGATGCTGGCCGGTGGCCTCGACGTCCTCGGCGACTCCCTGCTCAACACCTTCGCCGACTGGGGCGACAAGGGCCTGAAGGTCGTCTTGACGCTGGTGGTCCTGGTGATCATCGCCCGGAGCCTGTCCCTGAAGGCGGCGATCGGTGCCGTGCTGGCGATGATCATCGCTCTGTCGCTCTACGCCTCCCGCGACTCGCTCTCGTCGCTCTTCTCCGACGAGATCAACAACCCGGCCAGCGGCGCCGGTCAGGTCACCATCGTGTCCACCCCGGCCCGGGGGCCGGTCCTGTGAGCGAGAAGGCGCGGCCGCGCATCGCGCGGGTCTACACGAAGGCGCGCCGGCACCCGTGGGTGCTCGGCAAGCTCGGCGACTGGACGGTCTGGTTCGGCCCCTACACCCCGGCGCAGCTCGTGGTACTCGGCGGCGGCGCGTTCACCCTCATCAAGACCTACGCCTGGTGGTCGTGGGCCGGCCCGGTTCCCGTCGCTCTGTGGCTCGCCTCGGTGTGGGCGGTGCGCGGTGCGCAGATCGCCGGGCAGAACCCGTTCACCGCGCTCGCCGGCATCCTCGTGCTGCTGGTCCGGCATCCGGCCGGGCAGGTCGGCGGCAGGGTCGCCAGGGACCGGCGTCCGTCGCACCTGCGGTGCCGGTTCGTCATCACCAGCCTGCCCGCCCCGCAGGCCGTCCTGGCGGCGGCCGGTGCACGCGCCGCGGCGCCTGCGGTGCGCGTCGCGGCCAATTCCGATGGCGCGGCGGCGGGTTCAGGTCTGTCGCGGCTGCTCGTCGGTGCCGGACAGGGGGGTGCGCAGTGAGGACTCCGTTCCGTCACATCAGTGGCCACCTGCTGTGGTCGACGTCGGCCCGCGTCTGGGCTGTGTGGAGGGTGGCTCCCCTGCCCGGCGGCTACCTGCCCGCCCGGGTCCACCAAGAGCTGCTGGGGCGGATTACCTCCCTGGTCCGGTCGATGCCCGGGATGGAGCCGCGGGTCCTTGTTCTCGCCTCGCGCACTGATCCGGGGGAGGTCGCGGAGCGGATGGTCGCGGACCTGGACTGGCGGCGCATGCCCGAGTGGGCGCAGACCTGCGAGGCAGCCGTCGATCTCCTGGCCGGCCAGGAGATGCACGAGCGGACTCTGTGGCTCGCCATCCCTCTCCCCGCCAAGGGGACGACGGCAGGGGCCACGGTCAGCGCCCTCTACTCCGAGCTGTCGGCCGCCCTGGACCTGCCGGCAGTACCGGTTGCGGACGCGGAGGTGTACGCCGCGGCGGCGGAGGCGGAGCGGATCCAGACGTCTCTCGGGGGCGGGCTCGGGCTGCGTCCGGCGTCTCCGGCGGAGATCGTGTGGCTGCTCCAGCACGCAGTCCACCGGGGCCTGCCCCACGAGCCGTTGCTGTGCGACGCCGAGCAGAGTCCGCTGTACGGCAGCCGCGTCCGGGACGGTGCACTGGCCTCCCCCTCCTACGCCGACCTCGGGCAGATCCGTCTGGCCGAGGGCGGGCAGCCCCGCGGCGGCGCTCCGAAAGGGAAGAAGACGCCGTGGTGGCACGGCGCTTCTTCGCCGGTCGGCCGCAAGTGGCTCCAGGTCGAGTCGGAGTCCGGGACCGGCTACCAGGCGCACCTGGTCCTCGCCGAGCTGCCCCGGGCAGTGTCGGTGGAGAGCGCGGACATCCTCGCCCAGCTGGAGGGGCTCCCCTTCCCCGTCGACGTCGTCGTGGACCTGCATGTGGTGCCGGCGAAGAAGGCCCGGGCGCAGGTGCAGCGCAAGAAGCGCGAGCTGATGGACCAGGCCGAGCAGTACGGTGCGCAGCCCACCGGCATGCCGCACTCACTCCCGGACGCGGCCGGAGACCTGGCCGAGCAGGACGCGCGGATGGCGCGGACGTCGGTCGAGGTCGAGGTGCAGTCCGTGACCGTCCTGACCGTGTGGGGGCCCGATCCCGTGACCTGCGATGCGCGGGCCAGGGAGCTGTCCTCGGCTCTGTCGGGCGGCGACTACCGGGCCGAGCGCCCGTACGGAATGCAGGAGGAGATGTTCGCTGTCGGACTGCCCGGTGCTCCGCGGGCGCAGAAGCTGGGGCAGTTCACCCAGCACCAGCTCTCCGAGGACTGGGCCGCCGCCGGCGCGCTCACCCTCTCCAGGGTTGGTGATCCGACCGGGATGATGATCGGTCACGACCTGGACAGCGGCACCATCCGCCCGGTATTGCTGAACCCGGCCGACGCTCCGCAGGTCAACGCGTCCGCGTCCAGCGCGGTAATCGGGGACCTGGGCGGCGGCAAGAGCGTGCTGGAGAAGCTGGTCACGGGCGCGGTCGTGGACCGGGGCGGCCGGGCAATCGTCATCGACCGGACCCCGGTCCGCGAGTGGGCCAGTTTCGCGCACGCCGCGATGGGTGACCGCTGCCAGATCATCGACGCCGCGCGCGCCGCGCTGTCCATCGACCCGCTCCGCGTGTTCGGCGGCCCGGTCGGCGCCCACTACGCCCTGTCCTACCTCACCCTCCAGCTGGGCGTCGGAGCGATGACCGCGGCCGGAGCCGTCCTCCACCACGCCGTCGAGGAAGTAGCCGGGAGCCCGGGGCCGTCCATGGGCAAGGTCCTGGACGTCCTCGCCGGGCTGGCCTCAGCCGGGAGCGGCAGCCGCGCGGACGCGGCCGCGAGCATGGGCGACCTGCTGCGGATCGTCCGCGGCAACCCCCTGGCGGCGATGGTGTTCGACGCGGACCTGCCGCCCGTCTCTCTGGACGGGGACCTGAGCGCCGACATGGTGGTGGTCACCACCGCTGGCCTGACCCTGCCGCCGAAGGAGGCGTTCGCCGATGTCGAGGTGCTGCGGCAGCAGCCGCTGGAGGCGCTGATCGGGCGCGCCGTCCTGTACCTGATCGCGGCGATCGCCCGGCAGGCCGCGTTCACCGAGCCGGAGCGGTTCTGCCTCGTGACCCTGGACGAGGTCTACTGGCTGACTTCCTCCGCCGAGGGCGCGGCTCTGGTCCACGAGATCCTTCACGACGGGCGCAAGCACGGCGCCGGCTGCTTCCTCGGCGCCCACGACGAGCAGGAACTCGGCAAGGACGCCGGGCTGATCGCCTACCGGTTCCTCGCACGCACCACTGACAGCGCCCGCGCTGCCCGCGGCCTGCGCTTCCTCGGCCTCGACCACGAGAACGAGGACCTCCTGCGCCTGGTGACCACCGGCCTCTCCCCGGTCGGCCAGAGCGGACGCGAAGGGGAGATGCTCCTGCGCGACCCCCGCATGCAGGTCGGCCGCATCAAGGTCGTCGTCCCGCCGGTACCCCGCATCAAAAAATCGATCTTCACGACACCCGGCCGCGCACACAACGCGTCGGCCCACGGGGGGACTCCGCGATGACCACCCACCTGCGTCTGCGCCTTGGCGGCGCCCTCGCCCTGCTGCTGCTCACCTGCACCACAGCCGTATGGGCCTCCCCGCAAGCCCCTGCACCCGCTCCGGCGGCCGGCCCTTGCACGCACCTCATCGGGCCATCCCCCCGGGACTACTGCGCCCGCCTGCCCGCCACCCCCGCGCCCGTTTCCCCGACTCCAGCGGCGGACGGCCATGTGAGGGCGGTGTTGGTCAGTCCTGGTGTGGTGACGCGGGCGGCGGAGCGGATCCGTGCCTCCGCGGGCTGGCGCAATGGGCTGCTGCTGTTCTCCACGGCTGCGATCGCCGGCGCCGTGGGGCTGGTCCTGAGCGCCGAGCGGCGGACGCGGTGAACCGGCTCTGGCTGCTGGGCCGGTACGACATAGACCGGGGCACGCTCCGCTCCACCGGCTTCGTCGCGCTGCTGACTGTCGTGTTCTTGGTTACGAACACCGCGGTCGCGGCGGCCGCCGACGGCACCGCGCAGGGCGGCGGCCTGCTCGGCCCGCTGGACATCCTCACCCGGGAAGGGGTGCCGCTCAGCGGCTACCAGCTGGAGAGCAGCATCGACTCCCCCACCGTTGGGGACCAGGTCGAGACCGCCGTCCTGCGCAATGGCCTCTCGTTCGACGCCATCGGGGAAACCCAGCGCCTCTGCCTCAGCGGCCTGTTCACCCTGGTGCGACTGCTGGTCGGCCTGTGCTGCTGGCTGCTCCGCTTCGTCTTCGACTTCCCCCTCCTGTCGCTCCTCACCGACCCCGCGCAGCGCATCGCCGACGCCTATGAGCGGCACGTCGTCGGCGCCCTCGGCCTCGCAGGCCTACTGCTGTCCTGGGCTTTCATCTTCGGGCTGATCCTTTTCGTCCGCGGCAGGGTCGGCAAGGGGCTGGGCGAAATCACCCTGACCCTCGTCATCTCCGCCTTGGCCGCCAGCGCGTTCGTGCGGCCGGACTACCTGCTCGGCGAGGACGGGCCGCTCCAGCAGACCCACCAGGCCGCGATCGAGGTTGCGTCCATCACCACCGCCTCCTACTTCGACACCCCCGGCCGCGGCGGCCGCCCCTGCGACAGCGCCGTCGGCCCCGCCCACGAGGCCTGCGTGAACGAGCAGGCCGAGGCCAAGACGGTCACCACCCCGATCCAGAACGCGCTCACCGACGCGCTGGTCGTCAAGCCCTACATGCTCCTTCAGTACGGGCGCGTCCTGGACCCCAAGAAGCCCGGAGAGGCAGCTGCTTACCAGGCCCACGTGAAATGGGTCAAGAGCAACGCGCCCGCGCCCGCGGCTGCGGTTCCCGGCGCGGACCAGGGCGAGGACCCCTGCAAGCTCTTGGATGGGCCCTCAAGGGAGACCTGCGACGCCCAGGCCAAGAAACGGGAAGCGGCCGAGAACTGCGAGCTGCTCGACGCCCACAGCAAGGAGCGCTGCCTGGACCAGCTCAAGGGCGGGGGCGCATTCCCGAAGCTGCTCAAGGACTTGCAGGGCGCGGGGCCCGTGGGCAAGTCGGCGGCCGCGTACGCGGAAAAACCGTCCTGGGACCGGGTCTGGTCGGTGCTGGCGCTGCTGGTCGCCGTCATCGTCGTGGCGCTCATGGTTGTGTCCATGGGGGTGGTGATGCTCGGCGCCCAGGGCGCAGATGTCGCCGCGGCGTCCGCCGGGCCGATCGCCTGGGTGTGGGCGATGCTGCCGGGCCCCTCCCGAATGCTGCTGTGGCGGTGGCTCGGCGTATTCGTCGTCTCCGCTCTGGTGGCGTTCATGGCCGCGATGGCGCTCCCGCTGTTCGGGATCGCCGTGGACGCGCTGCTCGCCGACGCCGGCCCCGACCACTTGGTGGAGCGCCTCCTTCTCGTGGACGCTCTCGCTCTGGCGTTCCTGGTCCTGCACCGGCGGATCCTGACCGCGACGGCCGGATTCGGGCAGCGCATGGCCATGCGCATGCAGTTCGCCAAGGTCGGCGGCAGCCACCTGCGCGGCGACAACTCCGAGTTCGGTGCCGCCCTGGCCCTGCACGGCCCAGCCGGACGAAGCAGCGGCCCCGGCGGCAGGCTGGGCGGCGGCCTCTCCTCGGCGCACGACGCACTCGGCGACCGGCTGCGCTCCCTGGGCAGCCTCGCCGCACTCACCGACGGCGCCGGGATGCCCATGTCCCCGGGTCGGCTGCTCGGTGACGCCGTAGCCGAGGGCCGCCGCGGCATCGTCCCGCTCGCCATCGCCCTGCGCGGCGCGCACACCGCGCTCATCGGGCCCAAACCCGGTCAGCACCCGGCGGCCGCTCGCTTCCCCGGCGCCGCCAACGGCCCTGTTCAGCAGAACGGCGCACCCGGAGGCGAGATGGTGGTGAACCAGTGGTCCGGCGAAGTCCTGCACGACCCGGCTACCGACCGGCCGCTCCTCGGTTCGCGAATCCACGCCCGCGTCTCCCGGCTGCGCGGATACCGGATCGCCTCCGGGACGGCCCGCCTCGCCTACGGCGCGACCCTGGGCCTGCCCCGCAATCTCAGCGCAGCTCGGGCCGCGGGCTCGGAGTTCACCGACGACGCCAGGACGCAGCTGAGGGTCGCGGGGCACCACCTGCGCGAGGACGCCGGCCGCTGGGCCGACGGGGGCCGCGCCGTGCGCGACCGCGTCGACCACACCGGCCAGGCCCTGGCGACCGCGTGGCAGGTCCACGACCCGGCCGGAATCGTCCGGGACGCCGCCATCGCGGGCGTCATCCGTACGGCTCCGCTGGACGTCACCCGCCCACCCGCCCCGAGGGCCACAGCGGCGATCAGCCGCCCCCATCTGGGGGCCTCCTCCATCTCCACTCCGCCTGCCACCCCCGACCCCGAAGCGCCGCGGCGCCGCGTCCGCTCCGCACCGGGCGGCAGCGGTGAGCCGCCAACTCGCCGAACCCATATCCGGCCCCCAACCCCAACCCCCACACCGGCACCGGCACCGGCACCGGCACCGGCACCGAGCCCGGCCGGGAGCGCGGCCCAGGAGGCCCGAGCCGCGGAGGTTGCGAACTCAGCGCGCCTGCGGCGGCTCTTCGAGGCCCGGGTTGCTGAGCGCCGACAGCGCGAGGAGGGTGACCAGTGAAGCGGTGGAAGAAGCTGGGATGCCTCGGCGTGCTGCTCGTCCTCGCAGCTGTGTCCTGCACCGGAACCGTCCTGCTGGCCGCGGCGACGACCCGCAGCCAGGCGGGCGCCGGCAGCGGCGGGACCGTTGACGCTGCGGCGACCGGGATCCAGGAGCGGATGCTGGCCGCCTACCTCACCGGCGCTTCCCAGATCAGCACGCACGTCCCCACGTGCCAGGGAATGCGCTGGCAGGTCCTCGCCGGAATCGCACGGGTGGAGTCCAACCACGCGTCGGGGCGCATCATCGGCGCGGGCGGCGACATCACCCCGATCATCACCGGCCCCCGCCTCGACGGCTCCGGCACCGGCGGCAACACCACCGCGATCCGCGACACCGACGGCGGCCGCTGGGACAACGACCCCGAGTACGAGCGGGCGGTCGGCCCCTTCCAGTTCCTGCCCGAGACGTTCCGCGCGTACGGGAAGGACGGCAACCACGACGGCACCATCAGCCCGCACAACGCCGACGACGCCGCCGCATCCGCCGCCGTGTATCTGTGCGGCAACGGCCGCAACCTGGGCGACCGCCAGCAGCTGCGCGCCGCGATCCACACCTACAACCGGTCCTGGGCGTACGTGGACGACGTGCTCTCCGGGATCGACCGTTACGACGCCCTCGGTCGGACCCCGCACATCCCCAGCGGGGATATAAGCGCCGTCCTCCAGAGCGCGCTCGCGCAGCAGGGCCTGCCCTACTCCTGGGGCGGTGGCAACGCCAAGGGCCCCTCTACTGGCATCTGCTGCTCACCGGGCGGTCAGGACGGGCGCGTCGTAACCGGCTTCGACTGCTCGGGGCTGACCCTCTACGCGTACGCGCAGGCCGGAATCACCCTGCCGCGGACCGCGGCCGCACAGGCCGGCGTAGGCCGGCGCATCCCTGCCTCCGCCGGGTTCGCCGCGCTCCAGCCCGGCGACCTCGTCTTCTACGGCTACAGCCCCACAGCCGACTCCACCATCCACCACGTCGGCCTCTACCTCGGAGACGGAAAGATGATCAACGCCCCCAGGCCCGGCAAACCCGTCCGGATCGACCCCGTCACCACCATGCCCGACTATGCGGGCGGGGCCCGAGTCCTGTGAACCACAACCCCCACACGCCGTGGTGGACCGGTGGACGCCTGGCCGCAGCGGCCGCCGCCCTCGCCTGTGCCGGAGCCTGGCTACTGTCCGCAGGGCTGACCGGCGGTCCGGCTCCGGCTCCGGCTCCGGCTCCGGCTCCGGCTCCGGCTCCGGCTCCGAAAACGCTCGCCTCACCGACCCCGGCGGCGCCCACGGTCCACCCTGCCTCCGTCGCCGCCGCGCCTCCCCCATCGCCGTTCAGTCCTGCCCCTCCCGCCTCTTCATCGGCATCCTCACCACCGGCTCCAGTGCCTCAGCCCGGGGCCGGGCGTGGTGCCGCTGCGGTTGGGCAGCTCGGCGCTTCCTCGGCCAGCGAGCTGCCGCCGCCCGGGTCCGGCCCGGCCGCGGACCCGATCATCCAGCAGTCCCTGGACGGGGCCAGCCCGCCGGACCTGCCGTCACCAGACGAGAAGCACCTGCTGGCCGCAGGCCGTACGGCGTGGTCGGCGGAGACGGCCGGGTACACGCAGGTCCGCATCCAGGCCACGACCGCCCGCCGCGAGAGCACCGCACCGGCAGCGCGCGGCGGCCGCGAGGCGGCGGTGGTGCGGTTGGTGTGGGCGGGCGCCGACCCGGCCGGAACTTTCCTCGACGGCCGCACCGCCACCGTCCGCTACACCCGGAATGGAGAAGGATCATGGGAACAAGCCCTGTGACACGCGCCGGCGAGACAGTCGGCACGATCGTCGGCGTGGCCGACGTTCTCGGAGGCCTCGCCCGCTGGGTGTTCGACCACGCCATCTGGCTGGCGCTGGCCGCCGGCGTACTGCTGGCAGGGTGGGAGGCGTTGCAGCGGCGCCTGGCTGAAAAAGCGCTGGCCGATCGGACGTACGTCGAGCTGGTGCCGAGCGCCGAGTTCGCGCCGAGTCCGGAGCAGATCTGGCGGCAGGGGATGCAGCTGATCCGCGCGGCCGGAGCCGGCCGCTGGTGGGTACCCGCGAGGGCCCGCACCGTGCGGCTGCGGCTGCGCGCCGACGGCAAGAAGTCGTTGAGCTACCGGATCGAGGCCCCTGTCGGCGCCCGGGCGCTGCTGGCGCAGACGCCGTACGGGGCGCGGGTACAGGTCATGGAGGCGGTCCCGGTCGCCGACAAGCGGCGTAAACATGTGGTGCGCGCGGTTCTGGCGCTGCGGGGTGAGGCTGGGTCCCGGCTGCGGGACGTACCCCTGGACCCCGACCCGCTCCAGCCCCTGATCGACGCCGTCGCCGACCTGAAGACCAGGTTCGGGGACCTGGCCGAGGTCTGCATTGACCTGTCCCCCGCCTCCCGATGGCATCTGGCAGTACACCGCGCGCAGATCATGCGCCAGGCCCGGGACAAGGGCCGGCGCGAGGCGCAGCGCGACGCGCGGTGGATCAGCCGGGAGGCCGACGACAGCTTCGGCCTGCGGCAGTTGCTGGATCCGGCCGAGTGGCAGCGCTCGGACCGCGGCCGGATGGTCATGTCCCCACAGCCCCGTCGGCTTGAGCGAGAGACCGTACTGGGGAAGCTGAGGCAGAACACGGGGCTGGTGCGGGTGCAGTTCCTGGTGCGGTGCGCCTCCAACAAGGAGGGCCGTGCCGAGCAGCGCCTGGCCCGGGTCAACGCGGCCCTGGACGTGTTCGCCGGCGCGACCAGCCTCGCCTCCCAGGGCTGGTCGCTGGGCCCGGTGCGGATCGGCCCGGACCGGTGGCCGTGGCGCAAGCGGTTCGATGAGCGCTGGGCGAGCGCGCTGATGCGGCCGGCCCGCAGCGGGTGGGCGCACCTGGAAGAACTGGCCGGGCTCCTCAAGCCGCCCACCGGCGCGGCGTGCGTGCCGCTGCTGGAGACGGACATGCCGACGTTCAAGAACGGAGCGGACCGGGTCCCGCAGGGCTGGCACCGGGGGCCGGACGGACGGGAGCGTCTGCTCGCCACGCACGAGGACGAGACCCTATTCGAGGTGCAGTCGGGCAAGAGCAGCTGGGGCAAGACGATGCGCGCCCAGGTCCAGGCCGTCGCCAGCGCCCACAACGGGCGCGGCCTGGCGTTCGTGGACCCGCACGGCGACTCCTTCAGCGACGTCGCCCGCTACCTCGCCCACGACAAGATCATAGAGCGGATCGCCCTCTTCGACCTCACGGTGCGGGGCGAGGACGACCTGTTGGGCTGCTGGAACCTGCTGGACATGTCCGGTGGCCAGCGACCCTATGAGGTAGTAGCTGCCGTGGTCGATGCGATGTCCACCGCTCTGGGGTGGGACGACGTGAGCGCCCCGCGAGCGCTCACCATCCTTACCAAGGCCGTCGAGGCGCTGGTCGCGGTCAACGCCCGCGCCGTCGCGGCCGGCATGCAGGAGCGGCAGGCCACGATCTTCCAGGTCCGCCCGCTCCTGACTGACGCGGTGTTCCGCGCTCTGGTCCTCGGCGCCCTCGATGGGGAGGCGGCCCGGTGGTGGACGAGCAGCTTCCGCGACCTGCCGCGGGAGGGGCTCCTCACCGTGCTGAACCCGCTGGAGCGGCTCGGTGCGAACCCCGTCATCCGGGCGTTCCTCGGTAGCCCGGTCAGCGGCTACGACATCCGTCGCGCCATGGACGAGGGCCATGTCGTGTGGATCTGCCCGCCCGGGACCGGGCCGACCGACCGGCTGCTGGTCTCCCTGATCGTGCGCGACTTCCTGCGTGCTGGCCTGTCCCGCCGCGACCTTCCCGAGACCAAGCGGCGCCCGTTCCGCTTCTACCTGGACGAGCTGATCTCCCTGGATGGCGAGGCCTCCACCGTCATCGCCCAGATCACCGAGGAGCTCCGCAAGTTCGGCTGCCGCCTGCACGGCATGACCCAGCTCCTGCAGCGCCTGACGCCCACTACCCGGGCCGCGCTCCTGCAGAACGCCTCCTGCCTGTCGACCACAGCCGGCTCGGTGGAGGCGATCGCGCAGATCACCAACCAGTGGCCCGGCTCCTCGGTCACCCCAGCGGATGCGGCCGGGCTCGAGCGGTGGTGGCACTACGCCTCCTTCACCGTCGCCGGCAAGCGCGTCGGACCGCTGCGGATCCGCGGCCCCGAGCTGAAAGAGGTTTTCGGCCGGCTCGCGAAGCCGGGCCGAGTCGCGGCCCTGCGCACGGCCGCGCACAAGAACACCGGGGCGCGCTCACTGTCCGACCTCGCCGCCGCAGCCCTCGCACAGGAGGAGCAGGTCCGGGCATACCTCACCGGCCTGAACCCGCCGGCACCCCCCGCATCCGATGACCAGTCCGAGGAGCAGTACGTATGACCACCGCTGTCGTCGCCCAGCCCGCCACGGCCGACACCCATGCTCACCGGGCGCTGGCCCTGATTGCCCAGCACCGCCTGCTCACCAGCCCACAACTTCACCAGCTGGTCATGCCGACCGCCCTGCCCAACAAGATCCACAAGGTCCTCCGGCCTCTGCGCGAGGACGGACTGATCGCCCACACCGCGCTGGGTGGCCGCGGCTACCACGCCCACTTCCTCACCGCCGCCGGCACGCAGGCCGTCGGGGACTGGCCCGAGCTCCGAGGCCGCCACGTCGCCGCGATTGCGAGCCCGGCCGCTGCTGCTCTCCGCGCCGCCCACACCCTCACCGGCGTCCGCGCCCACCTGGCCTTCCTGAAGGACGCGCGAGCCCGCGGGGACGAGTACCAGGCACTGGATTGGGTTCCCGAGGTCACCCACCGCCTGCCCGACACCGGGGGTGAGGACCGACTCGTCGCCGACGCTGTCTTCCACTACACCGCCGCCGGCGCCCGCCGGATGCACTACCGCGCGTTCGTGGAGATCGACCGCACCACGATGAGCAGCGAGCGCCTGGCCCGCAAGCTCATCACCTACGCCCGCTTCCACGGCTACACCCCCCAGGCTCCCGGTCGGCGCGGCACCGTCGCCGATCAGGACGCCCTGCTCGCCTGGCAGCGGTTCTACCCCCGCTTCCCCCGCATCCTGTTCGTCCTCACCGGCGCCTCCCGCACCACGCTCAGCAACCGCATCGCCGACCTGCGGCGCATGACTGCCGACCACGATCTCGTCGCCCACTTCGCCGCGCGCGTTCCTCTCGGCGCGGCCATCCTGGAAGACCTCGAAGCCCAGGGGCCGACCAGCCCTGTCTGGACGCCGCTGGCCGGCGCCACCGAACCCCGTGGTTGGACCCAGCTGTGAGCGGGACGAGCCGACCGCGGAACCGCGCTGTGCTCTGTCTGCCATGGGCCGCCGGGAGTGGAGGAGTGCCAGAACGACTACGCCGAGCTGATGCGACAGGTCGCCGACCGGAACTTCCAGCTCGCGCCCGGCCCCCTCGGCCCCTGTCGGACTACGCGTTCGCCCGGGGCCGCAGGGGCCGCGCCGAAGGCTCCACGGCAACGGAGGACGGAAGGCAGTCCAGCCGCCGCGGTCCGCCGCAAATGGGGCGGATGAGCCGCCGTCCCGAGAGAACCAGGTGACCGCGCCCACACGCGGAGGCCTTACCGAGCGCAAAAGGAACAGGTCGCATGGCTGACTTTCACCCATGCGGAGCGCCTCTCGCCGCACGCCCTCTCCATCCCCGCCTCGGGGACGCTGAGGCAACCCCTCACAACGGAACGGCATATGACCGACCGGCATTTATGGACAAACATTCGCAATAGATCATCTGTGCCCCAACAACCCCATGGGCCTACTGACGTTGACGTCGTAGGGTGCCGAGTACAACGCACCGCCACCACACGAACACGTTGCAGCAGCGACGGCGGGGCCAGGACGGACGACCCAGAACGTCCGCCTGGCGATGTGACACCGGGGGGACTCCACGTGACAACGGCACGCCAGCACCGCACCCGCACCACTCGACGCCAGCGACTCCTCGCGGCCGGCGCCGTAGTCACCATCGTTGCGGCTGTCACGGCCGGCTGCTCGGAGGGCAACAAGGCTGCGCCGCCGCCCCCCAGTCCGACCGCCACGCCCGGCCCCTCCGCCGACCCGCAGGCGGCCGAGAAGACCGCGCTGCTCGGCGTCTACCGGGCGTTCTGGGATGCCCAGCTGAAGGTGTACGCCAGCGGTTCCACCAAGGACACCGGCATCGAAAAGGTCGCCGGGGACATGGCCTACTCGAAGGTGCAGACCACCCGGGCGTACTACGTCGAGCGCGGATACGACATCAAGGGCGCCCCGATCCTGTCCCCCCAGGTCACTGCTATGAACCCCGCCGCGACTCCCCCGAGCGCCACCATCACCGACTGCGTGGACACCAGCGACTACTACAAGGTCGACAAGGCAACGGGAAAGAAGGTTGAGACGGCTGACAATAACCGCCGGCACGTCGCGAAGTACGAGGCTCTGCATATCGGCGGGGCCTGGCAGATCCGCGACTTCGACATCTCCCGGGACAACCTGTGCTGACCGCAGTCCGACGGGCGACCGGGACGGCGGCAGCGCTGCTTCTCACCCTGACGGCCGCTGTGTGTCCCGCTTGGGCTGACCCGGGCACCGGATGCCCCCCAGGAGAGACCGACTGCGAGGTCCACTCCGGCGGCACGAAGCCGCCGAGATCTGGGAACCCTGGTGGCGGTGGAACCGGAGGCGGCAACAGCGGGGGCGGTGGCGGGGGTGGTTCCGCGAAGTGCATGGCCCGGGACGGTTCCGGCGGGCAGTTCGAGGTTCCCTGCCACGACGAGGAATCGGGATGGTTCGACTCGGCTAGCTCCTGCTACTGGCGGCTGCTGGAACCGCAGCCTCCCGCAGATGACCCGGTCTGGGCGGGGCACACCCCGGGAGACGGCGCGGTCTACAACGGCCAGTGCCCGGGCCAGCCCCTGGCTGGCGGGTTCCGATGGCGGCAGAACCCGCCACCCGGCGCACAGGGCCCGGATCTCGAGGCTCTGGCCGAGGAGGCGGTCACGAAGATGCGGCTCCTCGGCGCCGACATCGGTATCGCTCCCAAGTCGGGCGGCCTCGGAACGGTCGGGGTTCCCGTGTGGGTGTGGAACGGTCCGAGTCCGCGGACGACGGGGCCGACGTCGGCGAGCGCGACCGCGCTCGGCGTGACGGTGACGGCCACGGCGACCGTGCGAAACGTCGTCTGGAACTTCGGCAACGGCACCACCGTGTCCTGCCCCCACCCCGGGACCCCCTACAGCCCCGCGTTCGGGCTGACCCCGCCGAGTACGGCGAACGGCCAGTGCGGCTTCGCCGGATACACCCGTGTCGGCGACTACACCGTGGCCGCGACGACAACCTGGGCCGTGCACTGGGTGGGCGGCGGCCAGCAGGGCGACCTCACCACGGTCCGCAACTCCCAGGTCCCGGTCCGCATCGGCGAACTGCAGGTCGTCGGCCAATAGGGCAAGGCCGTCCGGAGTCCTCTCCCTTCTCGTCCTATTTTCCTCTGCCAGGAGGCTCAGCACGTGAGTACCACCACCACGCCCGTGACGCCGGGTCGTGCAGCCGTCCCCGGGCCTGGCGGCCCGGACGGCAAGCCGGCGGCCGCGCCGCGCGTCGTACGCCAACGCCGCCGCAGGCCGGGGCTGATCGCCCTGTCCGTCGCTCTGATCGCCGCCGGAGGCCTCTCCGGCGCCCTGCTCTTCACCGCCTCCGGCCAGCGCACCGCCGTCCTGGTGGTGGCCCGCGACGTCCCGGTCGGCGCCGCGATCACCGACGCGGACCTCGCGCCCGCCTCGCTCGCCCTGGACCCGGTCGTCAAGGCCGTCCCCGTGACGAAGAAGGCGGGCATGGTCGGGCAGCGCGCCGCGGTCGCGCTGAGGGCCGGCTCGCTGCTCTCCCCCGGCCAGGTCACCTCCGTCTCCCTCATCAAGGCCGGTGAGCAGCTGGTGGGTGTCGCGCTGAAGCCGTCGCAGGTGCCCGCGAGCCGTCTCGCGCCCGGGCAGAAGGTGCTGATCGTCTCCACCCCCGATCCGGCGCAGGCTGCGGGGGCCGGTGGCAAGTCGGGCGAGCCCGCCGCGGCGCCGAAGACGCTGCCCGCGACCGTGGTTGCGGTCGGGGCGGCCGCCCCGGCGACGGGTGTGATCGTGGTGGACGTCGCGGTCCCGGCCGCGGACGGGCCGACGCTGGCGGCGCGGGTTGCCACCGGTGCGGTCGCGTTGATCCTCGCGCCGCAGGAGGGCAGCTGATGGCCGTCATCGCGCTCGCCGGGGGCCTTGGCGCGCCGGGGGTGACCACGGCCGCGATGGCGCTGCTGATGACGTGGCCGCTGCCGGAGGGGCACCGGGTGGTGCTGGTCGAGGCCGATCCGGACGGCGGGGCGATCCTGCCCGGCGCGCTCCAGGGCACGTTGGACAACTCGCACGGGCTGCGGAACCTCGCCATCGCGGCGCGGCAGGGTCAGCTGGGTGAGGCGTTCTGGCGGCAGCTGGTCGACGTCACCGACGCGGGAACCCGCGACCGCCTGGTCCTGCCCGGTCTCTACGATCCTGCGCACGTCTCCGCGATGGAACCCGTGTGGAAGCCGCTGGCCGGCCTGTTCGCCGGGATCGAGGACCACCGGCACGACGTCTTGGTCGACCTCGGGCGCCGCGGTGCGTTCGGGGCGTCCGCTGTTCTTGCGCAGCGCGCCGACGTGGTCCTGATGGTGGCTCGCACCACCCTGCGGAGCCTGCAGAGCGCCCAGGTCCGGCTGGAGGCGCTGCGCGAGCTTCTCGGCGGGAGCGCCGAGCTGGCCATGCTCCTCGTGGACGCAGGCCCCTTCTCCAAGGAGGAGGTGCGCAAGACGCTCGGGGTGCCGGTCGCCGCGGTGGTGCCGTGGCGGCCGAAGGAGGCCGCGGTCCTGTCGGACGGTGCGGAGCAGCCGCGCCGGTTCGAGTCGAGCGAGCTGATGCGCTCCGCGCGGTCGGCCGCGGTCCGGGTGCAGGAGCTGGTGGCGATCCGTCGCTCCCGCCTCGCCCCGCCGCCGCCTGGTCCCGCCCAGGGGCGGGTGGTCTCCCGTGCGCGCTAACCCGCTTCACAACAACCCGCAGGTGCCCGCCAGCTCGCTCCAGGCCCGCCTGGCCGGCCCCCGCCCGGGATCTGTGGCATCGCCGACGGCGCCGCACGGCGTCGGCGGCGGGCCGGTCGACCCGCGGGGCCAGCTTGCGGCCGCCCCCGGGCCGGCGCTGCCGTCCGTACCCGTCGTGGTGGACTACGCGGCGGTCCGGCTGATCAAGAAGGAGGTCGGGAACCGGCTCACCGAACTTCTCCGCACCCGGCCCGGACTGAGCCCGGCCGCCCAGGAGCAGCAGGGCCGCCACCTGATCAACGAGCAGGTCGCGGTCTGGTCGGACGCCGAGGCCGTCAAGCGGGGCGCGGCGACGGGCCCCGGCGAGGACACGGTGATCGCGCAGGCCGTGTTCGATCTTCAGTTCCGGGCCGGCCGGCTCCAGCAGCACCTGGACAACCCGCTGGTGGAGAACATCTTCATCAACGGGTACGCGCACACGTGGCTGGACTTCACCGATGGCCGCCGCGCCCGGGTGGCTCCGGTCGCCGACTCCGACGAGGAGCTCCGCGAGCTCCTGCGCGACCTCGCGCGGCGGACGACCGGTCAGGCCGAGCGGAGCCTGTCGACCGCCGACCCGTTCCTAGCGCTACGGCTGTCGGACGGGTCCCGCCTTCAGGCGATCATCGACGTCACCCCTGGCACCTATGTCACCATCCGCCGGCACAGCATGCGCCACGCGGACCTGCCGGAGCTGGTGAACCGGGGGATGCTCGACACCACCCTGGAGGCGTTCCTGCGGGCTTGCGTGCGCGCGGAGAAGAACGTGATGATCGTGGGCGGGCAGGCCGCTGGCAAGACCACCCTGCTGCGCGCGCTGCTCCGCGAGATCGACCCCGACGAGCGGTTCGCGACGCTGGAGACCGAGTACGAACTGTTCGCCCACGAGAACGGCCACCACCGCCAGGTCGTGCCCATGGAGGCGCGCGAGTCGAACGGTGAGTTCGTCGGCGGTCAGGCGGCCGGCGAGATCACGCTGATGGACCTGATGTACCGGGCCCTGCGCATGACGCTGACGCGGATCGTGGTCGGCGAGGTCCGCGGGCCGGAGATCGTGGCCATGCTCCAGGCGATGACGAACGGCGCGGGCGGCAACCTGTGCACCCTCCACGCCATCCACCCGTCGGTGGTGTTCGACCGGATCGCCGAGCTCTACCTTCTGGCGCAGACCAACATGTCGGAGGGCCTGGCGTACCGGCAGGCGGCGAACGGGCTGCACTTCATCGTGTTCGTGTCCTCGATCGATGAGACGAAGATCGGCGGGCACCGCCACCGGTTCGTCTCCCACGTCCTGGAGGTCACCGGCATCGGCGAAGGCGGCCGTCCGGAGACCAATGCCATCTTCGGCCCCCGGCCCGAGTGGGGCGAAAACCGTGCGGTCCCGCTCATGCACCCCCGCTGCATCGACCAACTGCGCCGCGCCGGATTCGACGCGGGCCTCCTGAACGTGCCGGGCGGAACGTGGAACACGGCCCTGCCCCTGCTGATCGACGAGGGGGCCGCGCTGTGACCATCCTGCTCATGTGGGTGCTTGCCGGTCTCGCCCTCACCGGCGGCCTGGTCGGGCTGGCCGCCGGGATCATCGGCACCACCGCTCCGGAAGGCCGGCCGGTCGCGGCCCGCCTCCGGGCGGGGCGGCGGCTGGCCGGGCGGGACGCGCGCATGGCGCGCCGCACCCGCCTGGTCGGCGGGGCGCTGGCCGGGTTGGTGCTGTGGCTGGTGACCGGGGTGTTCGTGGCCGGGGCGCTGGTGTTCCTGGCGGTGGCCGGCGTGCCGTGGCTGCTGGCCCCGACGAAGTCGGCGACGGCCCGGATCGGGAAGCTGGAGGCGCTCGGCGACTGGACCCAGCGCCTGGCCAACGTCCTGCGGCTCGGCCGCGGCCTGGACGAGGCCTTGCAGGTCTCCCGCAAAGGCTGCCCGGAGGACATCGCCGCCGAGGTCGGCGACCTGGTCGACCGGCTCCAGGTCGGCTGGCGGCCCGCGGACGCGCTCCGCGTGTTCGGTGACGCCCTGGACGACGTCACCGCGGACAAGGTCGTCGCCGCCCTGGTCCTGTCGGCCGCCGACCGCGGCCCGGGCCTGGCCCAGGCGCTCGACGACTTAGCCGAGTCGGTCCACGAGGAAGTGTCCCGCCGGCGGTCGATCGAGGCCGACCGGGAGAAGCCGCGTACGACGATGCGGTGGATGACCATCATCACCCTCGGTGTCGTCGGGCTCGGCTTCCTCATCCCCTCCTACACCGCCCCGTACGGCACGCTCCTCGGGCAGCTGGTCCTCGCCGTCCTCGCGGCCGGCTTCGTCGGAGTCCTCGCGATGATGCGGCAGATCGCCGACACCAAGCCGGTCCCCCGCTTCCTGGTCGCCGACCCCCGCAGCGCTGTCGCCCCGGCCCTGGCCGTCGAGGCCGAAGCGGAGCCCGAAAGCACGGAGGTGCCGGCATGATGCCCGTGGCCGCGATCCTGTCCGGCGCGACGATCGGCGCCGGAGCCGCCCTGCTCCTGCGCGAAGTCCTGCGCCCCGCGCCCGCACTCGCCCCGGCGCTGCGGCGCCTGAACCAGCCCGCGCCGCCCCCGGCGGAAGCCGCGCCCGGCGACCGGGACGAGCAGTGGGGGCGGTGGCTGGTCGAGCACCTGGCCGACTTGCCCGGCGTACGGATCCCCTACAAGGACCTCGCGCTGATCGGAACGACGCCGGGACGGTTCCTGCTCACCAAGGTCGCGCTGGCCGCCGGAGGCCTGCTCCTTCCGCCGCTGTCCACGATCCCGCTCCTGCTGCTGGGCCTGCCGCTGTACCTGCCCGCGGTCGTCGGCATCCTCGCGGCGGTCCTGCTGTGGTTCACCCCCGACCTCGCCCTGCGCGACAAGGCGAAGCGTGCCCGCGCCGAGTTCGCCCACGCCATGGCCGCCTACCTCGACCTCGTCGCCCTGCGCCGGGCGGGAAACGTGTCCGCGGAACAGGCCATGGAACAGGCCGCGCAGACCGGACAGGGCTGGGCGTTCCTGCGCATCCAGGGGGCGCTGGCCCGCTCGCACGTGGACAAGGTCCCGCACTGGGAGTCCCTGGCCCGTCTCACCGCCGAACTCGACCTGCCCGTCCTGGACGACCTCGCCGCGATCATGCGGCAGTCCGCTGACGACGGGGCGTCCGTGTACGCCACCCTGCGCTCGCGCGCGAAGAACCTGCGCACCGAGCTCCTCGCCGCGCAGGCCTCGGAGGCGAACGCCAACAGCGAAAAGATGACCGCCCCCGGCGCGCTCCTCGCGGTCCTGGTGATGCTCCTGATCGCCTTCCCCGCCCTCATCCGCATGCTCAACACCTGACGAAGGAGACCCACGTCATGATCACCAAGCTCGCCGCCAAGGCCACCGTCGCCGCCACCTCCACCGTGCAGTGGCTGAAGTCCCGCATCGAGCAGGGCGGAGCCGACGACCGCGGCGACATCTCGATCACCACCGTCATCATCTGGGTCGCCGCCGTCGGCGGAGCCATCACCATCGCCGGCTCCCTCGCCGTACTCATCACCAAGTACAACGGCAAGCTCGCCGGAATCTGAGAGGGGCGCAGCCGGGGAGGAAGGCGAACGTGCCGTACGAGAACAGGAACGAGGACGTGGCGGAGCGGGGGGAGAGCCCTGGTCCGCCCGGCCGGGGGCGGGGTCCGGGCGATTGGGGGGAGTCCTCGATCCAGATGGCGATCGTGTTCCCGTTCGTCATCCTGGTCACGGTCGCCGTGGTGCAGGCCGCGATGTGGATCCACGCCCGCAACATCGCGCTGACTGCGGCCCGCGAAGGCGTCGCCGCGGCCCGCACCTACCAGTCCCCCGACGGCGCGGGGGCCGCCCGGGCCCGCGAGACCCTCGGCCGGATCGCCGGCGACAGCCTGCGCGGAGCGGCCGTCAGCACGGGCGGCAGCACCGCGACCGACGTCACTGTGACCGTCACCGGCAGCGCCCCCTCCATGCTGCCCGGCCTGTCGGGGCTCTCGGTGTCCCAGTCCGCCTCCGCGCCCCGCGAACGGTGGACCCAGTCATGAGCCGCCCCACGGCCGGGCCGGGCCCCGAAACCGCTGCGGGCGGGGAGGGTTGGCGCGTACGGCTGCGCGAGGACCGGGGCAGCGAGGCGATCGCCACGGCGATCGTCACCCCGCTGCTGCTGATGCTGCTGTGCATGGCGATCGCCGGCGGGCGGATCGTCACCTCCGGCGCGAAGGTCGACACCGCCACCGAGGACGCCGCCCGCGCCGCGTCCATCTCCCGCACCCACTCCGGCGCCCAGGCCGAAGCATCCGCGGCCGCCGCCCGCTCCCTGAACGACCAGGGCATCCACTGCGCGTCGACCAGCACGAGCATCGACACCTCCGGGCTGGCCGTCCCGCTCGGCGAGGTCGGCACGGTGACCGTGACAATCTCCTGCACCGTCCCCCTGAGCGATCTTCTCCTGCCGGGCGTACCCGGCTCCAAGACCCTGACCAGCCGGTTCACCTCCGTCGTGGACGCCTACCGATCAAGGGAGGGATAGCCGTGCCCCAGCCGGGACCTGCCCGAAGCCGTCAGCGGCTGCGGGGCGACGAGGGCGGCATCGCCGTGTACACCGCGATCGTCACCGTGGCCCTCCTCGGCATCATCGGCCTGGCCATCGACGGCGGCGGCAAGCTCCGCGCCACCGAGCGCGCCGACGCCGTCGCGATGGAAGCCGCCCGCGCCGCCGGGCAGGCCATCGACCCCGCCTCCGCCGTCACCGGCGAGGGGATCCGCGTTGACCCCGGCGCCGCCCAGGCCGCCGCGTACGCCTACCTCGCCCGGGCCGGCACCCAGGGCAGCGTCGGTCTGTCCGCGGACGGCACCCGGCTGACTGTGACCGTCTCCGACGCGTACGACACCAAGTTCCTGTCCGTCGTCGGGATCGGCTCGATGAGCGTGACCGGCCACGGCAGCGCCCGGCTCCTGCACGGCGTGACCCAGCCCGAGTGACCGCCGGCTCCCCCGAGAAGGACCCCGAATGACGAAGCCCTCCCCCACCCACCCGTCGCTGCGTCCGGCACGCGGCGGCGTCCAGACGGCGGCCGCCGTGATCCGCGGCCTGCTCAGCCTCACCGTCCTGGCCGCGCTCCTCTTCGGGCTGCCGATCCTGCTGTGGTGGGCCACCTCGATCGTCGGCCCGCCGGGTCTTGCCGCCCTCGGCTCCCTGTTCTCCACCGACGACTCCGGCCAGGTGTTCCTCCTCGCCCTCGCCGCAGCTGGCTGGATCGGGTGGGCCGGCTTCGCGTTCGCGGTCCTGCTGGAGATCCCGGCCCAGCTCCGCGGCCGCAGCGCCCCCCAGATCCGCGGGCTCCTCGGACAGCGGGCCGCCGCCTCCCTCGTGGGAACGGTCCTGCTGGCCCTCCCGACGGGTACCGCCCTGGCCGCGCCTGCCTCCGCCGCCCCTTCGCTCGCGGTCCCGGCGGGCGTCAGCGCCGCTGCCGTCCCCGGGACCGCAGCCGCCGGTCATGCAACGACCGGCAGCTCGGCGGCCGCCGAGGGCGCCAGTGCGGCGCCGGCCTACACCGTGCGGGACGTGCGTCCCGCGGAGAGCCTGTGGTCGATCGCCGAGCAGAGCCTCGGCGACGGCCAGCGGTGGGAGGAGATCGCCACCCTCAACCAGGGCCGCACCATGGCCGACGGCACCATCTTCGACGCCGAGCAGCCCATCCAGCCCGGATGGATCCTCACCCTCCCCACCGACGCCGCGACCGCGGGCGCGCCGGGGCCGCAGGCACAGGGCGCCGTCTCCGGCCCGGTGGCGGGCCAGGGAGGCGAGTACAGCGTCCGGGAAGGTGACAACCTGTCCTCGATCGCGGCCGCCCAGCTGGGGCAGCCCGACCGGTACACGGACATCTTCGACCTGAACAGGGGTAAACCGGTTCCGGGTGGGGGGACCTTCACCGATCCGGATCTGATCTACCCTGGCCAGCAGCTCACCCTCCCCGCAGCCAGCGCCCCAGCGCAGGAGCCCGGCTCCGCGGCGCCCGGCACGACTCGTCCCACCCCTGCTCCGGAGAAGGCCGAGGGCGAGACGGTCGCCCCCGCACCGGTCGCTACCTCCCCCGTGCAGCCCCGTGAGCAGGCCTCCCCTTCCCCCGCCCCCGGTACCCCGACCTCGGCGCCCGCTCCGGCCGCGAGCTCCCCGGCGGCGCAGCAGCCGCGGCCGACCGCGTCAGCGGCGCCGACGCCTGCGACTACGGCCGCGCCGAGCACGGAGCAGTCCACAGCCCCGGCCGCGCCCACGCTCCAGAGCCGGAGCACGGGCATCAACTGGGGGCTGGTCGGCGGGATCGGCACCCTGCTGGCCGCCGCCCTCGCCGGCACTCTCGCCGTACGGCGCATCCTCCAGCAGCGCCAGCGCCGCGCCGGACAGACCATCGCCCAGGACGACACCCCCACCACCACCGAGCAGACCCTCGCCGCGACGTCGCAGCCCGCCGGCGTCGAGCTCCTCGACACCGTCCTGCGCACACTCGCCCACCAGGCCGCCGAGAACGGCGAGACGCTCCCAGCCCTGCGCGGAGCCCGCCTCACGGAACCCGACGACGTCACCCTCCTGCTGGACGAACCCGCCGAGCCGATCGCCCCGTTCACCACCGGACCGGACACCCGGACATGGGTCCTGGACCGCACGGCAACACCGACGGCAGCCGACGAAGCGGCCGACGTCCAGGCGCCGTACCCGGGTCTGGTCACGATCGGAGCCGACGAGCGCGGCCTGCTCCTCGCCGACCTCACCACCTGCCGTATGCTGCTGCTCGACGGCACCGACGAGGAGGTCCTCGAAGTCGCCCGCGCCCTCGCCCTGGAGCTGGGCACCTGCGGATGGACCGACTACAGCGAAATCCTCACCGAAGGCCTCGGCACCCGCCTGGCAGGGCTCCTGCCGCAGGGCCGGATCCGTACGATGCCCCACCTGCCCGCCGTCGCAGCCGACCTTGGCGAGCTCCTCCTCGAAGCCCACCAGACCGGCGAACAGGTCCTGCCCTGGCTGCTGATCGCCGCCGGAGACCACGCCGAGGGCGACGTCATCCAGCTCGCCGACGCCCTCTCCGCCGCCCGCGACCTCCAGACGGCCGTGGTCCTGCCCGCCACCGCGCACACGCGGCGCACCTTCCCCCACGCCGAGATCCTGGACACCACCCGGGACCAGCAGGCGCTCCTGGCGCCGCTGGAGACCCCGGTCACGCTGCAGCGCGTCTCCGACGCACAGTACCGGGACTACGTCCACGCCCTCCAGGTCTCCCTCCAGGAGCCGGAGCCCGCCACCGGCGCCTGGGGATTCGCCGAGGACCACGGCCAGGCGGCAGCCACCGGGAAGCCGCTGACCGTCCGGGTCACCAGCGCGGACGCCGACGCCGCCCAGGACCCCGGCAACCCCTTCCCTGCGCTCCTCGCAGGCATCACCCCCACGCAGGCCGCGCCCCCGGCCACTGTTCCCACCACGGCGGCGGCCCCCTCTGCCGACGCCCAGGCCGCAGACGGCGCGGGGCCGCTGGACACCGGCCAGAAGACGGCCAGCAGGCCTGCGGAGCCGGGCGCGCTCCCGCAGCAGACGGCCCACACCCCGGCGGAAACGGATTCCGCTCCGCAAGCCAAGCCGGCCTCGGACGGCGAACCGTTCCCAGGAGTTCGGATCGACATGCTCGGGCCGCTGCGCATCACCGGCAGTTCCGGATCCACCCACGCCCACACCCCCCGCACCACCGCCCTCGCAGCGCTCCTCCACCTCCGGCCCGGGCGCACCGGCGACTACCTGTGCCACGCCATGGACCCGGTGAAGCCGTGGTCCACCCGGACCCTGCACTCCCGGCTCTCGGAACTCCGCAACGAAATCGGGCACGCCGAGGACGGGAAACCGCTCCTGCCGCGACCGAAAGCGGATACGGGCAGCGGGTACGCCTTCCACCGGGCGGTCACCTCCGACTGGGACGCCTTCAAGCGCCTCGCGTCCCGCGGCCTGGCCGCCGGCCCGCAGGACGGGATCGCCGACCTGGAGAGCGCCATGGCGCTGGTCCGGGGCAAGCCGTTCGACGGGCGGATTCTGCCGTGGGCCGAACCGGTCATCCAGGAAATGCTGTCCCGGATCACGGATACCGCACACACCCTCGCCCGCTGGCACACCGACGGCGAGGCCCCCGATCTCGACGCAGCCCGCCGGGCCGTGCTGCACGCCCTGGAGGTCGAGGAGACCTCCGAGGTTCTATACCGGGACCTGCTGAACATCGAGTGGGCGGCCGACAATCTGGCCGCGATCCGCCGTACCGTCGCCCGGCTCCAGCAGATGGCCCGGACCTACGACATCACCCTCGACGGACTCACCGAGGACACCATCCAGCTGGTGCTGTCCGGCCGCCCAACCTCCACTAGAGCCCGGTGACCCCCGACATGGTTGTGGGGCCCGACGGTCAGCAGGCTCCACCATGCGTGGTGATAAGGGCTGTCCCACTACGGACCTGCTCCCCAGCGGCGCCCACCGCCCCTTCCGGGCAACGCCGCACCCTCGGACCCGGACATCTGCAGCCCTTCGCCTGCATCTCAGCACCGGATCCGGGAGCCGGAGACCGCGCGGAACTACCAGCCCGGTAAGAGGCTGCCGCGGTGCATCATTCGCCGGCGGAGCCGACTGGACGCCGTTCAGGACCGGCAAGAATGGTCGGGGCCACGGTGTCCTCGCAGGAGCAGCGCCGGGCGGGGCGCCGACGGTGATGGGGTCGGCGCCCGGCAGCAGCGGCAAGCTCATAGCCCCGGCGACGTCACCGTGGTTGGCGCCGACTCCTGGAACGTCGCGGTCTCGTACTTCGGCGCAGTCGCGAGAGCCACGTGTCCGCCCAGGTGCCGAGAGTTGCGGTGAGGCACGTCTGCACTGCCACGACGCATCCGTGCCGTTAATGCCGGAATGATCACTGTGGGTGAAGTACCGGGGAGCTCGCCGCCGTTGAAGCGACGCCAAGAGAAGCGTCAACACAGCGCTGACAAATCTCGAAGTTTCGTGGCACTGGCGCCACCATGTGCGTGGCAGTACCGCCACGGTGCACCCCTCCGCTCACTGCACGTTACTGACTTCGGCTTTTCAGGGTGAGGCTGGTGCGTCGAGGGTGAGGCCGGTGCCGGCTATGAAGCCGTCAAGGATGTGGGGCCGGTATTGAAGGCATTTGAGGCAGTTGCGGACGAGGGCTTCGAGACGGTCGAGGGCCATGACGGCGAGGCGGCGTTTGACGTGGGCCCATACCCACTCGACTGGGTTGAGTTCGGGTGAGTAGGCGGGCAACAGGAACACGGTCAGCCATTCACGCTCGGCGACGAAGTCGCGCATCCTGCGGGAAACGTGGGTATTCAACCGGTCCCAGACCAGCACGATCGGGGCCCTGACCAGCTGGTGGGCTCCGTCGACGAGCGTGATGAAGTCCCGCTCGCTCATGCTGCGGCGTGTCCCTTGCCCCCCGGGATGGGTCCGCAGGCGGTGGCACAGCCGGGTCCTCGAGCCTGGCGGCATCGCGATCAGCCCGGCCACCGACAGCCGTCCCGACCACCGGCCGCTGATGGTGACGACCGGAGTCACTCCCCGCCCGACCCCAGGTCCGCCCCCGAGGCGGCCTGCGGGTGAACCCGGCTTCGTCTTTGAAGCAGATGTAGCCCCCGCAGGCCGCCCTCGCCCTTTTACCTCCGTCCAGGTCGCCTCCCGCCACATGCTCACGGCCTGCTCATCGCGTTCGGCGAACCGTCGGGCGGGAATCTGCGGGCTGGAGCCGAGCCGGTGCATGGGCGCCCGAGAAACTGTAGGAGACGTGAAACTTCCTGCCGATCAGAGTGGCGCCCCTTGATGCGGTCCACACCTGGTCCTCCACCCAGCCATACGCCGCCGGGCCCTGCTCCAGGTACGCGGCAGCTTCTCCAGACACCGCGGGGACAGACGGCACCGCAACCCGCTCGGACCGCGGGAGGCCAGAGCCTGCACACCACCGTCCCGCCACAGCTGATGCCACCAATATGCCGACTTCACGCTCACCCGAAGCCGCCGTGCGACTTCCAACGGCTTGATCTGCTGCTCGAACAGCTCAGCCGCCTGCACCCGAACGGTCTCCCGGCGCCGACGTCCCGTTGGAGTCAGGCCGCCCCCATCCGCATATTTCACCACCACGGATACAACCACCCACCCACACTCATCAGCGACTTCGCAAAGATTCACCTCAAAGAGCTGAAGTCAGTACACCATCCATGCCAGCAGAGTCGTGTCCTTCCCACGGAGAGGACGCTCAAGTATCGAACGCTGTCCAGCGAGCCGAGCCGCTTTTCCACCATACGGATACGGCTGGGGAGGCGCTGGCCGGTGCTAGCCCGTAGCTGGCGAAGATTCGATTCACCTCGTCGGGGGTGCGGCGGATGTAGTAGCCGTGGGATCCGTGCGCTCGCGCAGGTTGTTGAGCTTCGGCGACGACGATGCGGGATGCAGCGAGTAGGGAGCCAAGCTGCTCTTCGGGGTTGGGGATGTGGTCGAGGGTGTCGATGATCCACAACGCTTCGGGGGCAGGACCGCCGAGAGGGGCGCCGGGTTGGTGGACGACGTCCGGGATTTCGGCGCGGCGCTGTCGCCAGCGGGCGAACTGGGTGGATGGACTGTCGTAGTCGATGGGGGTGACGGCGTGGCCGAGGGCGGTGAGGGCGAGGGTATCGCTGCCGATGCCGCTGCCGACCTCGGTGATGTTCTTAATCTTGTGCTGTGCGAGAAGGAGGGAGGCCTCGGCCACGTAGGGGGGTCGGTTTCCGCTGGCGTGCCAGACCACGAGGTTGTAGAGATAGGCCTCGCTCTTCCGGAAGAAGGCGGTTCGATCGTCGGTTGTCGGGCCGGTGGTGTTCCAGGTGGCGGCGAGTTCACGGCTGGAGTCGCGCGCGGGGGTGTACGGCTGGCCCGTCTCCTCCAAGTAGGTGCGTAGCTCGGCAAGGAGAACGGAGTCGGCGGCCCGATCCCAGCGGTAGGCGTTCCAGGCGCTCCAGCATTCGGTGCAGATGTCGAGGTGGTCGCGGACGGCGCGACGCTCCGCGGGCTCAAGCCGGCGTACGAGGTAGTCCTCGAAGCAGGTTCGTGTCGCGGTGCAGGCTCCCTTCACCGGGCCTCTCCCGCGTGTGCGGGGACGAGTTTGCCGCCGGTCAGGGTCAGGACGGTCATCCCGGCCCGGTGGCCGGCTGTGATTCCGTCGTCGGCGTCGTCTACCGCCAGGCACTGGACCGGTGGGATGCCGAGCCTGCGGGCCGCTTCAAGGTAGAGGTCGGGGGCGGGCTTTCCGCGGGGTGCGTCTTCGCGGACGACCACGGTGTCGAAGAAGCTCCGGAGGCGTAGGGCGTCGAGGGCGGGGTGGACGAGGGCGCTGCTGGCGCCGGAGGCGATGGCGCAGAGCAGCCCGGCGTTCCGGGCGGCGTGCAGGAGCGACAGGGTGGCCGGGATGGCGCGCAGGGTGTGGAGGGAGGCGAGGAGGCGGCGGCGCGAAGCGGCGATGATCTGGTGGTGGGGCAGGGCCCCGGCTCCGGGAAGCTGCGCCAGGAGGTCGTGAATGGACCGCCCTACGTGCTGCTGGTACCAGGCGGGATCGAGCGCGATGCCGTAGGGCGCGAGGGCTTCACGAAGGGCACGCTCGTTGTTTCCGGTCGTGTCCGCGAGGGTGCCGTCGTAGTCGAGGATGAGCGCTCTGGTGCCCGGCGGGATCAGCGGATGCGGGGGCGCGGGGGCTGGGTGCACGGTGGGATGGCCCTTTCTGGTCGGAGCGCGTGCGGCCGGTCTGAGACGGGTGAACGGGGGGCTCTGTGAGGCGAGTTCGGCGCGTGGGGTGGGATGGGTGTGGCAGGCTCGGGTCCGCGAACGACTTCGAGGGGTTTGAGATGATCAAGCACGGTACTGCGTCCACTTTCGTCTTCGCGGTGGTGGACGGGGGGTGGAAGCTCGGCCTGATCGAGCACCCGCGGCTGGGGATGGCGATGATCCCGGGTGGTCATGTCGAGGATGACGAGACCGCGGCGCATGCTGCGTGGCGTGAGGTCCGCGAGGAGGCCGGCCTTGTCGTACGGCCCGTTGCTCCGCCGGCCGCCCGGATGCCCCGCGGGTACCCGCATCCGGTGATGGACCAACCCTGGTGGATTTCCGAGCTGCGGGTCCCGCGGGACAACCACCTGGCCGAGGACCACGTCCACGTCGACCACGTGTTCGTGGCCGTGGCCGACAGCACCGAGCTGGTCGTCGCCCCAGAGCACCCGTTCACGTGGATGACCGAGGAGGAAGTCGTAGGGTGCGGCTCGGTCTTCGAGGACACGAAGATCCTCGCCAAGGAGCTGTTCGCCCAGATCGATGAGCTGGCCGGCCTGCCGGTCTCCTGACGGTCACGCCCCGGCCCGCGAGGCTGTGGTGCAGCTGGCGGCGCAGGCCTGCGGCGGGTCCTGCCAGGGCTCGGCCAGGCAGCTGAGGGGACGGTGGGCTTCACGGATCCAGGTGCCGATGAGACCGACGGCGTCCTCCTCGCCGACCTCGCGCCGGTCCATGACGCGGTAGCGGTCCGGGTCGGTGGCGGCCAGCCGCTCGTAGAGCAGGCAGGCCGAGTGCTGGAGTTGCAGTTGGTCGGAGGTGTAGGCCCGCTGGTCGCGTTTCTGGGCGCGGGCAATGGCTGCCGGGGCATCGTCGGTGACCAGGATGGTCAGGTCGGGCAGCGCGCGGAACGCGGCCGCCAGCCCGAGGAGCGCGACGGCTTCGTCCAGTGCCGCGTCGGGGTCGTCGGGATGCGTGAGCAGGGCCTGGTAGACGGCGGTGGTGTCCAGGCTGCGGCCTTCGACCACGGCTCGGCCCGAGGCGAGGTCGGGCCGGATGGTGTCCAGGTCGTGGCTCTTGATCGCGAACAGCAGCAGGGCCTCGGCCGCGGGCGTGCCGCTGCGCAGGAACGGGTCGCGGCCGCTGGCGTCCAGCAGGGCGGTCAGGAGCGCGCCGCCGAGGCCGGCGCGGCCGTGCGCGCGCTCGGAGAACTCGTCGAGGAGCAGCGGCCGCTGGTGGGCGGGCATGCTGTCCACGGCCCGGTTGGTGAGGTAGGTCTTGCCGACGCCGTTGATGCCCTCGCCGGAGATCAGCGGTCCGCGGGTGCAGGCGCCGGGGATGGTGTGGTCCGGTGACATGCGGTGGTCCCCTTCTCGTGCGGGTGAGCCGAGCTAGAACAGGGAGTTCTGGGTGGGCTCGTTGGCCTTCGCGCGGCGCCCGGCGGCGGCCTGGAGGCCTTGGAGGGTTGTGAGAGTTCCTGGGGCGTCGGTGAGCAGCCGGGTGAACAGGGAGGCGGTGACGCGGACGTCGGCCATCGCCCGGTGGCGGTCGGTGGGTCTGGCGATGGCGTAGTGGGCGAGGAGGGTGTCGAGCTGGTAGTTGGCCAGGCCGGGCAGGGTCCGTTTCGCCAGGGGGATGGTGTCGAGGAGGTCGGTCGCGGCGAGGGTCGGGCAGCTCTGGCGGGCGTGGTAGATCATGTTGCCCTCGGTGCTGGCGTGGTGGGCCACCAGCAGGTACGGGCCGTCGGTCAGGAGAGCGTCCAGGGCTGCGAGCGCCTCGGCGGCCGAGGGGGCGCCTTCGAGCATCGCGGGGGTGATGCCGGTCTGCTGGGTGTCGAAGGGCGTCAGCGGCGCGAAGTCCGGCGGCGCCATGAGCGACTCGAACTCTCCGACCCGCGTCCACTGCCCGGCGCGCCGGCGCAGCGCCAGGGCGGCGACCTCGATCGGCTGCGGCGGGTGGCCGGCGGGTGTGGTTCCTTCGAAGTCGATCACGACGAAGGTTGTGTCCCCCAGTGCGGGGTCCTCGGTCAGGGCTGCCATGTGGCCGACTCCTTGACGATGGTGGCGGCGTACCGGTCGATCACCGCTTCGTCGTCGCGTTCGGTAAGCACGACGGCGAGGGTGTGATCGAGGATGCGGGCGGCGCCGAGGCACAGCGGCCGCTGCGGACTGTAGAACTGCGGCCGGCTGTCGCAGGGCACGAGGCGGAAGCTGCCGGTGGAGTTCGGCACGCCGAGGCGGGCCAGGTGCTCGGCGAAGGCCCGCGGCCGGGGCAGGCCCACGTGCAGGAGCGGCGCGTAGTGGTTCCACTGCTCGTCCGGGGCCGGGCGCAGGGCGTGCAGGCCGGGGACGCCGTCCAGGAAGCGGGTCAGGCGGCGGGTCTGCTCGCGGCGGAGCTCCAGCAGTGCGGGGAGCCGCTGGAGGTTGGCTGTTCCGAGGGCGGCGAGGGGTTCGGCGAGGCGTGCGTTCGTTGCGATCCGGGTCAGGGGTGCGCTTCCGGCCGGGGGCTGCTGCCAGTGGCTGCGGTGGGCGCGGGCGTGGGCGGCGAGCGATCCGTCGGGGGTCAGCATGAAGCCGCCTTCGCCGGTCCACAGGATCTTGCCGTCCTTGGTGCTGAAGCATCCGGCCGTGCCAGCGGTGCCGGCCCGGACGCCGGCCCGGGAGGTGCCGATGGCCTGGGCTGCGTCCTCGATGACCGTCAGGCCGTGGTGCGCGGCGAAGTCCCACAGGCGGGCCGGATCTCCCATGCGGCCCCATAGGTGCACGGGGATGATCGCCTTGGTGCGCGGGGTGATCTTGGCGTGGGCGTCCTCGTAGTCCAGTTCCAGGGTGTCGGGGTCGGTGTCGATGAACACCGGGGTCGCGCCGCGGGCGACGATCGGGGCCGCGGTCATGATCACGGTCAGGGCGGGGAGAAGCACCTCGTCGCCTGGGCCGACGCCTACGGCGGCCAGTGCGGTGTCCAGGGCGGCCGTTCCGGAGGACACCGCGACGGCGTGCGGGCTGTCGAGGGCGGCGGTGAGCCTGTGCTCGAACACGGCCCCGCACAGGGCGGCGGCCGGGTCGGGCATTGCGGCCAGCGCGCTGGCCATCGCGGGCAGGAGCAGGCCTACCGGGTCGGAGGGAGCGGGGAAGGTCATCAGGCGGTCTCCGGGTCCAGGAGGCGGGGCATGCCCAGCGCGAGCGGCCACATGTTCACGCAGTCGCGGCTGAAGTGGGAGCAGTCGGTGCAGGCCGGGCGTCCGTCGAACAGGGTGCGGGCATCCGCCCCGGCGATCGTTCGGCGCTGACTGGGGGCGGTGGCTGCGATGCGGCGGTCGGAGGGGCAGTCCCACAGGGAGCCGTCCGGCTGGATGAAGAAGAGCTGCGCCCCGCCGAAGCAGTCCGTGACGTGCCCGGATGCGTGGGTGGAGATCGCGGCGACGAAGCGGCGCATGTAGTCCTGGTCGGGGATGGCCAGGCCGAGCGGGTCGTCCGCGAGACGGCCGAGTTGCTCGGCGACTGCGCCCGCATCGGCGACGGTGTGGGTCAGCTCCGTGAAGAGCTTGTGGGTGGGGGCGAGGGAGATCGGCTGGGGCACGTAGTAATCGACGCCGAGGTCTGCTCCCAGGCGGGCGACGTCGGTGATCTCGTGCGGGCCGTGGCGCATGACGACGGTGTAGATCCCGACGCGGGGCCGGGCCTGCTGGCCGCGGGCGCGGAGCAGGGTACGGATGCCGTCCAGGACGTCCGAGTGGCCGAAGCGGCCGGAGCGTGAGGGGCGCAGGCGGTCGTTGGTGGCCGGGTCGGCGCTGTCGAGGGACACCGAGACCCCGTCGACGCCGAGGACCACGATCCGTTCGGCGATGCCCGGCCGGGTGAGCGGTACGCCGTTGGTCGCGATGACGACCTCGCAGCCGGCGGACTTGATGGTCGCGATGAGGTCCAGGGCGCCGGGCCAGTCCAGCGGCTCGCCCCCGGCGATGACGACCCGCGCTACTGGGGAGTCGGCCAGGGTGCGCGCGAAGGCCGTCATGGCCTCGGCCGGAAGGTCGTTGCGGGAGATGTGCGACAGGACGCCTGGCAGGGAGGGCAGGTTCGCCCGGTGCTCCTCCACGGTGCCGAAGTAGCAGTGCCGGCAGGCGAAGGCGCACGGCGAGCGCAGGCCCCACAACAGGGTGATGTCACGGGGCATGGGCGGCCTCCCGCCGGGCGAGCAGCTGCTGTACGGCCTCGTGCAGTGCGCCGGCGCTCTGCGCCGGGTGGTGGCCGGTCACGTCCAGCACGGTGAACCGCCCCGGATCGGCCGCGGCCACGTCCCGGTACAGCCGGTCGGCCTGGTCGATCACCGCCAGGTCCCGTGGGGCGAGGGTGCGGCCGGTCCGGGCCGCGAACCGGGCCGTGGCGGCGGCCCGGTCCCCGACCATGAGCACGGTGGCGTCCGGCAGGGGCCGCCACCGGGCGGCCGCGGCAAGGATCCGCCCGGCCACCGCCTGCGGCTGGGTGCCCGCGTGCCCTGCGGCCAGGATCGCCGCCTGGTAGACGGCCACGCTGTCCACGCCCCGGTCCTCCAGGACGAAGTCGACTCCGACGAGCCGACGGCTCTCCAGCCGCTCGTACTCGCGGACCTTCAGCGCGAGGAGCGCGAGGGTCTCCGCGACCGGGTGGCCGGTGCGCAGGAAGGCGTCACCTCCGGTGGCCAGGGCGGCGATCACCTGGCCGGGCAGGCTGTCGGCTGCCTGGTCGGTGAGCTCGGCCAGGGATAAGCACCGCGCCCCGCAGGCCGCGGCGAGGGCCTGCACCGCCGAGGTCTTCCCGATGCCGTTGATCCCCTCGACGCTCACCCACAGCGGCCGGCCTGCGCCCTGGTCTCCCGGGCGGGGCCGGGGAACTGTCGCGTTGCTCATGCGGGCCTCCGGCAGACGTAGAGCAGCTCGGTCGCCACGCGCGGCACGGCCGCGGCCGACACCGTGTCCAGCAGGGCCTTCGGCACGCGGGCTGCCAGGTGCCGGTACAGGTCGGCGGCATCCGCCCCGTACTGCTCCTTCAGTTCCGCGGCCACCTCGGCCTGGCTCGGGGGCAGCAGCCCGATGACGTCCTCCACGACCAGGCCCGCGTTCCCGATCACCTGCTGGACTTCCTCCCTCGACCACTCGTAGACGTGGACGCGGTACTGCAACGGCCGGGGCGGCGGCCCGACGGCGGCCGGCGTGGACAGGTACAGCACGCCGCCGGGAGCGAGCGCCGCGGCCGTGCTGTGCAGGCTCCGCGCGCCGAGCTCGAACGGCAGGTGTTCCAGGGCGGAGGTGTAGATCGCCACGTCGAACGGCGGCAGCTGCGGCCAGGGCTCGGCGACGTCGCACTGGACCAGCTCGACGGGGAACGGGGTGCCGTACTCCTCCCGGAGCGAGCCGATGCGCGTCCGGGCCTCGGCGAGGTTGTCGGGGCTGATGTCCAGCCCCACGTAGCGGGCGATCCCGGGCGCGTACCGGTACAGGAGCGGCAGGGCCAGGCCCCGGCCGCAGCACACGTCCAGCACCCGGGCCCCCGCCTGGCAGGCTTCTGCCGCTATCAGGTGCTGGAGCAGGTTCATCAGCCCGGACGGCTTCGCCTCACCGCGGGCGAGCGCGCTGTAGAAGTCGTCCATCTGGTTGGTGCTGTAGGGCCCGATCATCGGTGTGCCGGGCCGGGTCCGGAACTGCTCGGACAGTTCAGCGCTCATGTTGTCCCTCCCAGGGGAAGATCACCCATCCGCGGGTGAGCAGGCCGATGCAGGTCACGACGGACTCCGGAGGCGAAGGGTCCGTCCAGTTGTCTTCGTTCACCACGCACACCGCGCTGCGGACCCGTGCCGCGCCGGCGTCCAGGGCGAGCAGGACGGCGGCGACGAGTGTGTGGCCGGTGCCGGCCACGTCGTCCACGACCAGCACGTCCCGTCCGGTCAGGTCGCCGAGGGACGCGGGGTTCACCGCGACCGGCCGCGGCGACTTGGCCGCGTTGACGGTGTCGTCGGCGGTGCGGGTCACCTCCACGGCGCGCACGTCGCGTACCCCGAGCCGGTGGGCGAGCCAGACCGCGGGGATGCCCCCGCCTCTCACCACGGCAACCAGGGTCTGCGGAGCCCCGTCGCGGAGGATGCCGTCGGCCAGCCGGCCCACCTGCGACTCGATGTCGAGCCAGGTCAGGCGTGTGATGTCCGGTTCATCGGCCACGCTCGTCCCCCCAGATCAGGCAATGCAGCCGAGGGCTGAGATTCCAGCCGTGGCGCAGCGCGGGCTCGGCGAGGGCTCTCATTCCGGCGATGACCTCGTCGGCTGCGGTGGCCTGCGGCATGACCCAGACCGGCGTCAGTCCGTGCGCTTCCTGCAACTCGACGAGTTCGGGCACGTCTTCGGGCCCGTCCAGAACGACCTTGAACACGGCCCGGCCTGTGGCCAGGAAGGCCTTCAGCACCTCGGGCCGGATCCGGCGTGCGGTGCTCATGCCCATGTGGGCCAGCTTGGGCGAGACCACGTACAGGTGGATGAACCGGTCGAGCTCCGGCACCGGCGCCACCGTGCCGTTCGTCTCGACCTCCACCCGGCGGCCGGCCGCGACCAGACGCTCGGCCAGCAGCGCGAGGCGGGCCTGCTGCAGCAGCGGTTCCCCGCCGGTGACGACCACGAGCGACGCGTCCAGGGCCAGCACGGCCTGCGCCACGTCGGCTAGGGCGACGAGTTGCGTCTCCTCCGACCGGACGTAGTTCTTCCAGTCCCAGGAGTGCTTCGTGTCGCAGGGGCCGCACGCCAGGTTGCAGTCGCCGAGCCGGACGAAGACCGCGCGCTCACCGGCCGACGGGCCTTCTCCCTGGATGGTGGGCCCGAACAGCTCGCACAGCACCAGGTCGGCGCCCGCATGGGACACAGGGGAGCCGGTGGCCGTCGTCATGCGCACGCCTGACGGTCCGGGACGTATTCGGCCCAGGTCGCGTCCGTCTCTGAGACCCGGACGGCCTCCAGCCGGCCGTCGATGACCGGCTCCAGGTGGGCGATGAACCAATCGGCGAGGTGGTGAGCGATCCGTTCGCTCGTCGGCGGAAAGTCGAAGACCTCGTTCAGGTCTTGGTGGTCCATCTGCTGCTTGGCGTACTGGCCGAAGGGCTTGAGGTCGCCGAAGTCCGTGACGAATCCCGGCTCGGTGAGCTGTCGGCTCACGACGACGACTTCGACCGTGTAGTTGTGCCCGTGCGGTCTGGCGCACTTGTGCCCCTGCGGGAGCCCTTGCAGGTGATGGCCGGCGCTGAACGGTCCGAACGTCTTGCGAATGCGGTACACGTCTTGCCTCCTGGAAGCGATTCGTCGGATGGTCCGGGTCCTGCCGCGCAGTCGAGGAGACCGCCCGGCGCCGCGGGCGGTGTGCGGTGACGTTAACCAGCCGCCGTTCACCGCGGCCGGGTAATGCGCCGCAGGGCGAGATAGCCCTGGAGATCGGCCGGAACCGTACGCGTCCCGGCTCATACGGTTTGCGCCGGTTCGGCAGGAGTCTGGCGCCGGGGCCCGGCGAGCCCGAGTTGGTAGGCGCGGGTCACCGCCTGGGCCGGCGTTTCACCGCCGAGGGCGACGATGAGGCCACGCAGGTCATGCCGGACGCCGTTGATGTGGCGGTAGGTCTTCCGGGCCATCTGCACCGTGGAGAGCCCGGCGATCAACAGCGGCAGCAGCTCCCGCTCCCCGTCCGTCAGCACCACCTCGGTACCCTCGGAGTCGGGGATCTCCAGCACCTGGGCGTCGTACGCCGCGGCGACCAGGACGGGATGCACTGCCGAGCAGCCGAGCTTGCGCGCGGCGTCGTTGCAGTAACTCTTCGCCGTGCTCAGAGTGATGCCGAGCTTCTCAGCCGCTGACCTGAGCGAGCCGCCCTCAGCCAGCTCCTGGACGACCTGCCCCTCACGGCGGGTCAGGCGGACCGCCTTCATCGCGCCACCCGCCCACAGCTGTCGGTGGAGCGCACGAACGCGGTGATGGCCGCTTCGTGGTACCCAAAGAACTCGCCACGCACCCGGTCGTCGTACGAGTCGGGCTGCGCGTCCCCCCACTGAACACCGTGGCAGGTGTCGGGGAAGGAGGACCAGCGCAGACGTACGTTGGGGAACCCGTAGCGGCCGGCCAGAAGGTCGCGGACGGCAAGGCCGATGGTCACGTCGGAAGCGGCGAAGTAGCCTCCGCGCCGCGGGCCGCCGACTGCAACGGCCAGCAGCGGAGCGCGGAAGACCATGATGGCTACGCTGTGGTCGAGCACGGTCGGATTCGCGAGCAGCCCTCGGTAGTGATCGAAGTCGTACGCTTCGTGGGCCGGCGCCAGCGTTACGGTCATCGGTGGTAGGAGGAGGCTCATCACGCTACGGCCCCCGTGAGGGGCCGGTGGGGGGCGATGATCCGCCCGTCGGGAAGCAGCTCACCGGTGTCCTCGAAGAGCAGGACGCCGTTGCAGAGCAGGCTCCACCCCTGTTCCGGCCAGGAGGCCAAGGGGTGTGCGGCCTCCCGGTCGGAGGCATCCGCGGCCGGGCAGTGCGGCTTGTGCTTGCACATGATGTTCCTCTGCTTGGGACGGCCCTCCGCCGGCAGCCGAGGGGGAAGGGCTACCGACGGAGGGCGATTGGAGCCCGCGCCCGGCCGCCTACGAACCTCGCCGGCGGGGAGGCGCGGGAGATCAGGGGGACGAGTCCGAGTCCGCCGGGAAGGGCGCCAGGAGCTCAAGCAGCGCCAGGGCGGTCAGCGCCATTCGCCGGAGGTGCACCCGGATGCCCATGTAGTCCCCGGGCACATCCACGTCGAGAAGTGCGCGAGCCCGTGCGACGGGTTCGGTGAAGTCGTCCTGCTCGGGGGCGACGGCGAGGAGCCTCATGAGGTAGCCGCGCATCCGGAGGCTGAGGTCGGAGATCTCGTCGTCGTCCGGGATATAGCCCTGGCCGAGGATGTCTTCGAGCGCGTCGAAGATCGAGTCCACGACGGTGGGGGTCCGCACCGGCCGCAGCGCTTCGAGAACGCGGAGGACGGTCGTCTCGCTGGCGCCGAAGACATCCGTCCGGCTCGCCGCGGCCCTGCGGGATAACTGAGCTGGGGACGGTTGCCGCACCAGGTTCGTACGCGTCCCTCGGCGACGGAAGAGACTGATCAGGCTCACTGTCCCTCCGGCGTACCGTGATCGCGGCGAAGGAGGCACCAAACCCGGGCACCGTCCTCTGTGACTCCCCAGGCGTCAGCCAGGCCGTCCACGAGGAACAGGCCCCGGCCGCCCTGCGCGAGCGGCTCGTCGGCGTACCGTCGAGGAATCCACGGGCTACCGTCGTCCACCTCGATGCAGAAGTCCGCCGCGGTGACGTACAGCCGTACGTCGACCACCTCGCCCGCGCCGTGCTGGAATGCGTTCGTGACGAGCTCGGACACCAGAACGCGTGCCGCGTCCGCGAGGTCGTCGAGCTTCCAGAGCCGCAGGTAGGCCGTCGCGATGCGGCGCATCTGCCCCGGACGCTGTATGTCCTGCTCGGACCGGAGGAGGCTGATGTCGGCCCCGGCGATGATCGGCCCGCGGACGGGACTATCGGCCGCGTGTGAGTGCTCGTACAGAAGTGGTGCGGCGATCGACATGGCGCAGTCCTCCGTACGGACGGGGAAGCGGGCGGCTGCGGCAGCAATCTCTTTCTCCGCGCAGCGTCAAAGAGTTGACCGAGAGTCATGAATGATCATGAAATGACACTCCGTCAAAAGTGTTGCTATGCGAGGATGCCTCTTTGGAACCTGGGTGCGCAACCACGTCACCTCGAATTGCATAAACCGAATCTTCGTTCCCGTCGACGGGTGCAACCCGGGGAGGGCACAATGCAACCCGCGGGACCCAACTGCGCACCCGCAGGTGGCAGATCGTCACCCGAAGGGAGAACGAGCGGATGCCGAACCAGAGGGCCAAGCCAACGCTCCGCAGACGCCGACTTGGCAGCCTTCTCGCCGACTGTCGTGACAAGGCCGGGCTGAGTGGGGAAGAGGCGGCGGCCAGGATGGGCTGGCACCACACCAAGCTCTCGAAGATGGAGAACGCCAGAGCGGGCGTGACCCCGAAGGACATCGACCTCCTGATGTCCACCTACGGGGTCACGGACGCAGACCTGATCTCCGCTCTCCAAGGGCTGGCCAGGGATGCGGGGAAGCAGGGGTGGTGGGCAACCTACGGCGATGTCGTTGCCAACCCGTACCGGGACTACCTCTCCCTGGAGAGCGACGCTGTCGGCATCCGCTTCTACGGCGGGCACCTGGTACCGGGCCTGCTACAGCGTCCGGGGTACGCCAAAGCCATCATCACGGGCACCGCCATGCCGCCCAGAACACCCCAGGAGGTGCAGGCGCTGGTCGACGTACGAATGGCCCGCCAGGCCGTACTTTCCCGCACGGACCGTCCGCCACTCAAGCTGCGCACCGTCATCCACGAGTCCGTTCTCCAGCAGGAGGAGGGCGACCTGTCGATCATGCTCGACCAGCTCAACCACCTGCTCTACATGTCCGAACGGCCCAACATCACGCTCCAAGTCATGCCGATGTCTGCTGGCGCCCACCCCGGCTTGCTCGGGCTGTTCAGCGTGGTGGACTTCGAGAGGCCGTGGCCCACCGTCGTGCAGCTGGAGAACATCCTCGGCGGCACGTTCGTGGAGGGCACCGAGGCTGTCCAGCAATTCGATGACGCCTTCGAGGCGATCGTCGCAGATGCCCTTTCCGTGGATGCCTCCCGGAAAGCGATCATGAACCGCATAGAGGAGATTCGGCGATGAGCCCCAGCCCGACCCGCACCACGACCTTCAACGGCGTGGCGCTGCCCCACGCCCAGTGGCGGAAGTCGTCCCGCAGCGGCGGCAACGACAACTGCGTGGAGATCGCCGACTTCCGCGCGACCAAGCACGCCGGCGTCGCCATCAGGGACTCGAAAGTTCTGGAGGGCCCGGCGTTGCTGTTGTCCCCGGCCACGTTCCTGACCTTCGTACAGCACGCTGCGCACACTCACGCCTCGGCCTGAGCCTCCAGCATGACGATGCCTGGCTCCCCCAGCCCGTAGCAGGGGGAGCCAGGCTTTCCGTACACCCGTACCCAGGCGGCTTGCCTGATACCCGCATTTCGTCATCGGGCTTGCTCGCCACCGTCCCGGGTCCACTCCTTGACCACGCTACCGGGGCTCGTCCTGTCGTCGCGCAGCTGGATACGTGCGGTCGGATGGCTGCCGTACAGGCCGACCCAGTTCACGTAGCACCGCTAGGCGGAAGAGCGAGTCTCCCACTCCCCGGTGACCGCAGGGCCGCCTTCCACGAACCGGAGCACCACTCGGAAGCCCGTCACGGGGCCCCGTCCGCGGTCTCGGCTGGTGCCGGAGGTACCGGCGCGGCGGATGCCCGTGCGCCCGCCACGGCCGCCCGTGCAGGGCCGCCGTACAGCGGCACGTCCGAGAGCGGGTCGCGGGTGCCGAGCCCGTGCTGTCGGCCGTACACGGTGTCGGCGGTGTGGGAGCCGGGCGCCCACCGGCCGGCGACATTCCGCTCGGCGAGGGAGACCCCGGCCGCGATCATGTCGGTGTTGGCGCCGGCCCGCCAGCCGTGGCTCGTCACCTTCTTCCCGTCGATGTACGGGACGCCGGCGCGCTCCGCGAGCTCCTGGAGCCGATCGTCCAGGGACCCGGGGCGCATGCGGACTCCCCGCTCGCGTTTCGCAGGGTACTTCCGCAGCGCGCCCTTGAGTGTGAGCGCACGGAAGACCGGCAGGTGCGGGGCGTCCGCGCCGAGTTCGCGCAGCACGGTGAACCAGGCGCGAGCCCGGCGCACGAGCTGGAGGTCTTCCCGGTCCTTGATCCAGTTGCCCGCGCCCTTGCCGGCCTGGTCCGTCTTCGAGGTGGCGGTGACGACGTACAGGCCGGTGTCGTGGATCCGGATGCGGCCGTTGAGTAGGTCGGTGAGTTCGGACTCCCGGCGGAGGTTGCAGTAGGCCAGGGCGGCCAGAAAGGCGTCGCGTTTGCCGATGTTGGTGGACTCGTCGATCTTTTCGATGATGCGCACGTTGTACTCGATCGTGACGGCTGGGGCCCGCCTGACCTCCCCGCCGGCCTGGGCCCACTCCTTCTTCCAGACGCGCAGGCGCCCCTTGAACCGGCTCGGGTCCGGCCGGAGATCGACCGGCTGCCAGTTCCAGATCCGGGACATGTACTGGCCGACGCTGTCCGGCTTGAACTCGCCCGCCTTGCCCCGGCGGATCAGGTGCAGGCCGTAGGAGGTGTAGGTCGCGGTCGTGCACGGCCACGCGACCCGCGGCGGCGTCTGGGCTGCGCACCACGCCTCGAAGGCCCCGGTGGTGGAGTTGCGGTTGGCGATGGTGTTCTCGGCGAGGTCGGGCTCGGCCAGGTCGGCGATGTCCTCGGCGGACAGCCGGAAGTCCTGATCGTTCCAGGCGGGGCGCTGGTCGGCCCGCGGCGGGAGCTCCCCAGGGCCGAGCATCGTGTGCTGCGTGACGAGGTACCGCGGGCCTTGCTCGGCGGCCGCCGGCCGTACGACGATGTCGCCTTCGACCAGCTCGGCGTCGCAGACTTCCACGTCCGTGCTCACGGCGCCTCCGGGGTCCGTACGGGGTGGTCGAGGTGCTCGTGGAACGGCTCGGCGAACTGCCGCACGATGGCCAGGAGCTGCGGCGGGATGTCGTCGCCCAGGCGCTCGCAGTGGTCGAGCAGCTGTTCCTTCGCGTCCAGGTCCTCCAGGGCGCGGCTGGGCTGATGGCTGAGGATGTGGCGGGCGACCTCCTCGTCGGCCTTGACGCCGCGGCCGGTGAGGACGGAGACGATGAGTCGCCCGTCCGCCTCGATGCCGAAGCGGCGGGCGGCGGGCTCGGTCGGGTCCCACCAGCCGTCGGCGGCCGCCGCGTAGGCCAGACGCTTCTCCTCTGCGATACGGGCGCGTAGAAAGGCCGTCCAGTCTGCGGGCGACGTCACGATTTCGTTCACCTTCTTCTGATTTTCAGTCACTTCAGTCGCTGTCAGCGGGCCGCCTGGCGCCCGCCGGTAAACTAGCGGCGGCCACAACCGCCCGTACGCGGCGCTCCGCGCTGCCGCGGGCGGTGGCATACGGCTCGACGCGCGCGGCGAGCAGCACCAGGGTCTCGTAGAGCACACTGGCCCGGTGGGCCCAGTCCGGGGCGGAGTCGGCGGCCGAGACCGGGGCGGGCGAGCCGTCCAGAGGCAGACCGACCTCGCGCAGGCCGCGGGCGGCATCGTCCAGGGCGAGGCGCAGTGCTGCCGGATCGCACACCGCGTCGAAGCCCGCCGGGGGCGCCGGGTCGGATATCCGACCCGGGCCAGCGGGGCCGCGGACAGGAGCGAGTTCACCCGGGCTCAGGCGGACGTATCCGGAACGGCGCGGCTGGCCAGCCGCCGTGGTGGGGGAGTCGTGCAGCTGCTAGGTTTCGAGTAGGCGTCGGCGACGCCCCTTGCCGTCCTCGCCGACGGTCACGACCCAGACCTTGCCGGTGTTCAGGGCCTCCGGCTCCCGGTTCTCCGCGATGCGGATGATGGCGCCGTCCGAGCCGAGGGGCGGGTTAGCCATGTAGAACTCGTCGCCCTCTTGGACGAGCAGGTGCAGGGTCATGAGGGGAACTCCGGGTGGTGCTTCCAGCGCTTCGCCTCGTTGCGCATCCACTCCAGTTTGCGCACGGCGCCGACGATGTCCCCGTTCTCCACGCACGCCTCGGCGTACCCCATCGCGAAGCCCAAGGACTCGTGGAAGAGGGGAGTCACGACGGGTGTCTCTGCCGCCCGCGCCCTCAAAAAGCTGTGCAGCACGCCGAGTTGAGCGGTCATCTCTGTGTAGGCGTCGGTCCCCGGGCCCTGAGTCAGTGAGACGGGCGGGGGTGCAGGGGGAGCCGTCGTCGGCTCCGGCCGTGCTCCCCGGGGGCTGCGTCCGTGGTTCACCTGTGGTCCCCCTCGGTTTGGTCGGCTCATCAAGTGCCTTCGTTGGCTACGGGTGTTCACGGGCTGGGTGTCAGAAGCGTGCCAGGCGTGCGTCGAGGCAGTCCGGGCAGAGGGACAGGCCGTCCTTGGCTTCGGTGGGAATTCCGCAAACGTCGCAGTAGGCGAGGTTTGCGGGCACGCTTTCTCCCCCGCAGGTGAAGCAGAAATATTCGGCGCGCCGTCCGCTGGCGAATTCCACGTCGGCGACCAGGCTGAACGCCTCACATTCGGGGCAGGGGTGAATCACCCTTCGGGGGTCGCTGAGGGAGATGAATTCCTGCACGAGGTCGACGTACTCGTCGGCTACCCGCTCTCCTGTCTCCTCCGACATCCCGCAGAACTGGCATTCGGCCTTGCCGTTGCACAGCAAGGCGAACTCCTGGCAGGTCGGGCACTGCACCGTCTGGTCCTTGAGCGGCTCCAGCTCGGCGCGCAGGCCGCTCCAGCGGATTTTCAGGTACATGTTGATGTCCGACAGACCCCTGCTGACCTCCCGCATCTCCTCGTGCAGGCGCAGGTGCTGGCTGCTGCCGCGCGGCTTGGACGGCAACAGCTCGTCCCGCACGAACGTGAGGAGGAAGTCGAGCAGATTGGCGGCGAGTTTCTCCACGGCGGGTGCATAGATTGTTTTCCGTGTCTTCGAATCCTTCTCGCCCTCCGTGTATGTGGTAAGGCCGTAATGCTGGAGGGCGTTTCTCCACTTGATCAGGCGCTGCAAGTCGTCTTTGGTCGAGCCCTTTTTCACGACATCGAGCTGTGCAAGCCTCTGCAACCGGTCGAGGGCTTCGATCGAGCCGCAGCTCCTGAAGTCCGCATTGTCGAAACTTTCCCGGGTGGCGGTCTCCGGCTTTTCGAAGACCAGCGACCAGTGTTCGCCTTGCAGGCGCGCCTTGAGCAGCACCTCGGCGGCCGCCGCGAGGTGCAGGATCGCGTACTTGAGGTCCCGGGGAGCGGGGTCGCCCTTCAGGTGCTTGGTGACGCTGATGAGGTAGTCGAGCCCGTTCTCGACCGGACCGAACGCGATCTTGACCGGCTCCCTCCTGCGCCGGGCCGGCTTCCGGGAAGCCGGCACCGGGGACGGGACCGCGGCGCGGCTGCCCTCCGGGACCGCGGGCGCTGGGTCCGGCTGCCCCTCGGCCGCCGACGCCCGGCCGCCCTCGGCGGGCTCGCTCCCGGGCAGCTCGTCCTGCGCGTGATCGGCCATCAGTTCCCCCACAGCTAGGTACCGGTTATTCAAAGGAGAATAGCCGGTAAGGATAACCTAACTATTAGAGCGGGTCCGGCAGTTCGCCCCTGTAAGTGACAACCCTGGGTCAACCCTGGACTCACAGCGCCGCGGCCCGGCATACTCCTTGCATCCCGGGTTGATCCCGGGTTGATTCAAGGGAAGGCCTCTTGTGGAAATCACCATCAAGATCCCGGACCCGGCGCCGCCGGAGATCATCCAGGCGCTTGCCGAGCTCGTCACCCGCATTGGGCCCGGCGCCAGCGTCACCACCGACACGGAATGGACGGTTGACCGGGCCGAGAAGCTGCTCCGTCAGGTCCAGCCCCACACCCGCAACCTCATCGTGGCCGCTGTCGCGGGGGAGGGGTTCGCTGACGGCGGCGCGTTCCGCGAGCAGTACGGGGAGAACTCCCTCAAGGGTCCGTCCCAGTCGATCACGAAGGCCGTCAAGGCCGGCGCCGAACTCGGATACTGGGGTCGGTCCATGACTTCGCCGATCAAGGCGACCACGCCGGACAAGAACGGCTGGTCCAAGACCGGCGGTTACTATCTCGACAAGGACCTGGTCCCGGTCTTCGCTCAGGCCCTCGCGACCGTCCATGAGGGGAACGGCCAGTGACCCGCCAAGCCGCGGACGACGACCTGACGGTCTACGAGTACAAGACCGCGCCGTTCACCTCCGCGGAGCTGGAGGCCATCGCCCGGTACCGCGAGGCCACCGCCGGCGCCCCGGATACCCTCGACGGCTTCGAGCTGGCGCATGTCCACTGGCACGTAAGCGAGTTCGGGTCCACCGAGACGTACCCGGTGATCCTCTCTCTCGCCACAACCCTGGGGAGCTGGTACCTCGCGCTGGACGCCGCGCTCGCCGATCTGCTGACCTGCACCACCGAGTCCACCACGTACAGCACGGCAGCTGCGCGCTTCCTGAAGGCCGAAAGCGAGACCTACCACTGAGCCCGGCAGGACTTCGAGCACACCGTCACGCCCTGGTCCCTCGGGCTGGACACGAGCGCGATGGGGGGCTACCCCCGGCTACCCGCACGCTGAACCTGCCCGGCCAGAGCCTCGAACCCTAGGCTCCTCCGCACCACAGCAAGGGCCGGTCATCAGCGAGACCCGGGGCCTCCAACGCTCCGAAGGGACTGCACCACCATGCAGCACTACACCGAGGACCCCCTGATGGACGGCCCCCGCCGCGACCACCGTCTCCTGCTTGAGCCGGTCGGCGCGACCACGTCCATGCTCGGCACGGGTGCCCTGTTCGCTGCGGACTGCGCGGCAGGGGACTGCATGGACCCCCGCCAGTACGACCGGGACTGCGACTTCGATGGCTTCGACCTGCACATGCAGGTCGCGCAGCAGGGGATACACGAAGCTTCCATCACCCCCTAACGTTAAGGGGTGCCCCTCCACCCGTACTTTCGCGCGGTGTACTGCAATTGTGGACCACGATTTTAGTGGTACCACCCTCCGCCCGGCGGATTCATGTAACGTGATTCGCGTAAGTTCCGGAACATCCGGAAATTGCGGAGACCGCCTCAGAGCGAAGGCCCGCCCGCCATACCGCGCGAACGGGCCCCTCGATCGCCGGCCGGACCTGGCTGTAACAGGTCCGGCCGGCTACCTCACCAGCGCCCGAACCACATCGACGCCGGCTGCGGCCAGTACGACGTACGGCGTGATGTCACGGGCGATCCGGCGAGACCGAACCAGCACCCGCTTCCACCATCGACGTCGCGGCGAACTGCCCGCTCTTTCAATTGGACACACCATCGTGCCCTCTCTGTAGCGGAGCACACCTGTCGCGCACCCCTCGGCGTGGTGCCCGCGCCCGAAAGCCCGGCCCCCACGCCGAGGGGCAGCACGGCAACACGCCGCCACAGAAGATCTGTAGGGTCCACGCTATCGGCCCTGAGGATGCCACGAGGTGAGTTTCAGAGTTCCGCCGAGGAATTCCCGAACTTGCCGTCGAACGGCTTTCGAATTCCGATAGTCCCGCGCAGGCAAAATGCTCAGGCGAGGCAAACCGGGCCCGGAAGAATGAGTGTGACTGCTGGTCATGAACGAAAGCGTAGGGCGGTCATCCCGGGGTCGCTGACCGCTCGCCGGCGCCGCGTTCCCTACGCTCACGCGAGCCTACCGACACCGGCCCGCGGCGTCACCCGAACGGGCGGAAGACTTGCGAGTGGGACCACGGCCAGACATCAGCCGCGTATGGACGGCTGCGAGCGGGCCGTGCCGCTCGCGGACCCGTACGCCGCGGTGTAACGGATCCGGGGCCCACCCCGTCTATCCGTGCCCAGCCCCCTGCGTCGGCGCCCGCCGACCTCGTGGTTCAGGCAGGGGGCTGTGCTCTGGGGAGAGACATGAGCACAGCCACCATCCCGAACCGCGCCGCCTTGCTCCTCAAGGCGTCCCTGAAGATCTGCGGACGCCTCAAGGACAAGACGAAGTCCTGCAACTCCTGCCTGCGGAAGGCCGACGCCGCGGGGCCGTGCTCGTCCAGCACGATGGGGAGCCGCTGCTGGGCCGGGTGCGCGGGACGCGGTCGGAGGCGTCGATCACGTCGATGTCGACGGTGATGAGTTCGACTGTCGAGCTGCTGGAGGAGCTGGATCTGCGCCCGGGTCTGCGGGTGCTGGACGTCGGGACGGGCGGGGGGTGTCTCTATGTCTTTCGTCAAGGACGTGGTGCCAGGTATGCGGGTGTTTGGGATGGTCATGCGGCGAGGGTGATGGTGGGGGTTCGGGATTCGTAGAAGGTGCCGTCTCGGAGCATGGCGAAGAGGACGCTGATGCGTTGGCGGGCGAGGCGGAGGAGGGCTTGGGTGTGTGTTTTGCCGCGGGCGCGTTGCCGGTCGTAGTAGGTGCGTGATGCCGGGTCGGCGTTCATGCAGGCGAAGGCGGAGAGGAACATGGCGCGTTTGAGCTGCCGGTTTCCGCCGCGGGGTGCGTGTTCGCTGTGGATCGAGGTCCCCGACGATTTCGTCGTGGGGGCGAGGCCGGCGTAGGAGGCGAGGTGGGCGGCACTGGGAAAGCCGGTGCCGTCGCCGACGGTGACCAGCAGGACTGCGGCGGTCCTGACTCCGACTCCCGGCATCGAGGTCAGGACCGGGTGAAGAGGGTGGGCCTCCAGCAGGGTGCTGATCTGGGCTTCCAGTGCCCGGCGCTGGTCGTGGACCGCTGCGAGTGAGGCGGCCAGGGACGGGATCACGATGTCGAGGGTGCCAGTTCCGGGAACGATGACGGTCTGCTCGTCGAGGGCGCCGAAGATGTCGTCGATCAGCCGCGCGGCCATCCGCGGCGCCTTGGGCCGGATCAGTTCGACGAGCCTGCGGCGGCCGGCTTTCCGCAGAGCGTTGGGAGATCCGTGGCGCTCGAGGAGCCAGGTGACGGCCGGGTGGTCCAGTCGCGGGCCGAGCACGCGCTCCAGCGACGGGTGGAACTGGGTGAGCAGACCGCGTATCCGGTTGCTGGTGCGGGTGGCCTCGGCGGCGAGGTCCTGGTCGAAGCCGTCAGCACGGTGAGCTCGGCGGTGATCTCGTCGGTCAGCTCCAGCGAACGCAGGATGTGCGGCATGGTCCGGGCCGCGTCCGCGATCACCGCGGCGTCCTTCGCATCGATCTTCGCCTCTCCCGGATAGAGGTCGGCGATCCGCCGCATCGCGAGTCCGGGCAGGTAGGCGACCTCGCAGCCCGCGTCGCAGGCGACGGTCAGCGGCAGGGCGCCGATCGAGGCGGGCTGGTCCACGATCACCAGAACGGTGCCGAACTTGGTCTTGAGCTTGTCGAGGACGGCCCTCAGCTTCGGTTCGCTGTTGGGCATCGGCTTGTCGAAGACCTTCTTCCCGGCCGGCGTGAGCCCGTGGCCGTGGTGGGCGGTCTTGCCGACGTCCATGCCGAGGAGGACGCCCATGCCTCCGGTGTCTACCATGGCACCCCTCCGTAGGTGTTGACCGTGCCGGCCTCGGCGGTGGCACCGTGCTCGCGCATCCACGTTATGCAGACCTGCCGCCCGCGAACTGTCCGGCATTGCGCCGGACCGGGCGGTGGCCGGGTCTCTCATCACCGTCTCCGACGGCACCCCACGGGCCCGGCGACACCACCCCCCAGGTCATCCGTTCGACAGAGGGGACACAGTCATACCGGGCCCGGAGGCCAGTGGCCCCATTGCAGGACCGCGAAGAACATAACGGGGGGGGGACCGCTGCGGTGGCCTGCCAGGTCTGCGGCGACCAGGGGGTGGTCACCCTAGATCGGGACCGTCACCTCACCGACGCGGCGGCCGCCCGCTTGGCCGACCTCGGCTTCCGCCCGCAGGTGGTGTGCAAGGAGAAGAAACTGGAGCCGAGCGGCCAGCCGGGTAGTCCCGGGTCCATCCCCGCAGGCATGGGGAGCAAAAGACCACGGCCCTGCACCCCCTGGGTGGTGCGGGTCCATCCCCGCAGGCGCGGGGAGCAGGGCCTGTCGAACCTGATGTGGGCGGACAACGCGGGTCCATCCCCGCAGGCGCGGGGAGCAGCCGATGAGGGCGGTGGCAATGGCTGTGCGGTCGGGTCCATCCCCGCAGGCGCCGGGAGCAGAGTTGCACCCCGCAACCGCATCTGACCTCCATCCCCGCAGGCGCGGGGAGCAGACCAATGCCCGCGCGGGCAAGGTGAACGTGCTGGGTCCATCCCCGCGGGCGCGCGGGGACCAGTGGCAGAGGCAGCTCGCTATCGTCACCGCCGTGGGTCCATCCCCGCGGGCGCGAGGAGCAGTCGGTGAGGGAGCCGGCCAGGTCGAGGGTCTCGGGTCCGCCCCCGCAGGCGCGGGGAGCAGGGCGGGCCCCCGGCGCGCCACCACCGGTACGCAGGTCCATCCCCGCGGGCGCGAGGAGCAGCCGCGCTCTCCGTCCGCGACGACGAACTCGCGGGGTCCATCCCCGCAGGCGCGGGGAGCAGGTGACGGCCGCAGTCGGCAGCGTCATCGTCAGGGGTCCATCCCCGCAGCCGCGGGGAGCAGACGTTCTACCGGGCGATGCGCGACATCGGCGCGGGTCCATCCCCGCAGGCGCGGGGAGCAGATCCTGGTCGTCGAGCACCTAGGCACCGTCACGGGTCCATCCCCGCAGGCGCGGGGAGCAGCAGTTCATCGGCTGCATGGACGACGCCTGGGCGGGTCCATCCCCGCAGGCGCGGGGAACAGGCCGGGCACCCGCCCGCCCGGGTCGCGGTCACGGGTCCATCCCCGCAGGCGCGGGGAGCAGCCGCCGGGGCGGACGTCGGTGGCGGACTCCAGGGGTCCATCCCCGCAGGCGCGGGGAGCAGAAGCAGGGCCTCACCCTCGACCAGCTCGCCGCGGGTCCATCCCCGCAGGCGCGGGGAGCAGGCCGACATCTGCGACCGCAGCTCGGTCGGCAGGGGTCCATCCCCGCAGGCGCTGGGAGCAGGCTAGGGGCTCTCGGGCCTCGTGGGTCCTGGTGGGGCCATCCCCGCAGGCGCGGGGAGCAGTTCCGCAGCCACGGACGCACCTGCCCCGCGGAGGGGCCATCCCCGCTGGCGCGGGGGGCAGTGCGCACGGTTTCAGGTGTCCCCTCCTGCCAAGGGGCCATCCCCGCTGGCGCGGGGGGCAGGCCTTGCCCTTCAGGGCGAAATCCGTCATCGCGGGGCCATCCCCGCTGGCGCGGGGGGCAGGTCCGTCCGATGTCGGTGGTCGGTGCGATCCGGGGGCCATCCCCGCTGGCGCGGGGGGCAGGCGGTGGCGAGGACGTCGCGGACCTGGTCGGCGGGGCCATCCCCGCTGGCGCGGGGGGCAGTCAGAGGCGCGCCGACTTTCTGCAGGATGGGTGGGGCCATCCCCGCTGGCGCGGGGGGCAGACTGGCTGACCAGGAACTCTACGGTGGCCAAGAGCCGATGCACATCACTTCTCCAGAATGCGACATTTCAGGCACACGACTCCCGCCCCACGCTAGACGCCAGCTTTCGACCTGAGGCTGACCCACGAGTAGCACGGCGGCAGGCAAGCCCCATCCACTACGCAGCGCAGGGATGACCCATGTGCTCGTGCAGATTGAAAGGCTCCTCACGTCTTTCAACGAATCCAGCTTTGAGCCTCTGTAATTCGAGTAGCGTCCCTGATGAGTCTGGTGATCTTTACCGGCGATCGTCCGCGGTTCACTCGCACGAGGGATCTTCTAGAAGCCGTGTCCGGAGCAGGCTACAGGCTCGCGCTTCGTAGGTCCTGGTGTTCGAAATCTGCGGCAGCGGCAGCGGCGGCGGACAGTGGTCTCTGGGGAGGGATCCGGGGTGCAGGACGGTATGCCGCATTGGAGTGCACGGCTCACGACCGAGGCGCGCACCGTGTGGGCGAAGCACGATCGGAAGACCGAGAAGTGGCTCCCTTTGTGGCGTCACATGGCGGACGCAGCGGCCGTGGGGGGACGGCTTTGGGACGGGTGGGTTCCGCGCCAGGTGCGCGACCTTGTGGCCCGCCATCTACCCAACGGAAGCGAAGACGCTAGGGCGCTGGTGGTGTGGCTCTGCGCTGTTCACGACATCGGGAAGGCGACGCCCGCGTTCGCTTGCCAGGTCGAGGTTTTGGCGGCCCGCATGAGCGATGGCGGGCTGAAGATGTTGACGCGGGAGCAGTTCGGCGCCGAGCGAAAGCGTGCCCCGCACGGTCTGGCTGGGCAGGTGTTGTTAGAGGAATGGCTGGAGCGGCTGGGGTGGCCGCCTCGCAACGTGATGGCGTTCGCGGTGCCGGTGGGAGGGCATCACGGGGTTCCGCCGGCACACGAGCAGTTTCATGACCTGCGCCGGCATGGTGAGCTTCTGCGAACCCCGGGTTCGAGCGAGGGGCTCTGGCGTGCTGTGCAGACTGAGCTCCTTGACGCCTGTGCGGCGGCATACGGGGTACGGGAGCGGCTTTTACGATGGCAGAGCGTGAAGTTGTCGCAGCCCGTGCAGGCTGTTCTGTCTGCGTTGGTGATCGTCGCCGATTGGATCGCGAGCAATCCTGATCTGTTCCTGCTCTTCCCTGAGGATCAGCACCGCGACGAAGCCGAACGGGTGGATGCTGCGTGGCGTGGTATCGGTCTTCCCCGGCCGTGGCAGGCACAGGCGCCTGAGGGTACGGTTCAGGAGCTTTTCGCCGCGCGGTTCGGGCTGCCGTCCGTTCGGCCGTTGCAGGAGGAGGCGGTCCGTCTTGCGCGGGAGGCGGATGCGCCTGGCTTGATGATCATCGAGGCGCCGATGGGCGAAGGCAAGACCGAAGCCGCACTCGCCGTAGTGGAAATCTTCGCCGCGAAGTCGGGGGCTGGAGGCTGCTTCATCGCCCTTCCGACCCGTGCAACATCGAACGCGATGTACAGCCGGACGAGGCGCTGGTTGGAGGCTCTGCCCGGGGACATGGATCTTGCGGTCTTCCTGGCCCATTCAAAGGGCTCACTCAACGACGACTTCGCGAAGGATATGCGGGCCGGCGGCCGTACGATCGCGGCGGTCGATCTGGACGCGGTCTCCGTTGTCTCCACCTCACGCCGTGATGACACGTGCGCTGCCGAGGCGCAGCTTGTCGCGCATCAATGGCTCAGGGGGCGGAAGAAGGGCATGCTCGCGCCTTTCGTCGTAGGGACCATCGACCAGTTGCTGTTTGCCGGGCTCAAGAGCCGGCATCTGGCGCTTCGGCATCTCGCGCTGGCCGGGAAGGTCGTTGTCATCGACGAGGTGCATGCCTATGACGCTTACATGAGCGAGTACTTGGAACGTGTGCTCTCGTGGCTCGGTGCGTACGGGGTGCCGGTGGTCATGCTGTCTGCGACGTTGCCTGCGGGGCGTCGGCGGCGGCTGGCCGAGGCCTACGCCGGTGAGTCCGAACTGCGGCCCGAGCTGGAGGCCGCAGACGCTTATCCGCTGATCAGCGTGGTCGCCCCCGGTCGCGCCTCCGTCGTCAGCGGGCCGGAAGCGGCCGCGGACCGGCGTACGGAGGTCGTGATGGAGCAGCTGGGTGACGACCTGGGCGTGCTCGCGGACCGGTTGGAGGATGAGCTGGCAGGCGGCGGCTGCGCGTTAGTGGTGCGCAATACGGTCGACCGTGTTCTCCAGGCGGCGGAGGTCCTACGTGAGTGTTTCGGCTCGGAAGCGGTGACGGTCGCTCACTCCCGTTTCCTTGATCTGGATCGGGCGCGTATTGACGAGCGGCTTGTGGCCTGGTTCGGTCCCGGGGGTTCTCGGCCGACGGGGCGGCATGTCGTCGTCGCCAGCCAGGTCGCCGAGCAGTCACTGGACATCGACTTCGACCTGCTGGTCACCGATCTTGCCCCCGTCGACCTCATCCTCCAGCGGATGGGCCGGCTCCACCGGCACCAGCGCGGCCAGGGCCAGAGCGACCGCCCGGCCCGCCTGCGGGTTCCACGATGCCTGATCACCGGTGTGGACTGGGAAGCCGTGCCTCCGGCGCCGGTCAGCGGTTCGATCTCCGTTTACGGCCGGCACGCCCTGCTGCGGTCCCTGGCTGTGCTGCTCCCCTTCTGGGGGCAGCGGCCGGTCACCCTTCCAGACGACATCAGTTTGCTGGTACAGGCTGCCTACGCGGACGGGTGCCCCGCTCCTCGAGATGATTGGGCGGAGGCGATGACGGCCGCACTACGGGAGTACGAAGTCGCTGTCGTCAGGCAGCAGCGTGCGGCGCAGGTGTTTCGAATCGCAGAGGTTCGCAAGCCGGGCAGGTCTCTGGTCGGCTGGATCGATGCCGGTGTGGGTGATGCGGACGATACCCGGGCGGGCCGTGCCCAGGTGCGGGACAGTGACGAAAGCCTGGAAGTTGTCGTCATCCAGCGGCGTTGCGACGGCACGTACGCGACGCTGCCCTGGCTGGATCGGGGGCTGGGTGGGCTGGAGGTGCCGGTTGATGCGGTGCCGCCCCCTCGTACGGCGCGTGCGATCGCGGCCAGTGCGCTGCGGCTGCCGTACCACTTCTCCAAGCCGTGGGTGATCGATCGTGCCATCGATGAGCTCGAGCGGTTCGGACCGCAGGCGTGGCAGACGCCGGAGTGCCACTGGCTGGCCGGCGAGCTGGTTCTTGTGCTCGATGAGGATTGTCAGACCCGGCTGGCAGGCTTTGAGGTCCGCTACAGCGACGCCGATGGGCTGGAGGTCAGTCCAGCCGGGGCCAAGGATGTGAGGGTGGTGAAGGGTGTGCCCGGTTTCGACTTGGTCTCCCGCCCGTGGTTGCCGGTCCAGTTACACGACGGCACTGCGACGGAACTCTCCCTGAAGGAGGTGTTCGCACGTGCCGGAGAAGTACGAAGACTGACGGGGGATCTTCCGTCCCAGGAATTTGCTCTGCTGAGGCTTCTCTTGGCGATCCTGCACGATGCGGTGGACGGGCCCGAGGACCTTGACTCCTGGCAGGAGCTGTACGAAAGTCCGGCGCCGTTCACCGGCGTCGCTGCCTATCTCGACCGCCACCGGGACAGGTTCGACCTCATCCACCCCACTCAGCCGTTCTTCCAGGTCGCTGGCCTGAGGACGCAGAAGGACGAGGTCGCGTCACTGAACCGCCTCGTTGCGGATGTACCCAACGGTGACCCGTTCTTCTCCATGCGCCAACCCGGTGTCTTGCAGCTTTCGTTCGCTGAGGCCGCACGGTGGGTCGTCCACGCTCACGCCTTCGACACGTCCGGCATCAAGTCAGGTGCCGTGGAAGACACCCGGGTCAAGGGTGGCAAGGGCTACCCGCAAGGGGTCGGGTGGGCTGGCAACCTGGGGGGCGTCTTCGTCGAGGGTGCCGGCCTCCAGCAGACCCTCCTTCTGAACCTCGTGGCGGCCGACGCGACCGCACTCGCGACCGACAAGGACGACAAGCCGGCATGGCGCCGTGAGCAGTGCGGGCCGGATGTGCAGCAGGGGCTGGAGTCCCGGCCCACCGGGCCGCGGGACCTGTACACCTGGCAATCGCGGCGGATCCGCCTGCACCACGACGGTCAGGCTGTCCACGGAGTCGTCCTCTCGTACGGCGACCCTCTGACCGCGCCCGACAGGCACATGTACGAGCCGATGAGCGGCTGGCGCCGCAGCAAACCGCAGGAGAAGAAGCTGGGCCGCACGCCGGTCTACATGCCTCGTGAACACGACCCGGCACGTGCCGCGTGGCGGGGCCTCGCCGCGCTCCTCACGTCCGAGGGCCACGACCGGGCCGGGCAGAGATCTGAACCTCCCGGCTATCTGCGGGCAGGGGTCCTGAAATGGGTCGCAGAGCTCACGTACGAGCGTCTGCTGCCTGCCGACACGTTCATCAGGCCCCGTCTGATCGGTGCGGCGTACGGCACGCAGCAGTCGGTCATCGACGAGGTCGTCGACGACGGCCTCACGATGTCGGTCCTCCTGCTCCACGAGCAGGACCAGCGATACGCCACGGAGGCCCTCGGAGCAGTCGGCGACAGCAACGCCGGGGTCAACGCCCTGGGAGACCTGGCAGCCGACCTCGCCCGGATGGCGGGGCGAGACCCCGAGCCGCTCCGTGAAACGGCCCGGGACCTGGGCTTCGGCCTGCTGGACGGCCCCTACCGGCAATGGCTGGCAAGCCTCGGCCCGGAGATCGATCCGCAGACGGCCCGGACAGCCTGGCAGGTGACGGCCCATCGGATCCTCTGGGATGCGGGTAATCGACAGCTGTCCGGCGCGAGTGAGACCGGCTGGCTGGACAACGCCGCGGCCGAAAGGGTCTTCCGGGCCCGTCTCAACAAGACCTTTCCCCTGCGCCACACCCCCGCGCCAGATCCAGAGGGAGCCGGCATCAGCAAGGAGGTAGCAGCTCCATGACCGACATCGTGCCGCACATCCCGGTCCCCGCCCGAACACCGGCACCACTTGCAGGGCCGGTGACGCCGGTCGGTCCGCTCCGACAGGCCGTCGGCCGGCATATCCGCACCCTGCAGAGCGGATACCTCGACGACCGCCCCGACGCCGTGCGGGCACTCGCACGCCTGCGCCGGGGCGTCGGCCGGCAGCCAACGGAGACACCAGACCTCTGGGGTCTGGTAGGAGTCGAGGGCTTCCACGCGGCTTTCCTCGCCCAGCGACAGGTCCCCGCGAGTGAGGCCGAGGCCCTGCGGGCCGAGCGTGCCGCTCACGTTGCCGTGACCCTCTGGGCCGTACACCAGCAGTCCCACCGGGCCCGGCAGATGCACGTCGCTGACGGGCCGTCCGTGGGAACAGCCGTACGCCGGCTGATGTCAGGAGGGGAGACGGACGAGCCCATCCGTAAACGGCTTGTCCGCGCGGGAACCGCCAGCACGCTCGACGTGCTGGCCCAGCGACTGCGGGAACTGGTCGCGTTGCTCCGTACCGCGGAGGTTCCCCTCGACTACGCCCTGCTCGCCGAGCAGCTCGACCAATGGCAGAGGCCCGGCGGCCCGGCCAGGGTCCGGCAGGCCTGGGGGCGCAGCTTCCATGCGTACCGCATCCCGGCGCCTGGAGGCGCGAAGGACCAGGGAGCCCCAGCCGTACATCCAATGGCCGCAGAAGACGAGATGAGGGAAAACGAGTGAGCCGCACCATCCTCGACGTACACATCCTGCAGACCGTTCCGCCGAGCAACCTGAACCGCGACGACACCGGCGCTCCCAAAAGCGCCGTCTACGGTGGCGTGCGCCGTTCGAGGGTCTCCAGCCAGGCATGGAAGCGGGCCACCCGCACGGCCTTCTACGATCTGCTGGATCCTGCCGAATTGGGGGTCCGGACGAAGAAGGTCGTCGAAACGTTGACGGAGCGCGTCGCCGAGCTCGAGCCGTCGCTGAAGGCTGAGCAGGTCTGGCCGATGGCTGCCGAGATCGTGCAGGCGGCCACCGGAGCCAAGATCGAGGCTCCTTCGCGCAAGGCGGTCGGAAAGGACGGGGACGCCGACGCTCCGCCCCTGGCGCCTCAGGCGTCCTACCTGCTTTTCCTCAGTGCGCGGCAGATCGATGGGCTGGCGGCCTTGACCATCGAAGGAATCGGCAAGGGCACCGAGCCCAAGGTGTTCGTGAAGGACAAGGACGTCAAGGCACGGGCCAAGCAGATCGCCGCGACACGCCACTCGGTCGACATCGCCCTTTTCGGCCGTATGGTGGCCGACACCTCCGACATCAACGTGGACGCCGCGGCCCAGGTCGCGCACGCCATCAGCGTGCACGCCGTGGACACCGAGGCGGACTACTTCACCGCTGTGGACGACCAGAACAGCAGCGCCGAGCCGGGCGCCGGAATGATCGGCACGATCGACTTCAACTCAGCCACCCTGTACCGCTACGCCGCCGTCGACATCGACCTGCTGTCGAAGAACCTTGACGCGGGCCTGTTGGACGGCGAGCGGACGGGAGAGCCGGTACGGCGGGCAGTGGAGGCCTTCATCGAAGGGTTCACGATGTCGATGCCGACCGGCAAGGCCAACACGTTCGGCAACCACACTCTGCCGGACGCCGTGATCGTCAAGCTGCGATCCGCCCGGCCGGTGAGTTTCGTGGGCGCCTTCGAGAAGCCCGTAGTCCAGGAGGACACCGGAGATGGCCATGTGCGCGCCGCCTGCAAGGCCCTCGCAGACCACATTCCCGCCGTCGAGAAAGCCTTCGGCGCCACCGCCGACCGCACCTGGATCCTCCGCGTCGGCGATCACACGGCCGACCTGGCGACGCTCGGCACCGAGGTCGACCTCCGGCCGCTCGTCGCCGAAGTGGGCGAGGCCGTGGTGGAACGCCTGGGGAAGCGTGGATGAGCGTTCTGACCCTGCGCCTGGCCGGCCCCCTGCAGTCGTGGGGGGCCTCGGCCCGGTTCGCCCGGCGCACCACCGAGACCGCTCCCACCAAGAGCGGCGTGATAGGCCTCCTGGCGGCAGCCCTTGGCCGCGATCGCAGCGCCGACCTGTCCGACCTCGCCGCATTGGGCTTCGCCGTACGCATTGACCAGCCGGGAACCCGCCTTCGGGACTTCCAGACAGCCCACCACGCCGACACCGGCAAGGCGATGCCCGTCTCGGACCGCTTCTACCTCGCCGACGCAGTCTTCGTCACTGCCGTCGCCGGCAACGACGATCTCATCAGGTCACTGCATACCGCCGTCCGCGCCCCGGTCTACCTTCCCTACCTCGGCCGACGATCCTGCCCCCCACAAGGACCCATCGACCTCGGCGTGCAGGACGGGGACAACCCTTCCGAAGTACTGGCAGCCGAAACCTGGCAGGCGTCCTCGTGGTACCAGGAGCAGCGCCGCAAAGATGCTCTGGTGACGCTGACCGTCCTCGCTGACACCACACCCGGCAGCCCACTCGGCGACGCAGTGAGAGACCAGCCCGTCAGCTTCGACCCGCGCCACCGCCGCTACGCCCTGCGCAGCGTGCACTCCACCACGGTCGACGTACCCAACCCCGGTTTCCGCCCCTCCGCCCGGGCCCGCCGTACCCCTGTACCGGTACCCCGGCATGCGCCCGAGGCCCTGCTGTCCCCCATGGACGGTCCCTGATGCACCTGACCCGATTCCGAATCAACACCGCGCGGCAGGGAGCCCGAAGCCTCCTCGCCTCACCCCAGCGCCTCCACGCCGCGGTGATGTCCTCCTTCGCCGACGCGCTCCCGAGCGCCGCACCCGGCCCCCGCACCCTGTGGCGACTCGACCAGAACGCCAAGGCCGAGGTCCTGCTGTATATCGTCAGCGAAAGCCGCCCCGACCTGACGCACCTGGTGGAGCAGGCCGGCTGGCCCACCACGGGCGGCTGGCAGACCTACGACTACCAAACCTTCCTCAACGGGCTCCAGACCGGGACCACGTGGGCGTTCCGCCTGACCGCGAACCCGGTGCACCACATCCGCCGCAAAGAGGGCGAACCCACCAAGCGGACAGCCCACATCACGCCCCATCACCAGATGGGATGGCTCCTTGCCCGCCAGGAGGCCTCCGGGTTCCGGATCCTCGAAACCCCAGCCGAGCGACGACGCCTGCCACAAGGTGACGAGTTCCAGCTGACGGTCCGCGACGAGCGCCGCCACCGCTTCGAAAAGACCGGCCAGCAGACCGGCCGACCGCACCGAGTACCTCTCGTCACCGTCACCTTCGACGGCCGCCTGGAGGTCACCGACCCCGCACTCCTCCGCCAGACCCTGACCCTGGGCCTCGGAAAGGCGAAGGCCTACGGCTGCGGACTCATGACCCTCGCCCAGGCGGTGTAGCCCATGGCCACCATTGCTCAGCGCCGGACCCCGTCACCCCGCGAGCTCACGCGCATCGCCGAACGCATCTCCTTCATTTACCTGGAACGGTGCACGGTCCACCGCGAGGACAACGCCATCACCGCCGAGGACGCAGAGGGAACCACCCACATCCCGTCCGCAACCATCGGGACCCACCTCCTCGGACCCGGCACACGCATCACCCATCAAGCGATCAGCGTGCTGGGTGACAGCGGCGCGGCCGTGGCCTGGGTCGGTGAACAGGGCATCCGCTACTACGCAGGCGGACGCTCCCTGAACCGCTCAGCAGACCTCCTGGAGGCACAGGCCACCCGCTGGGCCAACCGGCGCACCCGTCTCGAGGTAGCACGGGCCATGTACCGGCTTCGCTTCCCCGACGAGGACCCGTCCGGGTCAACCCGGCAAGAACTCCTGGGCCGCGAAGGGCGCCGCGTCAAGGACTGCTACCGCCGCGAAGCCCTGAGGACAGGAGTACCTTGGCGCGGCCGTCACTACGTCCCCGGCGACTTCAACGCGGGCGACGCACCGAACCAGGCCGTGACCGCTGCCGCCCAATGCATGTACGGCATCGCACACGCTGTTGTCGCAGCGCTGGGATGCTCCCCGGGCCTCGGCTTCGTCCACTCCGGACACGAGCTCTCGTTCGTCCTGGATATCGCCGACCTCTACAAGACCGAGATCGGGATCCCGATCGCCTTCGAGGTTGCCGCCGAACACACTGACGACATCGGCTCAAGGACACGGCGCGCTCTGAGGGACCGCATCAACAGCGGGCGTCTCCTCGACCGGTGCGTCAACGACATAACGGGTCTCCTCATGGCAGACCAGGAAGATTCCTCGGATACTCCCGCTTCTCACGACCAAGTGACTCTCCGGTCCGATCGCGACACGGTCGTCCCCGCCGGCCGCAACTACGCCGCGGAGGTTACCTGGTGATGGTCGTCGTACTCACGCAGTGCCCGGCAGGGCTGCGTGGCTTCCTCACCCGCTGGCTCCTCGAGATCTCACCCGGCGTCTTCGTCGGAGATCCATCAGCCCGCATCCGAGAAGTGCTCTGGGCGGAGGTTCGCCACTACGCAGGCAACGGCAGAGCCTTGCTTACCTACAGCTCAGACAACGGACAGGGCTTCGCTTTCGAGACCCACGACCACAAGTGGCACCCAGCCGATCATGAAGGCGTCACACTGATTCACCGGCCGAGCGCTGCCGCCCATCCGCCGGTAACGAAAGGCTGGAGCAAGGCTGCCAAGCGACGGCGCTTCGGCGGTGGATAGGTCCAATTTGGGCAGGATGCGCAATTCGGAACTAGTGCATCAAAGTCGCAGTCCCCGCCAGTAAAGCCCCAGGTCACCCAGTCTGCTCCCCGCGCACGCGGGGATGGTCCCGCGCCCTTCGCGGCGTCGGCGGCCTTCTTCGACTGCTCCCCGCGCACGCGGGGATGGTCCCGGTAAGGGCACGCTCCGGGATGCCGTCATGGCCTGCTCCCCGCGCACGCGGGGATGGTCCCGTGATCCACCACGTCGAGTTCGAGATGAAGCGCTGCTCCCCGCGCACGCGGGGATGGTCCCGCGGCGCGCATCTCGGCGAGGATCGCGACGAGCTGCTCCCCGCGCACGCGGGGATGGTCCTCGTGGCGCGGCTGGAGGGCAAGCGAATCACAGCTGCTCCCCGCGCACGCGGGGATGGTCCTCCCGCCCGTCCCCCCGCGCTCCCGGCTCGGCACTGCTCCCCGCGCACGCGGGGATGGTCCCTGCTCGATGCGCTTCGGTGCGAGCATCTTGTACTGCTCCCCGCGCACGCGGGGATGGTCCCTACCTGGGCAGCCACGAAGCGCCCTGGGACAGCTGCTCCCCGCGCACGCGGGGATGGTCCCGCCCATCTGATCGAAACCGGGCCCCGCTTCGCCTGCTCCCCGCGCACGCGGGGATGGTCCCAGCCCCGCCATCCCGAGTCTCATGGCCGCCGTCTGCTCCCCGCGCACGCGGGGGTGGTCCCGTGGCTGGGGTGACCGGCACACGGGACGCGTCCTGCTCCCCGCGCACGCGGGGATGGTCCCTCGGCGTCGGTGCCGCCCCGGTCGGGGTGCGCGCTGCTCCCCGCGCACGCGGGGATGGTCCCCTTGACCGGACGGCTCTCTCACATCACCGCAGCTGCTCCCCGCGCACGCGGGGATGGTCCCGGGCCTCACGGCTGCTGCCGTGGTGGCCGCTGCTGCTCCCCGCGCACGCGGGGATGGTCCCCCTCCTTGTTCAGTGGCCGTCGACCTGGGGTGCTGCTCCCCGCGCACGCGGGGATGGTCCCATCCGCATCCTCGACACTGGCCGCCTCGTCGACTGCTCCCCGCGCACGCGGGGATGGTCCCGGACTGCTCCGACGGATCCCACGCGTTCGTGGCTGCTCCCCACGCACGCGGGGATGGTCCCAGGGTGGTGGGCTCCGCCGGCGGGCAGCGGTGCTGCTCCCCGCGCACGCGGGGATGGTCCCGACTCCCGACAGCGTGTTGAGAAGGTCCGGCCCTGCTCCCCGCGCACGCGGGGATGGTCCCAAGAGGCCCCCTCAGGTCGAGTGCCGGGCCTTCTGCTCCCCGCGCACGCGGGGATGGTCCCGTCCCCTCCGCCGGAGCTCTGGCCCGCGGGTACTGCTCCCCGCGCACGCGGGGATGGTCCCGAGCCCTGTCCCCGATGCGGCGCCAACAAGCTGCTCCCCGCGCACGCGGGGATGGTCCCCAGGCGCTCGGCGGGACCGGGTACATCAGCGCCTGCTCCCCGCGCCCGCGGGGATGTTCCCCGTCGGTGGCGGTGACGAGAGGGGCGGTGATCCTGCTCCCCGCGCCCGCGGGGATGTTCCCTGAACAGAGAGCAGACCCTCCCGGTCGCCGCGGCTGCTCCCCGCGCCCGCGGGGATGTTCCCGCGGCGATGGGCGCCGCCGGCCTTCTCGGTGTCTGCTCCCCGCGCCCGCGGGGATGTTCCCAATCCACAGGAACAGACACGGGCACACGTGTTCTACTCCCCGCGCCCGCGGGGATGTTCCCTGCGCCCCGAAACCGTTGACTCCAGCCATGTGCTGCTCCCCGCGCCCGCGGGGATGTTCCCAACGTGGCGGGGGGAATCGCCGCCCATTCCCACTGCTCCCCGCGCCCGCGGGGATGTTCCCGGTCCAACGATCATCGACCCACGCAGGCACGACGGCTCCCCGCCCCCGCGGGGATGTTCCCCTCGCGGTTCTGTGCCTCCAGCCTCACGAGGGCTGCTCCCCGCGCCCGCGGGGATGTTCCCCAGGACCGCTGGATGGGCGTCCGCTTCTACGACTGCTCCCCGCGCCCGCGGGGATGTTCCCGACGCCGGGCACGTGTACCTAGCCCGGCGCATCTGCTCCCCGCGCCCGCGGGGATGTTCCCGTCGCCACGTAGTCCGTGAGGGTCCAGGCTCCCTGCTCCCCGCGCCCGCGGGGATGTTCCCGCGGCGGAGCGCACGCTGCTGCTCTCGTGGGTCTGCTCCCCGCGCTCGCGGGGATGTTCCCCCGGCGACGTCGCGGTTCTGGTACCGCGACGTCTGCTCCCCGCGCCCGAAGGGATGTTCCCGCGGCCCGGCTCTGCTCCGGCTCGTCGTGTTCCTGCTCCCCGCGCCCGCGGGGATGGTCCCGCGTTCGTGGCGACCTTTGAACCGAGGAACCCCTGCTCCCCGCGCTCGCGGGGATGTTCCCCCGCTCCGGTAGAGCTGCGCGGAACGCGAGTTCTGCTCCCCACGCTCGCGGGGATGTTCCCCAGGCGGAGCCGGACGGGATCAGGTTGGCGTACTGCTCCCCGCACCCGCAGGGATGGTCCCCGTACGGTGGCGACGTCGCCGGCCGCCTGGGACTGCTCCCCGGCCCCGCGGGGATGAGCCCAGGATGCTCTCCCCCTGCATGTGGCCGCGTACCCGCCGAGGGGATCACCGGCCGGGAGCGGCGTCTCCAAGAGCGGAGCGGGACCATCCCCGCGGGTGGAAGCCGAAGGTCACCGTCGCCGAGGGGGTGGCCCGCTACGTGACGTGGCTTCAGTACACCCCAGCCGCGGCCCCCGACTGGCTCGGGCGGGAAACCGCCGCCCCTACATCACCGGTGGTCGGCCCAGCCGGGTCAGTCGCCAGACCGTCCGCCAGCGCATGGGCCGCCGGGGGCCGCCGGATCCCTGGATGCCCTCGGCGAACCCGGCGAACCACGCGCGCAGCCCCGCCACCGACCGGGTGCGAGCCACGGTCAGCGCCACCCACACACCGAGGTAGACCGGTACCAACGGGGCGGGTAGGTGCCGCTTGGCGAGCCAGACCCTCCGAAGCGAGTCCATCCCCGCGTGGGCGGGATCAGAGGGACGTGCCGGCGTCCGAACCGGTCATCGCGCTCGGGACCATCCCCGCGCGCGCGGAGAGCAGCCGCGAACCCACCGGCTCCACCAAGGCCACTGTCTGCTCCCCGCCCCCGCGGGGATGGTCCGCCGTCGCTGCCGCGATCAGCCCATTGAGCGTCTTGTTGTACCGAACGACTGGCGACGCTGCTGCGCCTGTGTGAGGCGTTGTTCGGGCGCGGCTGGACGCCGAAGAAGGGGAGCCGACGCCGCCGGGGCTGCTGGCCAGCCGTACGGGCAAGGGCGCTGCGACGGGCCGGCTCGGGCTGCTGCTGATGGTGCTGAACACACGGGCGTCGGGCTGGCTGCAGCTGGTCGGCGGCTCGGTGAAGAAGCGCGATGGGCGCGGGACGGCAACGCTGGCCCGGCTGCTGGGCTGCTCGGCCTCGGAAGCCCGGAAGGTCTTGGCACGGCTGACGGAGGCCGGTGTCGTGGCGCGCCAGCACCGGGAGACGGCGACCCGGATGCGCGGCCGGGGACGGGTCATGCTGCTGCCGGTCGCCTACGGCCGAGGCCATCCTCGCTCTGGCTCCCGACGCCCATGTCCCTCGACAGCTCCGCCGCTATGCAGCGCATCGGCCGCCACCTCCTGACGGATGCTCGGCTGACGTGGGTCAACGCGCCCGCCGAGCACCTGGCCGACCACGTCCCGGCACGCAGCGTCGATGCCGTCGTGTGCAACTTGGCGATATGGAAAACCAATGTCGCCGCTGTGGTCACCGCAGTGCGCCGAATACTGCGGCCCGGTGGCCGGTTCGTCTTCAACATCGGCGGCGCCTTCGCCGGGGTCGCCCACCCCGATGCGCTGCCCCCGCCGGCCGGTCCCTCCCTCAGTAGCCTGATCGAGCAGATGGCCGCCCGGGACTACGGCATCGTCCCGCCGACGGCCGACGGCCGCCGTCCCTCCGAAGCTCCAGCTCCCCGTGATCACCGGGCTTCTGGCAGATGCCGGGCTGAACGTTGTCGCCGAGGAGGTCACCGGCCAGCTCACCACCACGGCTGAGAGGGCGGCCCGGCTGTCCGTCCCCGTCTTCGCCCACCCCGAGGGCGCCCTCTCTTACGAGCAGAAGATCGTGTTCCTCGCCGAGGCCGCCGCCCAGACCAAGCCAGACGACGTCACGGTGACGAGCTGGCTCGTGATCGTCGCCGAGCTCCTGGTGGAGGTATGACGACGAACGAGCTTGCCCCGGCGTCGTCTACGACGGCATCTTCCCTGCCCGCGCCACGAAAGCTCCCGGTGGCGGAGGGGTTACCTGATTCCGGTCGAGGTGGTGACCGCCCGCGCGATCCGGGGTCCGACGATGCGCTCCGCCAGGTCCAGCGGGTACCAGGCGGCGCCGGTCGCATCGGACTCCTGGATACACCCGACCTCGGCGTCGGCCGTCGTGAAGACGTAGCCGAAATCCAGGTGGTAGTGGTCCGGCTCACCCTTCGCAGGCCTGGCCGGCACCCGGCCGAACTCGACATAGGCAGGGTTCGTCGAGACGGGGACGACCTGGTCGGGGTCGATGCCGGTCTCCTCGGACAGCTCCCGCAATGCCGCGCCGACCAGCGTCTCATCAGTCGGCTCAAGATGCCCGCCTGGCTGCAGAGTGATCCCGTACGCGAGGTGTTCGATCAGAAGGACCTCGGCATGGTCCCGGACCAGCAGCGCACCAGCGGTGACGTGCATCGGAAAGGTTCGGCGCGAGACGAACCCTTGACCTTCGGTCAGGAGGCGCAGCGGCTCGGCCAGCTGTCCGGCCTCCTGAGGGTAGCGCTCCAGGTAGGCGGTGAGCACGCCCGCAATATCGGAATCAGTGATCGCCACTGCTGCTCACCCTCATGTCGCCGCTAACTGTTCGTTTCAGAATGAGCGACCGGCCCAGAGCTTCCTCGCGGATCATGCAACACTCGACGCGTGACGCCCGGAGAACCGCCCAGAGCCAGCCCGCCCGGCTGCGGTCCGTATGCCTGTCCCTGCTGCAAGCTCTTGACGCTGGAAGCCCGCGGTCAATTCCAGATCTGTGCCGAGTGCAGCTGGGAAGACGATGGCCAGGACGACCCGAACGCCGACGAGGTCTGGGGCGGCCCCAACGGAGCGGAGAGCCTGACCGACGCACGTCGTCGCTACGCGCAGTACGTCACCACAACGAGGGCAACAGATCCGAGATCGGCAGCCAATGGCGGCCCAGGCAGGTGGCGTTCACGCCCGTACCGCCGTCGCACCTGAGCACAGATCCTCCTCTCAGCCTTTTCCGGCACCGCGACTATGCAGAACGAACAGCCGTCGTGGGATCTGTAGCTTTGTACAAAGCCATGATGTTGGCCCAGGGCTTGGCAGTTGGGCTGGTTGGCGGCAGAGTTCGGCGGGTGTCGGATGATCTTGTACCTGATGATCTGTGGGAGCACGTCGCCCCGCTGCTCCCACCTCGCCCGCCGAGGCGTCAGCGGTACCCAGGCCGGCTGCCGGCGGATGACCGCGCTGCCTTGCGTGGGATCGTCTACGTCCTGCGCACTGGTGTGACCTGGGCCGACGTACCGGCTGAGAAGATCGGCTGCAGCGGAGTGACCTGCCGGCGGCGTCTGCGGGACTGGACCGAGGCCGGCGTGTGGCCGCGCCTGCACGAGGTCCTCTTGGTGCAACTCCGTAAGACCGGATTGCTCGACATGGACGATGCCGCGATCGACGGCTCCCACGTCAGGGCCGTGAAGGGGGGGGCTCACACCGGACCTTCGCCGGTCGACCGCGGCCGCCCTGGCAGCAAGCACCATTTAATCACCGATCGGCATGGGACGCCCCTCGCCGTGTCGCTGACCAGCGGAAACCGGCACGATGTCACCCAGTTGATGCCCCTGCTGGACTTGATCCCCCGCATCCGCGGGCGGCGCGGTCGCCCGCGTCATCGTCCGTGCCGGCTGTTCGCCGACCGCGGCTACGACTACGACAAGTACCGACGCCTCCTCCGGGCGCGCGGCATCACGCCGAAGATCGCCCGCAGGGGGACCGCACACGGCTCCGGTCTGGGCAAGACCCAATGGGTCGTCGAGCGGACCTTCGCCTGGCTTCACCAGTTCAAACGACTACGCACCCGCTACGAGATACGAGCCGATCTCCACCTCGGGCTCCTCCAACTCGCCTGCAGCATCATCTGCTTGAGGCGACTCCGAACCCCATTTTGAAATGATCAGTAAGGGGGATTCCGCCGCGACAGGTCGCTCGAAGGCGCCCAATGGGCACGTGCACAGTCTGCTCCACAGGGGTCCGTGGGGTACGGGAAGCCTCGAACTCTACAAAGCGCGCCCTGCCCGATCGGCCCCAACGCGCCCGCGCTCTTGCGGCGCTTGAGACCCTCGGCGATTCGGCCAACCCCCCTTAGTGGCACTGGCGTTGCGGGGAGCGGGTCGGTGTAGCTCCCACGATCCGACAGGCGCTCCATTCCGGGATTTCATGGCCGACCGAAACACATGTGTTCGAAAAGTCAGCGGCTGTCGTTGAGCTTCCGACAGCATCCGAACGGCGATCCAGGGGGACCCGATGACCACATCCGGACTGCACAGCAAACCGACCGACACACCGCCCCCACCGCCGCCGGCGGAGATCACCTACAGCGGGCAGTACTCCGTCAATCCGCTCGCCGAGGTCTCCTTCCGGCAGATGTGCGCGACGCTCCCCTCCGTCCTGGCCCGGATCGGCCGCCTGTCGTGGCAGACCGACCGGCAGGCCGTCCGGCTCCTGATCGGGTGCCAGGTCATCACGGGCGTATCGGCCGCGGTGCTGCTGGCCGCCACCGCCCGCGCGATGGGGCCCGTACTCGGCTCCGGAAGTCCCGGCGACCGTCTCCAGGGCGCCTTGCCCGCGCTGCTCGTGGTCGCGCTCGCCGCCACGATGAACCGTGTCTCGGGGGCCGTGGCCACCTACGCTGAGCGGCGGATCACTCCCCGGCTGACCTCGGAGACGGACAGCGCCCTGGTCGAGGCGGTCTGCCGGGTTGAGGCCGCGGCCTATGCCGGGGACGGCTTCTCCGACCGTCAGGAGGCGGCCGAGATGGGGGTGGTCCGTACCCACGTGATGGTCACCGACGCGCAGCGGTTCATGTCCTCGCTGATCCGCCTGGTCACCGCCGGCAGCGTCCTGTCCCTGCTGAACGTGATGATGCTGCCCCTGTTGCTCCTCGCCGTGCTACCGGCAGGTATCGGCGCCGTGCTGACCGCCCGCGTCGACTACGAGATCCACTACTCCAACATCTCCGACAGGAACGTGCGCGGGATGATGCGCTGGTGGGCCACCGCATCCCAGTACGGCGACGAGGTCCGCGCCAACAGCATGACCGACTACCTCGTCTACTGGAACCGGGCCCTGTCCGACCGGTGTGACCAGCGGAACCTGGCGGCCGCGCCCCGAACCCTGCGGATCTCTCTGCTTTCGGCGCTGGCCGGCGGCGTGTTTCTTCTGGCGACCTGGGGCGCGCTCGCCTGGCTCGCGGTGACCGGCCGGATCGAACCGGCCATCGCCGCCACGGCCGTCATCGCCGTCCAGACCGCACTCGCCTCCCTCTCCCAGGTCGTCATCAACGGCGCCGCGATCTTCCACACCAGTCTCTACCTCACCGACATGCAGGCTTTCCTCGACGAGGCCGCCGCACGCACTCCCCAGCGCGGACCGCATGAGATCACCGGCCCGGTCGAGGAGATCCGGCTCGACGAGGTCGTCTACCAGTACCCGGGCAAGGACCGAGCCGCGGTGGACGGGGTCTCCCTCACCCTGGAGCGCGGGCAAATCCTCGCGATCGTCGGAGCGAACGGCTCCGGGAAGTCGACCCTGTTGCGACTGCTCACAGGGATCTACCTGAGCGACAAGGGCAAGGTCACCTGGAACGGAAGCGACCTCGCCGCCACCGACCCGGACACCGTTTGGCGGCGCACCGGCCTGGTCCCGCAGGACTTCGCCAAGTGGCCACTGCGGGTGCGCGAGAACATCACCCTAGGACAGCCCCGCACCCATGACGACGGCGCCGTGTGGGAGGCCATCGACGCTGTCGGCCTGCGCGAAGCCATTGAAGAGCTCCCCGACGGCCTGGACAGCCTCCAGGCCCGTGACATCTGGGGTGGCGTCGAGTTCTCCGGCGGGCAGTTTCAGCGCGAGGCGTGCGCCAGGGCCCTGTACCGCAAGCCCGACCTGTTGATCATGGACGAGCCGACGTCTCAGATGGACCCTCGCGGTGAGCACCTGATCTTCGAACAGATCAAAGCCATCGCCGCCGACCGGATCACCATCATGGTCACCCACCGCCTGGAGAACACGAAGATCGCGGACCACATCGTCGTGATGGAAGACGGCCGGATCTCCGAGCAGGGCCACTTCGACGATCTTGTCCACGGCGGCGGGACCTTCGCGGAACTCCTGGCACTCTCCCAGGACCGCTGACCACGTCGCCTGCCCCTGCGGCCCGCGCGAAGCGGCGGGCCGCACATCACCGAGGGAGAAGCCCGTGCCTGATGTCCACACCGCGGCCGAGGTGCACGGCCGGCGTACGCCCGCCTCGTCCATGGAGGGAAGCGCAGCGTGAAGCAGACGGCGAAGACCCCGCCCGCGTGCTGCTTCGCTGGGCGGAGGAAGCGCATCGATGAACTCATGGGCCAGCTGCGCGACTTCGAGCAGATGGTCCCAGGCGAGTCCGTCCAGAAACTCGTCACCGAGAACACCTCGCTCAAACACCGCGTCCGCCAGCTGACCGAGGAACACCGAACGCTCCAGGAACCCCTTGAGGGAGCCCGTTCCAACAACCGCTTCGCCGAGAAACGCATCGCCGACCTGGAGGCCCAACTTGTCGAGCTTCAGCAGCCAGGCCCAACCCGTCCCCAGGACCACCGATTGACGGGGGCTTCGTATCAGCGGCCGGAGACCCCACGCAGCCATCGCGCATGCTGGCGGACACGCAATGCGTCCTCGGGAAAGTAGCTGGCCCAGTCCTCATTCAGGGGCGTCCAAGCCGCTGGCTGTCCACTCTCTGTAACCAAAGGCGTTCCCGCGCTCACGATCGCGACGAACGACAGCCCAAGAGTCGCCGGCCACTCCCGGCGATAGGAACGCACCGTGGCCGCGGCAGGTTCCGGCAGCAACTCCGCCTCGACGCCTGTCTCCTCGAAAAGCTCACGACGCGCACCCTCTCGGGGTGTTTCCCCCGGCTCAACACGTCCGCCCGGTGGGACCCACCCCCGCCACCGGTGATGGACCAGCAACACCCGAGCGAGATCCTCATCGAAGACCCACACCTCTGCGGCAAGCGGCTCCGAGGACCCCTGGCGGGCGGCGGCCGGCCACTGGCCAGCACCGTCAAACTCCCCCTTCGCCAGCCGGACGTCGGCGGCTGCGGCCTCTACTACCCGTGGATCAAGCGCATCGTGAATCATCGGAACAACGTAAGGCGAAGGTCTGACACCGGGGTAGCACCGGACAACGTCCTGGACAGCCACGCGACGCTCCGACGCAGGTCGCAGACGAACTGGACGTCTCGATGGTCGGTAAACAGCGAGAAGTTCTACATGCGGGAGAGCCAGGCTTGTGTACGGCTGGTCATTGACCGCCTTCGAACGCGGTGGATGCGACGGGGCGCTTGAACTGCGGGAGGGCTTCGGCCGACGTCGGCCGGAGCCCTCCCGTTTCGTTCGGTTCTGCCGCCTTGGGTCAGTGGCTGGTGAGTTCGCCGGTGAGCTTGCCGTGGAGGTCTGCGCTGGGGTCGTTGAGTCCGATGATCTCGACGCTCTTGCCGCGCTGGGCGTACTTGGTCTCGATGGCGTCCAGGGCAGCGACGGAGGAGGCGTCCCAGATGTGGGCGGCGGTCAGGTCGATGACGACCTTGTCGGGGTCGCCTGTGTAGTTGAACTGGCCGACGAGGTCGTTGGAGGAGGCGAAGAACAGCTCGCCGGTCACGGAGTACACCACCGTGCTGCCGTCGGGGTCGGTGACCGCAGTGACGTTGGCGAGGTGGGCGACGCGCTTGGCGAAGATGACCATCGCGGTGACGGAGCCGACGACGACGCCGATGGCGAGGTTGTCGGTGGCGACCACGCAGACCACGGTGATGACCATGACGGCGATCTCGCCGGCGGGCATCCGCTTAAGGGTCTTGGGGGCGATGGAGTGCCAGTCGAACGTCGCGAACGCCACCATCACCATCACGGCGACCAGCGCGGCCATCGGGATGTCGGAGACGACCGGGCCGAAGACGATGCACAGCACCATCAGGAACACGCCCGCCAGGAAGGTGGACACGCGGGTGCGGGCGCCGGACACCTTCACGTTGATCATCGTCTGGCCGATCATGGCGCAGCCGCCCATGCCGCCGAAGAAGCCGGTGACGATGTTCGCGATGCCCTGGCCAATCGATTCGCGGGTCTTGGATGAGTGGGTGTCGGTGATCTCGTCGACGAGTTTGGCCGTCATCAGCGACTCCATGAGGCCGACGAGCGCCATCGCGAAGGCGTAGGGGGCGATGGTGGTCAGGGTGTCCATGGTGAACGGCACGTCGGGCAGGCCCGGGACGGGCAGGGAGGACGGCAGGGCGCCCTTGTCGCCGACGGTCGGCACTGCGATCGCGGCGGCGACGGTGATCACGGTCAGGATGACGATGGAGACCAGCGGGGCCGGGATGACGGTGGGGACCTTCGGGAAGAACACCATGAGCGCGAGGCCGCCGATGATCAGCGGGTAGACGGCCCACGGCACGTCGTGCATCTCGGGGATCTGGGCCATGAAGATCAGGATGGCGAGGGCGTTGACGAAGCCGACCATCACCGAGCGCGGTACGAACCGCATCAGCTTGGCGACGCCGAGCGCGCCGAGGGCGACCTGGATGACACCGGCCAGGATGACCGCGGCGATCAGGTAGCCCAGGCCGTGTTCACGGTTCAGGGACGCGATGACGAGCGCGATGGCGCCGGTGGCGGCGGAGATCATCGCCCGTCGGCCGCCGACGACGGAGATGACCACGGCCATCGTGAACGAGGCGAACAAGCCGACGGCAGGGTCGACACCGGCGATGATCGAGAACGAGATCGCCTCGGGAATCAGCGCGAGCGCGACGACCAGGCCCGCAAGGACCTCGGTGCGCCACGCCTTCGGATCGGACAGCCGGTCCGGACGGAGACCGCGCAGCCGCGCGGCAGGGGACGTCAGGGAAGCAAAAGACGAGGGAATGGGAACCTGTCGTGCTCGGGCACACCCCGCTCCGGGCAGGCCGCGGGTGTGCGGGAGAACGCGGAGAAGCCGGGCCGGCGCCCCGCGGTCGGCCCGAAGATCAGACGGGCCGGAAGACTGGAAAGGTGGATGCGGCGGGCCTGCGCAGTGCGCGGCCGGGCAGCTCGTATCCGGGGCGAAGCATCACGGCGGGCAGGCGGCGGCCCTGGGCGTCATGGGCTCGCGCACGCTCTCTCCCCAAGGATCGGATCTTCGCCGGGGGCACCATCGGCCCCGGAACGGCAGTCGCTGGGCAGACGGGCCGCCCTTACGACAACAACTCTACCTTAACGTTAGAGTAGAGATCGGTGGGGCCGCAGAGGACGCGGCCCGCCACGACGAGAAGGGCCAGGACTGCGGGCGTGGACGAGAAGCACATGCAGATCGGCGAGGTCGCCGCGCGGACGGAGTTGTCGCTGCGCACGATCCGGCACTACGAGGAGACCGGCCTCGTAGTCCCCTCCGCCCGCTCCCAGGGCGGGTTCCGCCTCTACACCGAGACCGACGTCGCCCGTCTTATGGTCATCCGCCGCATGAAGCCGCTCGGCTTCACCCTCGACCAGATGCGCGACCTCCTGGACGCCACCGACCGCCTGGACAACGATCCCGGCCTCGACACCGGCGAGCGCGAGGCCCTGCTGAAGTGCGTACGCGGGTACGAGCAGGCCGCCACCGAACAGGTCGACAAACTCCGCATCCAGCTGGCCCGCGCCGAGGACTTCGCCGAAACGCTCCGTGCGCGCCTCCACCAGGCCGCACCTGCCGGGTCCTGACCCGCGGTGACCCGCCGCCCCGCCCGCTGTCCGGCCACGCCCCTGCTGGTGATGGGCGCGATCCTCACGATCACGGGCGCCGCCCTCTACACGATGCCCGCCGAGCGGCCCGAGCTGTACGCGGCCGCCGCACTGGTGCTCGCCGCCGTCGCCGCGTGGTGGTGCGCCTCCCGCCAGAGCTGATCACAACCTGACACCGATGTGATCTTGCGGAGGGGTGCGGGGCAGACAGCCTGCCCACCAGTGGATACGGTGTAAAGAACGCGTCAAGAGTGGCGCGCGGTGTGCCGGGAAGTCTGGTCGGCGTCCTGGGGGCAGTGTGCCCTCTCGTCGCTGACACACCCGGAGGCCCACTGCCATGGCCGGCACCCGCTCCCCCTTCCTCGGCCTGCTGCCCCTGCCCGAACGGCAGGCGATCACCCGCGCCCTGCGCACCGAGACCGTCGGCGGCCTGGTCCTCCTCGCCGCCGCGCTTGCCGCCTTGATCTGGGCGAACAGCCCGTGGAGTGCTGCGTACGCGTCCGTGCGCGACTTCCACTTCGGGATACCCGCCCTCGGCCTGGACCTGTCGGTGGGGCACTGGACGGCGGACGGGCTGCTGGCCGTGTTCTTCCTCGTCGCCGGGATCGAGCTGAAACGCGAGCTCGTCGTCGGTGAACTGCGCACCCCGGCCACCGCCGCGCTGCCCGTCATCGCCGCCCTGTGCGGCATGGCCGTACCCGCCGCCCTCTACCTGGCCACCGTCACCGCCGACGGCGGCAGCAGGGCGGGCTGGGCGGTCCCGATGGCCACCGACATCGCCTTCGCCCTCGCCGTCCTCGCGGTGCTCTCCACGCACCTGCCGTCCGCGCTGCGCGCCTTCCTCCTCACCCTCGCCGTCGTCGACGACCTGGGCGCGATCCTGATCATCGCCGTGTTCTTCACCTCCGACCTCAACCTGTGGGCGCTCGCCGGAGCCGTCGCGGGCCTGATCCTCTTCTACCTGCTCCAGCGGCTGCGCGTACGCGGCTGGTGGTGGTACGTGCCCCTCGGGCTGGCGATCTGGGCGCTGATGTACAACGGCGGCGTCCACGCCACCGTCGCCGGCGTCGCCATGGGCCTGATCCTGCGCACCACCCGCGACAAGGGCGAAGAGGTCTCACCCGCCTCCCGGGTCGCGCACCTGGTCCACCCGCTCTCCGCCGGTATCGCGGTGCCGCTGTTCGCGCTGTTCGCCGCAGGGGTGAGCATCTCCGGCCCGGCCCTGGGCGCGGTGTTCACCAGCCCCGAACCCCTCGGCGTGGTGATCGGCCTGGTCGTCGGCAAGACGGTGGGCATCTTCGCCGGAACCTATCTGGCCGCCCGCTTCACCCGCGCCCAGCTCAACCCCGACCTCGCCTGGGCCGATGTCCTGGGCCTGTCGGCGCTGGCCGGGATCGGCTTCACCGTCGCCCTCCTGATCGGCGAACTCGCCTTCCCCGGCGGCCAGAGCGCCGAGCACGTCAAGGCCGCCGTCCTCGTCGCCTCCCTGATCGCCGCCGTCCTCGTCCTGCTGCGCCGTCGCAACACCGTCTACCGGCGCCTGTACGAGGCGGAGAACCTCGACGCGGACAACGACGGCATCCCCGACATCTACCAGCACACCCCGGCTGCCGAGACCCCCAGCGCTCGCAGGGACGGGCAGCCCACCTGATGGCCGGCGGTGATGCCTCACTGCTGGCGCCCGTGATCGTCATCGCCGCCCTGGTCATCCGCACCGCCGTCACCGAGCTCCGGCATCCGGGCAGTGCCCGGCGGCAGTGGGCGTTCGCCGCCAGCCCCCGGGCCATGGCGGCCGGTGCGACGGTCGCCGCGGCCACGGTCCTGATCAGCGGTACCCACCTTGGGGGGCTGCGGCGGCCTGGGCCCTGCTCATCGGGACACTCACCGCCTTCCTCACCGGCCGCGACACCCCGGCCGCCTCAACTCACCCGAGCAAGGAGCAGCACGTGTCGGAACGACGGATCGGGAAAGTGCTGGCCGCCATCGGCGCGCCCCTCACCCTGGCCGGGGTGGCGATGTACTTCTGCCCGGACCCGGCTTCCCCGTACTCGTGATCGGGTTGTCCCTGCTCGCCACCGGCCTCGTCATGGCCGCCGCCGGCCGCCGGTAACGCTCACCGCCCCGCCCCGTCCCGACACCCCACAGGAACCACGACGATGATCTGGCAGTGGATCGGCCTGGCAGTCTTCTCCCTCACCCTGCTCCCCATCGGACTGACCATGGCCGCCGGCCGAGTACCGGCCCGGCTGCGCGCCAGGTTCGCGCCAGTGCGCGTCCACGGCTGGGCCATCCTCGCCATCTACGCCGTGGCACCCCTGAACGCGATCCCACGCCTGATCAGGGCCTCCCCGGAATTGAGCCTGGCCCTCACCGTCGCCGCCGGGATCGTCGCGGTGGCCGGATGCCTGATGCTCGGCCTGGCCCGCCTCGCAACGGCCGAGAAAGCCGCCCCATGACACGCACGACACTCCTGCGGACCCCGCTCTGGTCTGTCGTCGCCTGGTGGGCAGCCCTGACCGGCATCCTCTGGCTGGCGGGCACGGCTCTCGGACACCCTGCGCCGCTCACCGGATGCGCCATATCCGCCGCTCTCCTAGTCGCGGTCGGCGAATGCGGTGACTGGCTGCGGCGACGCTGGACAGAGCGACGAAGCGGCGGCTTTGCGTGCGTCAGTCATGGCGGGCGAGCTTGACCGCGGAGACGAGCAGGATCACGGCCAGTACGGGGATGAGCACCAGGTCCGGGAACACACCGAGCAGCAGGCCGCCCAGCACCGCGCCGGCGATCGAGCCCGCGACCATGACCAGGGCGAAGCGGCGGTTGGCGCAGAGCACCGCGAAGCTGCCGTCACGGCTTTAGCGGGCAAAGGCCACCAGCATGGTCGGGAGCGACACCAGCAGGGACAGGCTTCCCGCCGTCTTGATGTCCATGCCGAACAGCAGCACGATCGTCGGGATCAGCAGCTCGCCTCCGGCCACCCCCATGATCGCCGCGACCACTCCGATGCCGAACCCGGCCACCACCCCGAGCGGCACTTGCACCTCCAGCGGCAGGTCGAGGGTCCCCAGCGTGGAGAAGTGCGTGAACAGCAGGGCCGCGGCTATCAGTACCATCAGCGCGGCCAGCACCTTGTAGAGGGTGGAACTGCGCATCCGCACGGCCCAGGCTGCCCCGGCCCACGCGCCCACCAGACTCCCGGCGAGCAGGTTGACCGCCACGGGCCACTGAGCGGCCACCTCCGAGGCGGGAACTGCCGCCAGCCGAGCGGGCAGCGCGACCAGGACCACGACCAGACTCATCGCCTTGTTCAAGATGACGGCCGAGAGCGCAGCGAACCCGAAGAGGCCGATCAGCAGCGGGAGGTGAAACTCCGCGCCGCCCAACCCGATCATCCCGCCCAGAACGCCAATGGCCGCTCCCGCCCCGAACACCACGGATGCACAGTGCGTCGAGCGAAGCGAAGCAAGATTCTCGTTCGGGGTCACACCGGGCATCCTCGCTGGTAGCGGGCCCTATCCGCTACGCCACAGTCCCAGCCTCAGGGAAAGGAACCAGGCTGCAGCTCTAGATTCGTCCGGACCTCCGAGCACCATGCATCCGGACCGTCGCCCGCCATGCGGAGACTCACCGGTGCCCTCAGGGGCACGGGCACGCCTGGATAGTCCGCAGATCTCCCGAACCCGGCCGGAGCCCCCTGCGAGGACCCGGCGCGAGGGAACCGTGGCCAACTGCCTGTCAAAGTGGCCAAGTAAGCCTCAAAGTCACACACGGCAACGGCGGCCTCGACCGGCCTCCCCACGACGTCCCTTGTCCACAGGGGCACCGTGGCGTCCTTGAGACATGAGCGATCACGAGCAGCAGCAGCCGGCCCCGCACCGCGGCAAGGTCCTGGAGGCCCTCGCGCGGGCGGAGCGGAAGGTCTTTACCCGGCCCGCGCCGAAGTCCGCCAATGCACAGGTGAAATTCCTCCTCACGCGGATGACGGGGTCAGCGAGGAGCCTGGCGGAGCGTGTGGGCACCTCGACCCGCACGATCGAGCGCTACCGTGCCGGGAAGCTGAAGAAGCCGCAGAAGCGGCTCCATGCCGCCCTGGTGGAAGCGACCGAATCCGAGTGGCAACCGCAGGTCAGAGCACAAGCGCGCGAACAGGCGTCCACCTCCAGGGGGATGATGGTGGAGGTGACGGCGTACTTCGGATTCACCTGCACGGGCAGCTCGGACGACGGCCGCGAGCGCCAGATCACCACGGACATCTCGCCCACCTACGTGAAGCAGATCCTGGAGCTCCAGGCAGCCGGTGCGACGGAGGAGGAGCTGTATCCGATCGTCGCTGAGGCCATCACGGAGTCGTATTTCACGGAATGGGGCACACGGGCTGATGGCCTCCGCGCGGATTTCACGGCCGTGTCGTCGATCTCTTTCCGGTTCTGACCCGGCGAATTACGAACCTGCTATAAACCAGATCTTGAGCCGAAGCACGATAGTTGTCACTAAGGCAGGCTTGTTGTCACCGACCGGTGCGCCCGGGTTTGTCGGGCCCGCCGAACCGGGGGTCAGGTCGCAATCTCGTATGGGTCACGGTGACGTGGATGCGAACCGGAATCGCCCCGGTGCACGCGAGCGTAGCTACCGCCCAACCTGGTCGCCATGATGTGTCAGCTGCACTCTCGTGAGCTCGTTGGATTGGTGCGACGTCGGACCTCGCTCAACGAGTTCCTTACGGCGCCGACGCTTCCGTTGGTCAGTCGACTAGCGACCTGCGTCAGAGATTCTCTGGCTGGTTGAACGCGTAACTGACACGGATAATTTGACCGGCCACTTCGGTGTGGTTCCATTCAAAGATGGCCGCCTCTGCGGAATCTGCGTCGGCGAGAGTGATGTAGCCCACCCCCTTGTGCCTACCTAGGTGGTCTAGAGGGAGGGAAATCGATTCCACGCCCCCGGCCTGTGCGAACATTTGCGCCAAGTCTTCCTTGGTGACTTGCTGGCTCAAATTGCCTACATAGAGCGTTTTTGACACTGCCGACTCCCTCGGGCTGGTTTCGTTCACCGATCTTGACAGCCCGCCGGCCGAGTGTGATCCCGGCGCGCGCGATCATCAGTACCCGACGGCAGCCACTTTCACCCTTGTGGTAACAGGACGGCCCCGAGGCCACCCCCACCCGACCGTCGCGTCGCCCCGGCCAATGAAGTCCAGAGAAGAGAGCACCTACTGCTCGGGCCTGCTAGCTCTCGATCTTCGTCGCTGGTGACAGAAAGGCTGCTGAGTGGGCATTTGTGACAAGCCGCGTGCCTCGCCTGTGACAACCAGGCTGCTTCGGCCGATCCCGTTCACCAGCTCATCCGGCTCCACTGGTGACAACTCCTGAGCTTCGGCTCAGATCTTGAGCCGAAGCACAATAGTTCTCGCATAGGCAGGCTTGTTGTCACCTGCGGAGTTTGACGCTGGAAGGTCGCTCTCTCAACTCTTGACGGCTTCCGCGATCTGCTGGGCGGCCTGGGCGGGTGTGAGGTGGACGACCTCGGCCTCAGCGCGCAGCCATGTGCGGGCGGCCTCCGCGTAGGGCTCAAGGTATTGGAGACGGAACGGGGAGTCGGGGCCAAGATCGGTACGAATGGGTGCGTGGCCCCGAAGTCGAGCCGGGCATTGTCTCCGGTTTCTGCGTGTCGGCAGCGGCATATCTGATCTTTCACGCAATAGCGTGATGCAGGTGTTATGCCGGGTGTCGCGCTGCCATGCTCGGCGTTGCGGCCCCACCTGGTTGGCCGTGTCCCGCCTGGTTCGAGCACGGTCGGGACCGGTCCCCGGGGTGGAGAGGTTGAAGGTCATGCGCGTACGGATGACGGATCCGCAGGAGCGGTTGGAGCGGCTGCAGGGCCTGCTGTCCGGAACGGGTACGGATTCGCGGGTGGCGCGGAATCTGGCCCGCACACAGAAGACCAACCTGATGTTCGGGTTGGCTCTGCACGCCGCGGACCGGTTGCGGCAGGGCGAAACGCCGACCGAGCTGGAGGAAAAGCTGCTTGACGTGCTGCGAGTGTTCCTGCCGGAGGAGGAGGTGAAGGAGTGTGGCCGGGTCTACCGGGAGCAGGTCGCCACGCGTGGTGCGCTGGTGGGCGTGCCCGCGACCGTCACCGCCCGTCCGGTCTCCGCGGGCTACGACTTGACCGATCTGGCGAGGGACATGCCAGCGGTGAGCGAGGAGTGGAACGCGCAGTCGAACAGCTCGTTGATCGACACCAAGGCGCTGGCGGCGGGGGCGGACTTCGACAGCCCGGACTTCATTGAGGGCATGCGCGAGTGGGGCTTCGGTGTCAGCGTGCCTGCCGCGCCCTCCTCCTTCGGGGCCGGTGCTACGGCGCAGGAGGGCAAAACCCCGGATCCGGTGTTCGACGCCGAGCTGTGGTTCGACAAGTTCCATGTCCACGAGACCGTCGGCGACGGGTGGCCGGGGAAGAGGGACGAGATCCGCTGGGTGTCCTGCGGCAGCAGCGACCTGGCGCCGGCTGTGCCGTTCCTGTCAGAGGAGTACGGCGAGTGGCTGGCCGTTGAGGGAGCGACCACAGGCATCGGGGAGAGGGTCTTCCGCGGCAAGGTGAGCAGCGGTTTGGTCCTCACCGTCGAGTGCTGGGAATGGGACACCGGCGACGGCAACGACGGCAGCATCGGCGAGCAGCTGATCGAATGGAACAGCAATGTGTGGGTCGGCACGGCCTGGTCCGTCCTGGGCGCGATGTCGCCGGGGAACCTCATGGGGTTGCTAATGGACCTCACCTCGGCCGCGATCACCTTCGTCAGCCTGTTGGTGAAAAACGACCTGTCGAGCGCGCGGACCTTCTTCCTCGACCGGGCCGCGCTGGCCGAGCTCTCCGCCCCCGACCCCGACCCGCGCAGCACGCAATGGCACTTCAACGGTGACGGTCACCACGAGCTGACGGTGAGGTTCGCAGGGAAGCCGGTCCCCTTTCCCGACCTGGAGTACGTCGTCCACGATGGCAGCAGTTGGGACACGCCGGTCACCCTGCCCTGGCAGAGCGCCACCGCACCCGCGCTGGTCTCCTACCAGGGCCGTCTGCACGCCTTGTTCGTCCGCCCGGGCGACCGGGCCGTGATGTGGTCCCGGATGGAAGGGCAGACGTGGAGCTCTCCCGGGTCGATCCGTGGGTGGGCCTCGTACCACGCGCCCGCCCTGACCGTCTTCAAGGACACGCTGTACTGCGTCGTCGTGGCCCTCGACGGCACGGCGCGTTGGGCCACTTGCGACGGCACCTCGTGGAGCAAAACCACCGTCCTCCCCGGCACCCACACCGAGAAGGCACCCGGCCTCACCGCCGACGAGAACACCATGTTCCTGGCCCAGGTGGCCCCCGGCGACCAGACGGTCCGCATCAAGGTCACCGACAACGGATCCACCTGGACCAACGAGTCCACCTGGACGCGGCCGAGGATCCCATGCCCCATCTCTGCCGCGACCGCGGGCGGCCAGGTGTTCATCGCCATGTGCGACGAGGAAGAAAACGTGCTCAGCCAGCGCTGGGACTACCAGTGGTGGTCGACCACCATCCGCACACCCTCCGGTTGGCGCACCGGCTGCGGACCCACCGTTGTGGACCACGGGGGTGCGTGGCTCCTCCTACGCGCCAGTGACGGCAGCCTGCGGGCCTCGACCTTTCGCGAGAGTGCTCACAAATGGGCCGACACCCACTTCGTCGGGGCCGGCGGCGAAAGGGACCCCATCACGCCCATGGAAGAAGTGGCCGCGCACCGCCACGACGGCAAGCTGTACGTGATGTACCGCCGCTGACCCGCAAGGAAGGTCAGCACGTCACATTTGTCGCTGAGCGGGGACAGAAAGGCATGCAGGCTGCGAGGGTCCGCCCGGAGTACTAGGGTGTGTGTGATGTCGTGATCAGTCGGCGGTCTTCAAGAGGTCGTCGATCCAGATCATTGCGGCGCGGAGGTGAACGCCGGCGAGGTAGCTCTCGGGTGTTTTGTCGTAGCGAGTGGCGATGCCTCGCCAGGCCTTGAGCTTGTTGATCAGGCGCTCGACGGTGTTCCGCTCCTTGTAGACGTCGGCGTCATGGGTGACGGGTCGGCCGCCTCGAGTGCCCTTCTTCCTCCGGTTGGCGGCCTGGTCCTTCTTCTCTGGGATGACCGTCTTGATGTTGCGTTTGCGCAGGTAAGCGCGGTTGCCGTGGGATGAGTAGGCCTTGTCCGCAGCGACCGCGCCTCATCGCGCAGTCCCCGACGTGGACCCGCAGCGCTTTCGGGCCGGACCCGGTCCAGATGGATTCGAGCTTCCAGTCCGGCGGTGCAGGCGGGGGCCGGCGGGCCGCCTCGGCGGCCAGTTCCCCCTCCAGCTCGCTGATCGCCCGATCGGCCAGCTTCTGCCGCCAGCCCATCCAGGCCCGTACAGCCCGCCAGCTCTCCAGCCGGGCTTCGGGTCGCTCATGAGGACCGTGTCCCGGGCTCGACGACGAACGCTTCGCCGCTCCACTTGTCAGCCAAGCCGCCGATTCAGACGCCTGGCCCCTGTCCAGTAAGCCGACTCCCTCCGCCCGGCCACCCGGAGGCGGCCAGCGCGCGGTCGATGGCCTCCGGGCGCGCAGGCGTCGTACCACGCACCAGACAGGCCGTTCCGTCTTGTCGGGTCCGACGTGGCGACAGAGCCCGGCCGGGTGACTACGGGCCCGGCCGGGCTCTGCGTGCGTGGGGTACCAGTGCCGCTTGGGCTCAGAACGCGTCGTCGCGCAGGTAGCGCTCGTCGCGTACGTCTTCCTCGCGGCGCCGTTGCGTCTCCTCCGGGCGCTGACCGCCGTGCGACGGCGTGGAAGGCTGGGGGTGGACCGGGTCCTGGCCGGGCCTCTGAGGGCGCTGCTGCTCTTCGCGGCCCTTGCCCGGCTCCTGGCGCTTGTCCTGCTTACCGCCCATGACGGCGACTCCTTGATGCGTGGGGTACGGATCCTCCCGTTCAAGCTGACACGAGCCATCACTTTCCGCACTTCTTCCGCTACCCGATGTGGCGGAAGGATGGTGTCGTGCCGGGGACAGACGCGTCGGCATGCGGGCCGGGCACAGGACGGCCCCAACAGCCGTCTGTACACCTGAACAGCCCAACCCGCGTGACGCAGGGCAGGGCGCGAACGTCGGGAGCGTCGACACGTGACCGCCTGCCCGTCCATCCCGGGCCGGTATCCGTGTGACGGCCCCGCTGCCGCCAGCCGGCGGCGGGGCTGTTAATGCGCTGGCATCGAATTCGCGGACGTCACCGACACCCCGGAGCGCGTCGTGGGGTTCGTGGTGACCCCGACGACATGCTTGTTAGTGATCAAGCTTCTTGAGCTCTCCCCCGGCCCGGCCAGGAGCTCGCGGGAGAGGTCATCGAGCCAGACCGACACTTCCGCGGCGGACAGGGCGCCGGCGACGGGGCGATGGAGGTGGAGCGCGAGATCTGTGGGCGATCTTCGCCAACCGGCACGAGTGCTGAAAGCCAAAAGACCGCGGGACGCACCATCCCCTCCACTGGCCAGGCCGGGTGGGCGCGAGGCCAACCTCAGAGGTTCAGCGTGGTGGCGTAGGCCAGGAAGAACAGGGCGGTGACGAAGGCGAGGAGGCAGATCAGCACCAGGGGGCCCTTTCCCCAGCCGCGGGTGAGGGGCCGGTACGGGCCGGTTCCTGTGCCAGTGCTCGATTCACCGGGTGGAGTCTCGCCTGGCGGGACCCCGGTCCCTGCGCCGGGTGAAGGCGTACGGCGTGGATCTGGTCCCGAATCCTGTGCCGACATGACGTGTCCTCCTGCCCTTGGCAACAGCCGTCAGTGGCCCTGCGGCGCAAGCGGCTTGAGAACGGGGTGTTCAGCACCTACCCGGCGCTGGGCGCACCACGCCGCACGCGACAGCGAGACGGTTAAAGCGGGGCTGGGGTCGTTGACTTGCGGCGCGTCCCTACGAGCGCTCATGCCGGCGGCGCCACCATCGGCGGAGCATGCCGGTTGTATCCGAGAATCTCGCGGCGCCTCTGACTTGCCTGCCCTGTTCGCAGCGCAGCAGGTGTAAGCGTGGATGCCGTGCCCTTCGGACAGCGCGGGCGTCGGGGAGGTGTGGTAGCGGCTGGGGGTCTATCCGGCGCTTCGGGTCTCGGGTGGGTCCTGGGGGTCGACACCGGTGTAGGCAGAGGCGTCCTTGGTTCCGCTGGGACGCTGCGAGCGGCCTCGGGGGCCGGTGTCGTGCATTCCCTTGTCACCGGAACCCTTGCCCTGCTCCTCGCCGCGGCTGCTCAAGCTCTTGGTGGGGTTGCCGTGGGGGTTGCCCGATTCTTCCTTGGACACGGTCCTGCCGGGACCCTTGGCGGGTGCGTACTTCTCCGGGTGGAAGGAGCGGTGAGCGCTGGGGTTGTCCTGTTGCCTGGTCTCGTCCACGTCCGGCGACCAGCCGTGCTGCTCGGTGCCCTTGTGTGGGCTCGGGCCCTCACCGTGCGTGGGCTGAGAAGGCTTGCGTTGCTGATTGGCCATGGCCTGACCTGCTGTTCTGTATGCGGAAGGCTTAAGGCTGCTTGGACGCGCCCGCCCCACCGCTGGCAGTCCTATTGTCCCACCGTGAATCCCAGGCCGCCGAAGACTGTGCCGGGGCGAACCGGCTGCGCGAACTCCTCCGCGGCGCCGTGGACCGCAGTCATGGCCGGGTGACCGGAGGCGGGCGCAGAACTCGGTGGGGGGCAGGTCGTTGGGGTCCTCGAAGTCGCACTCTGCACCGGAGGGACCATCGTGGGCCGTGCTATCACCGTGGATGAAAGCTGCATCAGGGCATTCAGGGAGTTGAAGGGCAAACCGGATGTCAATACCGTGATCTTCCGGCTCGATGCTTCCGCGGATTCCCTCCTCGTCGAGGATCAGAGCAACCTGACACACGACGAGCTTTTGCTGGCACTGCCCGCTGATCAGCCCCGGCTGGTCCTTTACGACCTGCCTTTCGCCAGTGCGGACGGAACGCGGCAGAACAAGATCGTGTCCATTTGCTGGCTACCTGCAGCTACCGGCCCCCGGGATAGGTCCGCCTACGGTCAAGCTCAGGCAGCACTGGCGGATGCTCTGGACGGGGACCAGGTGGCCATCGTCGCGGCAACTCTGTCGGACCTTGACTACCCCCGCCTCGTCGCCCAGGCCGGCTGAGCCGGGGCCCGCCGGATCAGACAGCGCCAACCGGGACGGCCGCCGCCCGAGGCAGTGGCCCGATTGATCGACGCCGGGCGGCGGGCAGTCGGGGCGCTACCCATAGGCCAGGGGCGCGGTTCTGCACGGCCGGTGGCTTGGGCCATCCGGTGCATCCGCTGAGGGTGCAGACGCCCATGGGCAGCTGGATGTCCGCCGCTGTCCTGGACTGCGTGCCGACGGCCGGTGCACCCGTTGACGTAGCACGCCTCCGGACGCGGTAGATTGAACGCGTTCAAGTCATCATCGGGGCCGGGGGTTGGTCATGCAGGCCGCTGCGCGAGCGAGTATCCATCCATGGCAGTTCGGCCTCGTGCTGTGCGCCGTGGTCACCCCCCTACCGGTGCTGATCGTGTGGTTCGCGGATTCCGGCATTCCGACGCTCGCCTTCGCGACCGCCGCGGTGGTCTCCGTGCCGTTGTTCCTGTACGCCCGGCCGTCCGGCTTCGTCTACGTCGCGGGCACCATCGCGGCGCTGCTGGTGCTGTGGTCGTTCATCGGCGCCATGGCCGGGATGTTCCTGTTCTTCCCCTCGGCGCTGCAGCTCCTGCTAGTGCTCTGACCGCATAGGTTCGCCGGGTTGGCGGTCGTGGCGGTTGGATGTG
>NZ_JBHXSY010000026.1:46137-108330 GCF_042715295.1 Streptomyces sp. NPDC058701 | reverse complement strand
AGTGCACCGAGAACTCCACCCAGGCCAAGGGTGACGAGCCGCTCTCGCACATCCTCAGCAACATCCCGGTCCTCTCGGGCAACCTCTCCGCCGGCAGCTGACGTAGTCCCCTCTGCGAGCCGGGGCCTCCGACGCCTGCGCGAGTGCCCACGGGGCCCCGGCTTGTCCCACCCGGATCCACGGGTCCGAACCCTGCGCAGGCGTGCGCCGGCCGCGAGGCCGTCCAGGCGGGCACGGCACACCGCACACCCCAGAGCCTCCCGTCCCTCGTCAGGGACAGGAGGCTCTTCGGCGTGCGGGCAGGTCGGTGACGCGGCCGAGGGCGCGGCGGTCCTTGCCTGCCCGCACGGAGGATGTCTAGCGTCGGTGCATGACCACTGAGCCGCAGCGCTTCGAGATCCTGCTGGTACCCGGACACATCGAGAACCTGCGAGGCGCCGAACCGGCGGCCAAGGCCCTGCGGTCCGCCGTGGTCGAGGCCACGGGCGAGACGGGCGCCTCGGGGTACCCCCGCTACCGCGGCCAGGGCATGGAGGCCGACATCGATCCGCGTACGCGCACGGTGGAGGCCCTGCTCGTCGACGGCTCGGAGCTGGACTACGGGCTGACCGCACTGGTCGCCCCCGAACGCCGGGCCTGAGCGGCCGTGCGTGCCACGATGAGGGCATGAACGAAGAACGCCGGAACCGGAGCCCGCTCGCCGAGAAGACGCCGTTCCCCGACGGGCTCGACGCGAGGCTGCGATCCCAGTTCACCTTCCTGGTGGAGGTGGACCAGCTCAAAACCGTCCTCCGGCAGTCCCCGCTCGTCGCGGCGGACCGTCGCGAGAACGACGCGGAGCACTCGTGGCACGTGGCGATGATGGTCGTGGTCCTCGCCGAGCACTCCGACGAGCCGATCGACGTGGGGCACACCATCCAGCTCCTCCTGCTGCACGACCTCGTGGAGATCTACGCCGGTGACACCCCTCTGTACGACGGCGCCGCGGGCGTCGGCCAGCAGGAGCGGGAGGCCGTCGCGGCCGATGAGCTCTTCACCCTGCTACCGCCCGACCAGGCTCAGCGGCTGCGGGCCCTGTGGGACGAGTTCGAGGAACGCCGCACCCCGGAAGCACGGTTCGCCAAGGCCATGGACCGGCTGCAGCCACTCCTCCTCAACTGGATGGCGCGCGGCGGCACATGGCGCACCCCCGGCGTGACAGCCGACGACGTCCGCGCACGGAAAGCGGTGATCGGGGACGCCTCTTCCGCTCTGTGGGAGGCCGGACGCCGGCTGATCGACGAGGGTGAAGCGCGCGGTTGGTCGAGGAGCGCCCCGCCTCGGGCGTGAGCCACGGACAAGACCCGACGTGGCCGACGTGGAGAACAACGCCTTCCACACGGTCTGGTGGGACGCGCACCCCGAGGCCCGTCCCTCCCCGGGGTGACGCCGGGCGCCGCCCGCGGTCAGCGGCGGTGGGCCGTCAGCAGCAGGTACTCCCAGTCCATCGCGCCGTCCGTCAGGTGCTCGCGGGCGAGTCCGTCGAGGGCGTCGTCCAGCGCGGCCGCCCGGTCGGGATCGCCTTCGAGGCTCCGGTACACGGCGATGGTCGGCCCGTAGCAGGCCTTGAAGAACTCGCGGAACTCCGCGGGCTGCGCGAAGTGGTCCACGCGGACCGTCCGGCGCTGCGCGACGACGTCGGCGACGCGGTCGCCGAGCAGCGCGTGGACGTGCTCCTCGTCCCCCCAGAGCGGCGGCGGCTGGGCCCCGGGCGGCGGCGGGGGAGCGTAGGGCTTCATCGTGGCGAACATCCGGCCGACGAACCCCTCCGGAGTCCAGCTGAGCAGTCCCACGGTTCCGCCGGTGCGGCACACCCGGAGCAGCTCGTCGGCGGCGGCCTGGTGGTGCGGCGCGAACATGACGCCGACGCAGGACATCACGGTGTCGAACTCGCCGTCGGCGAACGGCAGGGCCTCGGCGTCCGCCTCCCGCCACTCCAGCTCGGCGCCGCGTTCGGCGGCGAGTGCGCGGCCGATCTCCAGCAGCTCGGGGGTGAGGTCGGACGCCACCACGTCGGCCCCGGCCAGGGCGGCCGGCACGGCGGCGTTGCCGGTGCCCGCGGCGACGTCCAGCACCCGGTCGCCGGACCGCACGCCGCACTCGTCGACGAGCACGGATCCGAGCTGCGGGATGACGTGTGTGGCCACGGACGGATAGTCGCCGAGGGCCCACATGGCGCGGTGCTTGGCCTTGAGGGCCAGATCGGCCCGGTCCGCTTCGTTCGCCTCGGTCATGACAGCCGCCCTCCACGGGTCGCAGCAGCCCCTTCTTCCGAGCATAGGGCCAGCTCCGGCGGCCGCACAGCCCACCCGTTATTTGAAATGAAAACGATTTCGGATAACGTCGGTCTGGGTTCGGTCCGGACGGCCGCCGCCAGGCGTCCGGCTTCACACGCATGCAGGTGACGGTCATGCCCTCCGAGAGGGAAACCCCGTGTGACACCTGCTGGTTGTCGAGAGCTGGGTGGGGTCGATGAGCAGGCTCCTGACCCACCGCTGAGTTGATTCGTGGTGCGTCGGCACGAGAGCCCCGCGTGCTCGGGCCGGCGGGCCTGGAGTACCCGCGGGGCGAAGGCGGGCCCGCGGTCGAGTTCGAGGACTCCGTCGAGCGGCAGCCAGCCCGGCTCCGCGGACATCACCGGCCCCGTGCCGTGCGGGCCGGGGAGTGGGCGAAGCAGTGCCGCGGGCCGGTGTCCCGTTGAACACGGAGGAGGGCACGGCGCCGAGTTCGACCCGGTGCGGCCAGGGCTCGACCACACCGCGGGGTCGTCGTGGAGGTGCCGGACCGCGGACGCCTGCGTGCGGCGCACCGCGCCCGTCGCGCGCGGCCGGGTCGGGGCGGCGCGCGCCACCGGCATTCGTCCGCCGGTCTGTTGTGGTCCGTCCGGGTCTGCCCCGCCGTCGGATCGGGTCGCCGGGCGACGCCCGGGAGGGCCGAGTCCCGCAGGGCGGTGGCACCGGACGGCGACGCAATGTGCTTACTCCAAAGGGCTGTTCATGTGATCACTTCCGCGACGCGGACGGAAACCGGTCGTTGGGCTGTCAGACGTGATCAAGAAGTGACCGTCCGACCGTGCCGTGACACCGCCGCGGCGCACGCCCGGCCCCGCCCGCCGCACCCGCCACGGACCGACCGCACCCCGGCGAAAGGACCACCCATGACCCTGCCCCCCGCCCGCACGCGCCCCGCGCCGCGCCCGACGCTCCTGCTCACGGGGGGTGCGGGCGTGCTCGGCCAGGCCCTGATCGACGAGCTGGCCGACGACCACGACCTCGTCTGCCTGCGGCGTCGCAACCCGGTCTGCGACCCACGGGTCCGCGAGATCAACGGCGACCTGCTCGCCCCCGGGATGGGGCTGGCTCCCGCGGTACGGGAGGAACTGGTCGCCCGCCTCGACGGGGTCCTGCACTGCGCCGCGGAGAGCGACTGGCGCATGTCACCCGGCGAGATCCGGCGTACGAACGTGTCGGGCACCCGGCGCGTGCTCGACCTCGCCGTGTGCGCCGGCGCGCCGGTCTACTACGTGAGCACCGCCCACGCCGCAGGTGAGCTGCACCCCCGCGACCGCGAGCTCTTCCCCGGCGCCGCCGCCTACCTGGAGTCCAAGCGGGCCGCCGAACGGGCGGTGCGCGAGGCCGCGGTGCCCGGCGTCGTCCTGCGGCCCTCGGTGCTGCTGGGCGACTCCCGGACCGGCCGCTCCGCCGGAACCGGCGGCATCGCCGCCGTCCTGGGCGCCCTCGCCCTCGGCCGGATCCCCGTCCTGCCCGGCGACCCGGACGCCCCCGTCGACCTGGTCCCGCAGGACCACGTCGCCCGCGCCGCGGCCGCCCTGATCCGCGGCGGGGTGACCACGGGGGAGTTCTGGCTCACCGCGGGCCCGCAGGCACCGACCGTACGGGAGGCCGTCGAGGCCTGCCTCGACTTCGCGGCCGACCGGGGGCTGGTCCGGCCGTCCGCGCCCCGCCCGGTCTCGGTGGGTGCGGCGCACCGGATGCTGCTGCTCCCGTCCACGTCGCGGGCCCGCCTCCACCACCGCACGGAGATGTTCCTGGCCTTCGGGCGCGAGCTGCCCTTCGCCTCCTCGCTCGGCCTGGCCCCCTGCGGGCCCGCGCTCGGCCGCGAAGAGGTGCGCGCCGCCCTGGTGCGCACGCTGACGACCTGGACGGAGAGCCGCTCCCGTCTGCTGGCGGCCCGCCGGGCCCCGGAACCGGCGCAGGCTCCGGACCCGGCACAGGCCCCGGTTCCCGCTCCGGTACGGCCCTCCGCGGCGGTCGGTCAGCCCGCGGGCTGACCCCGCACACCGGGCGCGCGCCGCGGTCACAGCCGGTCGGCCGGCCCGCCCGGCGCCCCCGGTCGCCCCCGGGCGCGCGGGGACGCAGGATGGGGGAGATGATGACGGTCCTGGTGGTCGGCGTTCCCGAGGGCGAGCAACTGGAACTGCTGCGCTCGGGCATCCAGCGCAACCCGCACTTCCGCGTCGTGTCCCACGCCCACGACCCCGTCGTCGCCCTCGCGCACGCCCGGGTGCTCCTGCCCGACATCACGGTCATGTCCCTGCCGGCCGGGCTCCACAGCCTCGACGCGGCTCCGGACGTCCTGGAGGTGTTCCGCGGGGTGCGCGCCCTGGACCCCCCGGGCGGGGTGGTGCTGCGGCACTCCGCGGGCGTGCCTCCGGAGGTGTCCGCCCTCGCCGCCGACGGAGCCGTCCACATCGTGCGCGTGGGGGACTCCGAGGCCCTGATGCGGGCCCTCCGCGCGATCGGCCTGCGCCGGGCGAGCTGCGACCCCGACGAAATGCCCTGACCCGGCCCGCCCCGGGCCCGCCTTCCCCGCGATACCGGGAAACGGGGCCGCGCCGTCGGACACCGGCGCGGTGGCCGACAGGGTGGATTGACCAGGAGGCCGAGCGCGATGATCACGGGGGCCGGCCAGGCGGGCGTGCGGTCGGTGACGGCGTGGCCGAGGCGGGAGATCATCCGGCCGGGCACGTAGTCCTGTGCGAGCAGGAACCGGACGCCGACGACGACCCACAGGACGGCGTGGGGGTGGAAGCGCCGCATGAGGCGGAGGGCGAGGCCGGCGATGAAGTACGGGGAGGGATCCTAGGCGAGTCATTCCGATGTGATCAGTGGTCGTAGGCGATCAGGGATACCTCGTGCTCGTCGATCTTCGGGTTCGCCAACGCCCAAAGGATCGGCATCCGGTCGGGGTGCATACCAGGAACAGGCGCAGGCCCCAGACGAACCGGCTGTGGCTGGCACAGCACCCGTATCCGTCCCAGCCGGCCATGTACGACCGCTTCACCGTCGGACGGGAACGACCGCACTCCACCGGAGTGGAGTCGACGATCCACTGGCTGTCGAACCAGAAGTCCGTATCGGTCGCCAGCAGCCGTATCGCCTTCTTGACGAGCGGCAACGCTGCCCGAAGCCGCTTGTTCCACCCTGGCTGCCTGGGCACGTACGGGCACATCGCACCCAGGCGTGAGTCCACGAACCGCAGCCACCGCGACTCCGGGGTGCAGCCCAGCAGTGCCTGCGCGACGGCGAGGGTGACCAGCTCGGAGTCCGTCAGCCGCGGCGGCCGACCCAGCCATCGGGTGCCTCCGATCTCATTGTCGATCTTCACGTACAGTGCGGTCAGCCGGGCCAGGTAGTTCGCCACAAAGCGATCTTGGGCGCCCTGTCTGCGTTCCCGGATGCGGAGTGCTCCGGCTGGCCAGCTGGATCGCTCAGCTCGAAAGCCTCTGACTGCAGTGATTCTTGGAAAGACAACGCCCCGAGGGCTGCGCGAGCCCGTGCATCCGGTCGGCGGGCTAAGGAGCCGCCGCGCGGAAGAGGGCCAGGAGAGCCTGGGCTGGCGGGGTGTCCGCGTCGAAGAACTGCGTGGCCATCGAAGGTGGCACGGCCGTGCCGTGCATGCGGACCTCGTGGCACCTGAAACAGAACGCCGCCTCGAACAGCGCCAGATCAAGAGAATCCTCGTAAGCCCGGATGCTCCAGCCCGGTGAGAAGCCGCAGCGGTGCTGTTCGCTGCCGGGCAGGTTGTCGATCAAGGTCAGAGCGTCGGCGGCCTCTATCCCGGCCCAGTGGGCGACCGCCCTGCCGGGGTACGGGACGCCCTGTTCAGTCGGGAGGGCGGAGATCCTTACGACCTCGATCAGCACGGTGGCGGCAACGGCTTCGGCGGGGAGCTGCATGTGTGCAGTTTGCCCGCCGGGCCAGCCGCCAGCTAGGCATGTCGCGAGAGGCAGTCCACTTTCCGCGCGAAAGCCCAGAACACAGAGACCCAGCAGGCCAACCCCCTCGCTTGCGTGCCAACTGAAGCGGCCTCACCGGATACACCGTCAGCATGAGGAATGACTCGTCTAGGGGGTGCCCGCGCCGCCGGGGCCGAAGTCGCGGGCGAACCCCTCTCGGAATCCGGGCCGTTCGACCGCTCGCTCGAACGCGCGTGCGGCGCGGGCCGGTCCGGCCTCGTGCTCCTGGGCCGCCGCCAGTTCGCCGAGGTAGTCCGGCAGACTCAGGCCGCGTGCCGCGGCCAGCGCGGCGAGCCGGTCGTGGACGTCGGTGTCGAGCTCGACCGCGGTGGTGTCAGCCATGCCCCGAGTATGCCGTGCCGGCCCGGCGGCGCGGGGGTGGTTCGCCGCCGCGCGAGCGGGTGCGGGGCCCCGTACGAGGCCCCGCACCCGCTCCCGCCCGCTCCCGGCCGGCGGGGAAGCCCCGCCGGGTGGTGCTCAGTGCTCCGGGTGACCCCCGTGCGGGGGAACCCCGGCGGCGGGTTCGAGCAGCCGGACGCGCAGCGCCTCGACGAGGGTGGCGTCTGCGCCGAGCAGGTTCGCCGCGTAGGCGTGGACGGAGCCGTGCTCCGCGGCGAGGGCCGCGAGGAACAGGCTCATCACCTCGGCGGGCGCGCGGCCGTACCCGGGCCAGACACGGGTGCGGCCCGGGTGGCCGGTCCGCCAGTCGTCGAGGAGCCGGTCGGTGGCGAGCCCGGTGAGCGCGAAGTCGTCCACGATGTCCTGCTCGGAGACCCCCAACAGGGCCAGCACCAGAGCGGCCAGCAGTCCGGTGCGGTCCTTCCCGGACGCGCAGTGGAAGACCGCGGGGCCGTCCTGGTACGCCAGTACCTCCAAGGCCAGGCGGAGTTCGGCGACGCCGTCGTGGGCGACCTCCGCGTAGCGCTCGGCGAGGTAGGGGCCCGGTTCCACGTCGGGGCCGAGCGCGGCCTGGTCGTACGGCCGGTGCTCGACGCTGAGGTTGTGGTACGCGAAGGACGGATGCCGGGGCACCCGGCCCTTGGCCTCGATCTCCCACGGGTAGCGCAGATCGATGACGTTCTCGATCCCCAGGCCGAGGAAGCGGTCCCAGTCGGCGCCCTCCAGGTTGCCGAGCGAGTCCGACCGGAAGAGCAGCCCCCACCGCACCGTTCGGCCGTCCATGGTCGGATAGCCGCCCAGGTCACGGAAGTTGTGGAGCCGTTCGAAAGGTATGTGTCGGTTCACCCCCGGTACCTTACGAGGGAATCGAGGTGACCGCCGTCCGCCGGGCCGGCCGCGGACCCGAACCGACCTCCGGGAGAACGCCCATGCGCGTGCGAGCGGTACGCGGCGACGAGTTGCCCCTCCTCCAGGACATCGAGCGGGCCGCCGGCCTCTGCTTCCGGGACGTCGGCATGCCGGAGGTCGCCGACGACGACCCGCTGCCCCTCGGGGAACTCGCCCGCTACGAGCAGGCCGGCCTGGCCCGGGTCGCCGTCGGCGGGAGCGGACTGCCCGCCGCGTACCTGATCGCCGATCGCGTGGACGGGTGCCTGCACGTCGAGCAGGTGTCGGTGCACCCGGCGTACGCCCGCCGGGGCGTGGGCCGCTCGCTGCTGGACGACCTCGCCGGGCGGGCCCGCGCCGAAGGGGTGCCCGCCCTGACCCCGACCACGTTCACGGACGTCCCCTGGAACGCCCCGTACTACGCCCGCTGCGGGTTCCGGCCACTGGCTGAGGACGAGCTCACCCCGGGGCTGCGGCGGATCCGCGCGCAGGAATCGGCGCACGGCCTCGACCGGTGGCCGCGCGTCTGCATGCGCCGCGCGGTGTGACCGCGCCGCCGGATGCGCCGCGTCGCCGGGAACGGAGCGCGGTCACGGGCGGCCGATCCGGAGGCGGGCGGCGACCGGCAAGTGGTCGCTGCCCGTGGCCGGCAGGGTCCGGACGTCGCGCACGGTCGCCGCGCGGGCCAGGACCTGGTCGATGCGCGCGACGGGGAACGCGGCGGGCCAGCTGAAGGCGAGACCCCGGCGCGGGGCGCCCATCCGCGAGGTGACCGGGGCGAGCCCGCGGTCGTCCACCGTGCCGTTCAGGTCGCCGAGCAGGACCACGGTCTCCAGCCTCTCGGCCGCGACGGCCGCGCCCAGCAGCCCGGCGCTCTCGTCCCGGGGCCCGGAGCCGAAGCCGCGCACCCCGAGGCGGACCGACGGGAGGTGGGCCACGTACACCGCGATGTCGCCGTGCGGCGTGCGGACCGTGGACCGCAGCCCCCGGTTCCAGCCCTCGCCGATGCCCCGCGGCCGGATGTCGAGGCGCCGTACGTCCGTCAGCGGGTACCTCGACCAGAGTCCGACGGTGCCCTCGACCGCGTGGTGGGGGTAATCGGCCGCCAGAACCGAGGCGTAGACCGGCAGAGCGGCGGGAGTCAGCTCCTCCAGGGCGATCAGCTCGGGCGACGCCGCGGCCAGGGCCCGCGCCGTACCCGCGGGGTCGGGGTTCTCGTCGCTGACGTTGTGCTGGACCGCGACGAGGTCGCCCTCCGCCCGGTCCGCCGGAAGCAGCAGCCCGCCGAAGAGGTACGCCCACACGGCCGCCGGCAGCGCCACGGCCACGGCCGCGGTCGCCGAGCGGCGCCACAGGGCGAGTCCGGCCAGCACCACGACCACCGCCCCGAGCCAGGGCAGGAACGCCTCCAGCAGGCTGCCGGGGCGGCCCACGGCGTTCGGCACGGCGCAGTGGAACGCCAGCAGTCCGGCCGTCACCACGGCGGACGCGGCGAGCACCCGCCCCCTCGCCCAGGACCATCCGCCCCACGTGCCCCGCACCCCCCGCATGTCCGCCTCCGTTCATCCGCATCGATCGCCGCTTACGACGCGTCGGCCGGTGATCGGGTTCCCGCGGGTCGGGTCGCGTCGGTCCGGCTGGCGCTGTGGGGGCCCGTGCGGACGGCTCGGGTGTCGGTGTGCTCCGTACGAGTTCACTTGGCGGGCCCGTTCGGCCGCAAGGCCGAGTTCATGATCATCATTTTGGCTCCCGATCGTTTTGATGCTGCCATCCGGCCGGGTGAGATCTGGGAGTGCTGCGTGGCCATGTCACGAACGCAAGGAACGCAAGGAACGCAACGGGCTGGGACGGGGCGGGCACAAGAGCCGGGGAGGCCGGAGGAACCGGGCCGGCCGGCGCGGCCGCGCCGCACCCGGGCCTGGGGCGCGGCCGCCGCCACGGGGGTCATGCTGCTCGTCGCGGCGGCCCCGGGCCGGGCCCCCGGCCCGGACACCGCGGACGGAGCCCCCGGCGCCCCACATTCGGAGGCGGCGGTCACCCTGCTGGTCGGCAGGGCGCTCGACGACGGGAGCCGGGACGCCGACGGATGGTGCACCGTGCACACGTTCCGGCCCGCGCTGTGCAAGCGCTGGCGGGAGCAGCGGGTGCTGGCCACCGCCGCCGGGGCGGCCTCCGTGCTGCGCCGTCCGCCGCTCGGTGACGCCGCCCGCGCGGCCCGGGCGGACGCGCTGCCCACCGACGCCGGAGCGCCGCTGGAGATCGGCCTCGCGGACCAGGGGCTGCTCACCGACGTGACCGTACGGGACGGCCGAGGCCGCCACCTCGCGGGGGAGCTGACCCAGGAGGGCCGGCGCTGGCTGAACACCGAGCCGCTGCGCGCCGGGGAGTTCTACACCCTGCGGGTCGGCGCGCAGGACGCGGCCGGGACGCCCGTCGCCGCGACCCTGCACTTCCGGACCGCGCCGCCCGCCGACGGGGGCCGGCTGACGGCCGCCTTCGGACCCCGCCCGGGAACGTACGGCGCCGGGCAGATCGTGACCGCCGCCCTCAGCCACCCGGTGCCCGCCGGTGACGTCCCGGCCCGTGCCCGGCTGGAACAGGCGCTCCAGGTGACGTCCGAGCCGCAGGTCGAAGGGGCCTGGCACTGGGTCGACGAATCGACCCTGCACTTCCGGCCCCGTACGTACTGGCCCGCCCACGCAGTCGTCAGCGTCCGCAGCGGGCTGGACGGGGTCCGGGTCGGTGACGACCTCCACGGGGGCCCCTCCGAAGGTCTCACGTTCACCGTCGGGGACCGGATCGAGGCCGTCACGGACGCCGCGGCCCACGAGATGACGGTGCGCCGCAACGGGCGGGTCGTCCGGACGATCCCCGTCACGACGGGCAAGCCCGGCTTCCTGACCCGCAGCGGCATCAAGGTCGTGCTGCGCAAGGAGTACAAGGTCCGCATGCGCGGGGACTCCATCGGCATCAAGCGCGGCACCAAGGAGTTCTACGACCTCCCCGTCCTCTACGCGACCCGGGTGACCTGGAGCGGGGAGTACGTGCACGCCGCGCCCTGGTCGGTCGAGGCACAGGGCGAGGAGAACGTGAGCCACGGCTGCACGGGCATGAGCACGCAGGACGCCGCCTGGTTCTTCCACACGGTCCGCGAGGGCGACATCGTCGAGGTGGTCAACAGCGGGGGCGAGGAGATGGACCCCTTCGCCAACGGCTTCGGGGACTGGAACATGGACTGGCGCAGCTGGCTCGCGGGCAGCGCCCTGGCCGGCGCGGACGCCCGCCGGGCGTACCCGCCGCCCGCTCCGGCCCGACTGCTGCCCACTACCTGAACCGGCCCTGAACCGGCCCTGAACCGGCCTCGAACCGGCCATGGAGCGGGTCCGGTCCGGGCCCGGTTCCGGCTACTCGAACCGGGACGGGTCGCCGGCTCCGCGCCGCACGATCTCCGCCTCGCCGCTGGAGAAGTCGACGACCGTGGTGGGCTGCGTGCCGCACTCACCGGAGTCGACGACGGCGTCCACCACGTGGTCGAGCCGTTCCTTGATCTCCCATCCCTGGGTCAGGGGCTCGTCCTCGTCGGGCAGCAGCAGGGTGCTGGAGAGCAGCGGCTCGCCGAGTTCCGCGAGCAGGGCCTGCGTGACGACGTGGTCCGGGATCCGGACGCCGACCGTCTTCTTCTTGGGGTGCAGCAGCTGGCGCGGCACCTCCTTCGTCGCCGGGAGGATGAAGGTGTAGCTCCCGGGCGTCGCCGCCTTGATCGCGCGGAAGACGTCGTTGTCGAAGTTCACGAACTGGCCCAGCTGCGCGAAGTTCTGGCACACCAGGGTGAAGTGGTGACGGTCGTCGAGGTTCCGGATGGACCGGATCCGGTTGATGCCGTCCCGGTTGCCGAGGCCGCAGCCCAGCGCGAAACAGGAGTCCGTCGGGTACGCGATGAGCGCGCCGGATCGGATGAGGTCAGCCACGCCGCCGATGGTGCGCTGCTGGGGGTTGTCGGGGTGCACGTCGAAGTACTTCGCCATCCGTCGAGCCTACGGGACCCGGCACCGTCCCCGGCACGCCCACTGCCGCCGAACAGGGGAGCCGTCGGCATTCGTTCGGGGGAAACGGGCCGCCGGGTCCCCGCCCGGACCGCCCCGGCCGCCGAAGGTACGGTGTCGGCCCCTACCGGGGCCGTGCGGTGCTGCGGCACCGCCACGGCAGTAGCGAGGAGAAGTCACGTGTCGCGTGTTTGGAAGAGTGCGGGTCTCGCCCTGGCAGCCGGCCTCGTGGTCCTGGGCGGTGCGTCCGCGGCCTCGGCGGACTCCGTCGCCGAGGGCATCGCCGTCGGCTCGCCGGGTGTCCTCTCGGGCAACGTGGTACAGATCCCGGTGCACATCCCGATCAACCTCGTTCGGCTGGTTCTTTTTTTTATATGACCTTGGAACCGGGCGGTGGGCAACACCGGCTTCACCGCTGCCCCGGGGGCCCCCGGGCCCCCCCCCCCCCCGGGGGGGGCCGGGCCGCACCCTCATCCCGCGGACGACCGAAGAGCCGCCGTGTGGGCCCGGACCTCGGCGGGAGTGAGGTAGGAGTCCGTGTACTCGAACTCCCGCAGGCTCGGCGGCCGGGTCCGCTGGAAACCGGTACGGACGAAGTCGTCCCCGGCCACCGCGTTCAGCATCCAGTTCGTCAGGACCCTGGTCTTGGCCACGTTCGTCCGCAGCGCCGACCAGTGGTACCCGCGGGCCACCGCCTGCGCCGGAAGCCCGCGCAGCGGGATGCCGAGCGGCTTGGACACCGCGTCGGTGCCGCCGAGGTCGACGACGAGCCCCAGGTCCCGGTGGGAGTACGGCCGCAGCGGCTGTCGGCGCAGCGTCGCGATCAGGTTGTCGGCGAGCGTGCGCCCCTGCCGCAGCGCGTGCTGCGCCGTCGGCGGGCAGATCGCGCCGTCCTTCCCCGACGCGAGGTCCGGTACTGCGGCCGCGTCGCCGAGCGCGAAGACCCCGGGAGCCCCCGGCACGGTCAGCTCGGGGGTCACCACCAGGCGCCCCCGCTCGGTCTCCGCGTCCAGGGTCGCCACCAGCGGGCTCGCGGCGACTCCGGCCGTCCAGATCAGCGTCCGGCTCGGCAGCACCCGCCCGTCCGTCAGGGTCACCTCGTCGGCGCCCGCCTTCGCGACGCTCACCCCGAGGGACACCTCGATCCCGCGCCGCCGCAGGATCTCCAGGGCGGCTTTCCCGAGCGAGTCGCCGAGCTCGGGCATCAGCTTCGGAGCCAGGTCCAGCAGGTGCCAGCGGATCTGCCGGGGGTCGAGGCGCGGGTAGCGCTTCACCGCGTGGGTGGTCAGCCGCTGCAGGCACGCGGCGGTCTCCGTGCCGGCGTACCCGCCGCCGACCACGATGAAGCGGAGCCGCGCGGCCCGCTCCGCCTCGTCCTCACTGGCGTCGGCCAGGTCCAGCTGCGCGATGACGTGGTCGCGCAGGTAGGCGGCTTCGGCGAGGGTCTTCATGCCCCGCGCGTGCTCGACGAGCCCGGGGATGTCGAACGTACGGGTGACGCTGCCGGGCGCCAGCACCAAGTGGTCGTACCCCCGCTCGGTCACCTCGCCGGTGATCGTGCGGATGACACAGACCTTCGCCACCGGATCCACGCCGATCGCGCCCCCGGGCACGATCCGGGTGCGGTGCCGGCTGCTGCGCCGCAGCGAGACGGCGATGGACTGCGGCGTCAGCACGCCGGACGCCACCTGTGGCAGCAGCGGCAGGTACAGCTGGTACGAGGTCGGCGTGACCAGGGAGATGTCCGCCTCCTCCGGTGTCAGCCGGCGCTCCAGCCTGCGGACGCACTCCACTCCGGCGAAGCCGGCGCCCACCACGAGAATCCTCGGTCGTGTCACGGTGTCCGTCCTCTCTCCGGCGGCCCGGTGATCGGGCCGGACCGGTCACCGAGCCCCTTCCCCGTCCGGAGCGCTCTGCACGCGGGAAACCCGTACGGCCGCGTATACGACCCCGGCTTCCGCGTTCCGACGGTCCCGGGCCGCGCCCCGTGGGACAGTGGAGGGCATGTGCGGCCGATACGCCTCCACCCGGGCCCCGGGCGACCTCGCCGACCTGTTCGGGGTCACCCGTCGGGACCCCTCGGAAACCCTGGCGCCCAGCTGGAACGTCGCCCCGACCGACCCGGTGTGGGCCGTCCTGGGGCGCCCCGACCGCGAGAGCGGCGTCGTGGAGCGGGGACTGCGGCCGCTGCGCTGGGGACTGGTGCCCTCCTGGGCGAAGCGCCCCGACACCGGCGCCAAGATGATCAACGCGCGGGCGGAGACCGTGCACGAGAAGCCCGCCTACCGCCGCGCCTTCGCCAAACGCCGCTGCCTGCTCCCCGCCGACGGCTTCTACGAATGGGAGCCCGTCCCGGCGACGGACACGGCCAAGGCGTACAAGCAGCCGTACTTCATCGCGCCCGAGGACGGATCCGTGCTGGCCATGGCGGGCCTCTACGAGTTCTGGCGCGACAAGACGGTGGCGGACGACGACGATCCGGCGGCCTGGTGGACCACCTGCACGATCATCACCACCGAGGCCGCCGACGCGGCCGGCCGCGTCCACCCCCGCATGCCGCTCGCCATCGCACCGGCCGACTACGAGGCCTGGCTCGACCCCACGCACCAGGACCCGGACGAGCTCCGCGCCCTGCTCGGCACCCCGGCCGCGGGCCGCCTGGACGTGCGCGCGGTCTCCACCGCCGTCAACGACGTCCGCAACAACGGCCCCGAGCTGTTGCACGACCCCTCCTGACCGGACGCCGGCGCCGAACCCGGGGGAGTCCCCCACGGGGGCGCACCGCGCTCGCGTTGCGGGCGTGCGGCCACCGGGGGAGGGTCGGGAGGCGAGCCCGCCCCCAGGGAGGAACCGAGTCATGCCCATCGCCACCGTGAACCCCGCCACCGGCGAGACCCTGCGCACCTTTCAGGCCCAAGGCCCGGACGAGGTCGAACAGTGTCTCGCCGAGGCCGCCGCGGCGTTCGCCGACTACCGCACCACCCGCTTCGCCGAGCGGTCCGCACTCCTGCTCGCGGCCGCCGACCTCCTGGAGGCGGACAACGAGGACATCGCGCGGACCATGACCACCGAGATGGGCAAACCCCTCGCGGCGGCCCGTGCCGAAGCCGCCAAGTGCGTGAAGGCCATGCGCTGGTACGCCGCGCACGCCGAGTCGCTGCTCGCCGACGAGCACCCCGCCGAGAGCGACGTCCGCGACTCCGGGGCCGACTCCGTACTGGTCCGCTACCGGCCGCTCGGGGTGGTCCTCGCCGTCATGCCGTGGAACTTCCCGCTCTGGCAGGTCGTACGGTTCGCCGCGCCCGCGCTGATGGCGGGGAACACGGGCCTCCTCAAGCACGCCTCCAACGTCCCCCAGACGGCGCTCTACCTGGGTGAGCTGTTCCACCGGGCCGGATTCCCCCGCGGCTGCTTCCAGACCCTCCTGATCGGCTCCGACGGCGTGGAGCGGGTCCTGCGGGACGGCCGAGTCGCAGCCGCGACGCTGACGGGCAGCGAGCCGGCCGGCCGGGCGGTCGCCTCCGTGGCCGGTGACGAGATCAAGAAGACCGTCCTGGAACTGGGCGGCAGCGACCCCTTCGTCGTGCTGCCGTCCGCGGACGTCGCCCGGGCCGTCAAGACCGCCGTCACCGCCCGCGTGCAGAACAACGGCCAGTCCTGCATCGCCTCGAAGCGGTTCATCGTGCACACCGACGTGTACGACGAGTTCGCCGCCGGGTTCACCGCGGCCATGGCCGCGCTCACCGTGGGCGACCCGATGGACGAGGCCACCGACGTCGGACCGCTCGCCACCGAGCAGGGCCGCGCCGACCTGGAGGAGCTGGTCGAGGACGCCGTACGACGGGGCGCCACCGTCCTGTGCGGGGGCGGCCGTCCCCGGGGCCGGGACGCCGGCTGGTTCCACGAGCCCACGATCCTCGCCGACGTCACCGCGGCCATGCGCATCGACCAGGAGGAGGCGTTCGGGCCGGTCGCCACGCTCTACCGCGCGGGCAGCCTGGAGGAGGCGATCGAACGCGCCAACCACACCCCCTTCGGCCTGAGCTCCAGCGTCTGGACCTCCAGCGAGGCGGACGTGGAGGCCTGCGTCCGCGACATCCAGGCCGGCGGCGTCTTCGTCAACGGCATGACCGCCTCCCACCCCGCACTGCCCTTCGGCGGCGTCAAGCGCTCCGGGTACGGACGCGAGCTGTCGGGGCACGGCATCCGCGAGTTCTGCAACGCCACCACGGTGTGGCGGACGGGCGCCTGACCGCTGCCGTCCGCTCTTCGTGTGATCGCGGGGCGCGTCGGAAGCCGTCCGGCGCACGCGGAGGGGAGCGGGCGGTGCGGGCCGTCGAGGTCGCGGTGGTGACGGGCGACGAGGGCGTCGCACACGACGCGGACCTCCCGCTGATCCTGGACGCCCTGCGCGCCGACGGGCTGGCGGCGCGGGCGGTGGCCCGGGACGACACCCGCACGGCCCGGGTCGGCCTGGCGCTGGGCGAGGGCGGTGAACGCGTACCGGTGGCCGACCGCGTACGCGCGGCGCGCCGCGGCGGCCCGGCCCGGACCGGAGGACCGGCCACCGGGTGCGGACCGGCCCACCGGGTACGGGCGCCGGTGCACCGGGGCCGAACTGCTGAACCCGGGCGCCGCCCGGCATCCCAGCCGCCCGGAACGGGCAGCCAGCACGGGTGACCCCCTCCGTAGCGAGCCCCGCGCCGCCCGCCGCCACCCGCCCGCGCAGGGCGCTGCTCGCGGGCTCGGTCGGCAATTTCGTCGAGTGGTACGAGTTCGGCGTGTACGGCTGCTTCGCCACGGTCATCGCCGCCCACTTCTTCACCCCCGCGGCCGGCGCGGGCACGGGCGGTTCCGGGCCGCTGATCGCCACGTACGCGTCCTTCGCGCTGGCGTTCTTCTTCCGTCCCGCAGGCGCCCTGCTGTTCGGCCGGCTCGGCGACCGCATCGGCCGCCGTCCCGTCCTGGTCCTCGTGATCTGCCTGATGACGTGCGCCACCACCCTGATCGGACTCCTCCCGACCCAGGCGACGGCCGGTGCCGCCGCGCCCTGGCTGCTCACCCTGCTCCGCGCCCTCCAGGGCCTGTCCGCCGGAGGGGAGTTCGGCGGCGCCGTGGCCCTGATGACCGAATCCGCGCCGGCCGGGCGGCGCGGGCGCTACGGCGCCTGGCAGTCGTTCACCGTCGCGCTCGGGCTGCTCGCCGGTGCCGGAACGGCCGCGCTGCTGGCCACGGTCCTCTCCCCGGCCGCCCTGCACGACTGGGGCTGGCGCGTCCCGTTCCTGCTCGCCCTGCCGCTCGGGCTGGCCGCCCTGTGGCTGCGCACCGGACTCGTCGAACCGCCCGGGAGAGCGACGGCGGCCGCCCCCGGTACCGGCGCCCCCGACGGCGCGGTTCGGCCCACCGCCGGGGCGACGGCCCGCGCCGTCGTCCTCGGCATCGGCCGGATCACCGGCTGGTCGGCGGCCGGCTACACCTTCCTCGTCGTCCTGCCCTCCTACCTCCAGTCCACGCTCGGCGCGTCCTTCCAGGAGGCCCTGATCGCCACCACGTTCGCCAACCTCGGCTTCGCCGCGTCGATCCTCCCCGCCGGAACGCTCAGCGACCGGATCGGCCGCCGCCCCGTCATGCTCTGCGGCGCCCTCGCCGTCGCCCTGTTCGCCCTGCCCCTGCTCCACCTGCTCCAGGACCCCGGCACCTCCACACCCGCCAAGGCGGCCGCCCTGGTCTGCGCGGGTGCGACGGTCGGCCTGCTCGCCGGGCCCGGGCCCGCCATGCTCGCGGAGATGTTCCCCGCACGCGTCCGGTGCACCGGGCTGGGAGTGGCGTACGCCCTCGCCAACGCGGTCTTCGCCGGCTGTGCGGGCCTCGTCATCACCACCCTGACCGGCCTCACCGGATCCACCGACATCCCCGCGTACTACGCCGCCGGCGCCTGCGCCCTCAGCGCGGCGGCCCTGGCGACCCTGCGCGGCGACGACCACCTCGGGCCGCTGCGGTGAAGGTCGTCGGCCTGATGTCGGGCACCTCCCACGACGCCGTCGACGCCGCCGCCGCGGAACTCACGCTCGACGGCGACGCCCTGCGTCTGGAGCCGCTCGGCATGGTCAGCGCCCCGTACGACGACGCCCTGCGCCGCGACCTCGCCGCGGCTCTGCCGCCCTCGCCGACCACCCTGGCCGACGTGTGCCGCCTGGACACGCGCATCGGACAGGCCTTCGCCGCCCTCGCGGTCCGCGGCGACCGCGAACTGTGCGGAGGGGGAGCCGAGTTGATCGCATCCCACGGCCAGACCGTCTACCACTGGGCCTCCGGGGGCCGGGTTCACGGCACCCTCCAGCTCGGCCGGCCCGCCTGGATCGCCGAAGCCACCGGATGCCCGGTCGTCTCCGACTTCCGCCCCGGTGACGTCGCCGCCGGAGGCCAGGGCGCCCCGCTCGTCAGCCTGATCGACACGATGCTGCTGCGCGGCCGTCCCGGAGTCCCCACGGCCCTGAACATCGGCGGCATCGCCAACCTCACCGCCCTCCCCGCGGCGGGCCCGCCGGTCGCCTTCGACACCGGCCCCGGCAACGCCCTGATGGACGCCGCCGTCCACGCGGCGACCGCCGGACGCGCCCGCTACGACGAGGACGGGGCGCTCGCCGCCTCCGGCCGGGTCCACGCCCCGCTCCTGCGGCGACTGCTCGACGAGCCGTACTACCGGCTGCCCGCCCCCAAGACGACGGGCAAGGAACTGTTCCACCCGGGCTACCTGCGCACGGCCCTGGACGGCTTCGGCTCCCTCACGGCGCCCGACCTCCTCGCCACCCTCACCCGGCTCACCGCCCGCACCGTCGCCGACGCGCTGTGCGCGCTCGGCGCCACCGAGGTCGTCGCCTCCGGCGGCGGCACCCGCAACCCCGTCCTCATGGCGATGCTGCGCGAGGAACTGGCCGCCGGAACGGCCCTGCTGGACTCCGGGGCGATCGGACTGCCCTCCGCCGAGAAGGAGGCGTACGCCTTCGCCGTCCTCGGCTTCCTCACCCTCCACGGCCTCCCCGGCAACGCCCCCGAGTGCACCGGAGCGCGCGGCCCGCGCGTGCTCGGTTCGCTCACCCCGGGCCTGCGCCCGCTGCGCCTGCCCCCGGTGCCGGTGCGTGCGCCGGTCTCCCTCGTGGTGGGCCGTGGCGGGGGGTGAGGGCGGCAGCCGGGGTGGGGGCGGCCGTTCCCGGCCGGGGCCGCTGTGAGCGTACGGACATGCGCGCTCCCCTCGGCCCCTTCGACGACGCCCGCCCCGCGGGGTCGTGGGGCGCCCGACCGGGTGGCCGCTGCCGGTCGACCCCGGCGGTCGCGGACACGGCGTACGTCGTGGCGGGCAGCCGCCGGCGGCGCGGCAAGCTCATCGCGCCAGGGAAGCCGTTCGCGTTCCTGCCGGGCGCCGAACTGGTCGAGGGGCTGTGCGCATGACGCCGTGACCGGGTGCCGGCCGGGGTGTCCCCCGAGCCTGCTCCGGAACGCGGCCCGGTCGTAGGATGAGCCGGCGATCACGCCCGCCGGGCCGTGCGCGAGCGGACGGAGACCTCCCGTGCACCAGCAGCCCGTCACCGTCGTCACGGGCGGCAGTCGCGGCATCGGCGCCGCGATCTGCGCGCGCCTCGCGGCCGACGGCCACGACGTCGTCCTCGGCTACCACTCCGACGACCGGGCCGCCGAGAAGGTCGCCGGAACCGTCCGGGGCGCGGGCCGCCGCTGCCGCCCGGTCCGCGTCGACACCGCGGACGAGGCCGCGGTCGACCACCTCTTCGACACCGCCGCCCTGCTCGGCCCGGTCACCGGCCTCGTCAACAACGCCGGCGTCAGCGGCCCCAACGGCCCGCTGGCCGAAGCCGACGCCGCCGGCATCCGCCGCTCCCTCGACGTCAACGTGCTCGGCTACCTCCTCTGCGCCCGGCGCGCGGTCCGCGACATGGCGCGCACCGGCGGCGGGGCCGTCGTCAACATCTCCTCGGCCGCGGCCACGCTCGGCGCCCCCGGCCAGTACGTGCACTACGCCGCGGCCAAGGCGGCCGTCGACGCCATGACCGTGGGGCTGTCCAAGGAGGTCGCCGTGGACGGGATCCGCGTGAACTGCGTCGCGCCGGGCACCGTGTGGACGGACTTCCACCAGGACCCCCGGCGACCGGCCCAGGTGGCGCCCCGCATCCCGATGGGCCGGGCCGGAGCGCCCGACGAGATCGCCGGCGCCGTTTCCTGGCTCCTGTCCGCCGACGCCTCCTACACGACGGGCGCGATCCTGCGCGTCGCCGGAGGCCTGTGACCGGCCCCGAAGGCGGCACGGCACGACGGCGCCCGCACCGGAGGGGTGCGGGCTCCGTCGGCGAGCGGGGTGGGGCGGGGGCTCAGGCGCGGATGATGTTCTCCGCCTGGGGGCCCTTCTGGCCCTGCGTGATGTCGAACGACACCGTTTCGCCCTCGGTCAGTTCGCGGTATCCGTTGCCGGAGATGTTGGAGTAGTGGGCGAAGACGTCCGGTCCGCCCCCGTCCTGGGCGATGAAGCCGAAGCCCTTTTCGGAGTTGAACCACTTCACGGTGCCACTGGCCATGCTCGCCCCTCTGATCACTCATCGAGCGGCCCGGGATCGGACCGCCGCGGTCGCCCTCTCACGGACCACCCGCCCCAGTACTCCCCGGGGATGACGGCAACTACACCCGTGGGGAACGGTCTTGTGGGATTCTCCGGGCCCGGGAACCGAACAGATCCACCCCATCCGGCAGGAACCCGGCGGGCACTGCGGGCCCCCGCACCGGGGGAGTGAGGGAGCGGCCTACCCGCCGGTCCGCCCGTGCGGAGCGGTCCGGGGTCGTACGCTCGGTACCGGTCCGCACGACGGCGGCAACGCGCCGTCGCCCTCCACGTGAACACCGGGCAGGCGATGAGCTCTCAGACGTTTCAGGCAGGACAGACGGGCCTCATCGTGCGGGTCCCGGAGGCCGACCCCGCCGTCCGCGGGTGGCGCGAGCGGCTCGACCCCTCGGCGCACGACGGGGTGCCGGCCCACGTCACCGTCCTCTTCCCCTTCCTCGACGAGAGCCGCCTCGACGCGGACGTGATCGCCGCACTCGCGGGGATCGTGGCCGGCCACCGCGCCTTCGACCTGCGGTTCCGGACGTGCGGACGCCTCCCCGAGGTGCTGTACCTCGCCCCCGAACCGGCCGAACCGCTGCGGAAGCTCACGGAGTCCGTCGCCGCCCGGTGGCCCGAAGCCCCGCCCTACGGAGGCCGGTTCACCGAGATCATCCCCCACCTGACCATCGCCCAGGGGCAGGACGCCGCCACCGCGGACGCGATCGAAGCGGGCGTCCTCGGCCGGCTGCCCATCGCGTCCCGGATCACGTCGGTCGTCCTGATGGCCCACGACGGAACGACGTGGCAGGAGCGCGCGGTCTTCCCTCTCGGCGACGGGGTTCCGCCCGGCCCTGCGGGGGCCGGGGAGCACTCCTGAGAACGGCGGAAACGGAGGAGGGGCGGCAGGCGCCCGTACGGGTTCCCGCCGCCCCTCCGGGCGTGCTGTGCGTTCCGGTCCTCGGAGGAGGATCAGGCGTCCTTCTGGCCGGCCTTCGCCGCGCGCTCCGCGTTCTTCTCCTTGATGCGGACCGTCTCCTTGCGGACATCGGCCTGCGTGGCGCGCTCCTTCTCCAGCCACTCGGGACCCTCGGTCTTCAGGGCCTCGATCTGCTCGGTGGTGAGGGCCTCGGTGACCCCGCCGCGGGCGAGGCCCGCGATGGAGACACCGAGCTTCGCGGCCACCACGGGCCGGGGGTGCGGCCCGTTGCGCCGCAGGTCCTGCAGCCACTGGGGCGGGTCGGACTGCAGCGCACTCAGCTCGGTGCGCGAGACGACACCCTCCTGGAACTCTGCGGGGGTGGCCTCGAGGTACACGCCCAGCTTCTTCGCCGCGGTCGCGGGCTTCATCGTCTGGGGGCTCTGGTGCGACGTCATGGGGTCAAGAGTATCGAGCGTGTGCGCTACCTCTGACCACGCCGGGTAATCTGGCCGGGTGACAGGCTCGGAAACAACCCCATCGTTCCGCCTCGCCTACGTTCCGGGCGTGACACCCACCAAGTGGGTCAGGATCTGGAACGAGCGGCTGCCCGACGTCCCGCTGGCCCTCGTGGCCGTGGCGGTGGACGAGGCCTTCGGCGTGCTGCGGGCGGGCGGCGCCGACGCCGGGTTCGTACGTCTGCCCGTCGACGGCGAGGACCTCAGCGCGATCCCGCTCTACACCGAGACCACCGTCGTGGTGATCCCGAAGGACCACGTCATCGCGGCGGTCGAGCAGGTCTCCGCCGCGGACCTGGCCGACGAGCTGGTGCTGCACCCCTTGGACGACACCCTGGACTGGGAGGCCCCGCCGGGGCGGCCCGCGATCGAGCGTCCGGAGACGACGGCGGACGCCGTCGAGCTGGTCGCGGCGGGCGTGGGCGTACTGGTCGTCCCGCAGTCGCTCGCCCGCCTGCACCACCGCCGGGACCTCACCTACCGGCCCGTGTCGGACGTTCCGGAGTCGCGCGTCGGACTGTCCTGGCCGCAGGAGGAGACCACCGACCTGGTGGAGGAGTTCATCGGGATCGTCCGCGGGCGGACCGTCAACAGCACGCGCGGCCGGCCGCCGACGCCGCCGCAGCCGAAGGGCAAGCGGGCCGCGGCGGGCGGCGCCCAGGGCAAGTCGGCGGGCGGCAGGACCGGCGGCAAGGCGACGGCCGGCAAGCCGGCGGGCGGCAGGTCGGGCAAGCCGGCCGGCAAGAACCCCCGCGGCGGTTCCGGCGGCGCGGGCGCGGCCAAGGGCGGCAAGGGCGGAGCCAAGCGGGGCAAGCCCCGCGGCAGGTAGAACGGCGGCACACCCGCTGGGCCGCGGAGCCCGGTGGGCGCGGGGCGGGGACCGGACGGCCGGGACCCGTCCCGCCCGTGCGTTCCGTCGGGGTGCGGCCGGGGTCAGCCGGCCCAGCGACCGGTCAGGAAGGTCACGGCCACGACGACGCCGACCGGCGCGACCACGTACACGTACGCCGTCCGCACCCCCGGCCGCCGCAGGCTCCACCCGGCCAGGGCGATCCACAGCGGCCACCACAGGAGGGTGGAGCGCGGGACCGACGTGTACCAGTACGAGGTTCCCAGCGCCCACAGTGTCAGGGCGGTGTAGAGCGCCTCCGGCAGCCGGCGCCGGCGCACCAGCCCGAGCAGCAGCGCGAGGCCGACCAGCATCGCGAGCAGCTCGGCCTGCCACATCACCGCGTAGCCGGTGGCCTGGGTGCGATGGAAGGCGGCCTCCCAAGTGTGGGACCAGGTCTCCCAGGGGGCGTGGAAGTCCCGGTACCAGCCGCGTTCCTGGGCGTGTTTCCAAGCCGTCCAGTTCCCGGTACGGGCCCACAGGAACCATCCGTAGAGCGCCGGGGCGAGCGCGGGAAGGAGCAGCCAGGGTGCCGGGCGCCAGCCGTCCCGGCCCTTCGCGGTCAGGACGAAGTGCAGGACGAGCGCGGCGGCCAGGAAGAGCCCGGTGACCCGGACCGAGCAGGCGAGACAGGTCAGCATTGCGGCGGCCCGCCAGTTCCCGCGCAGCGCCGCGAGCCAGGCGGGCAGGGCCAGGGCCAGGAACAGCGCCTCGGTGTACCCGGCGGCGAGGAACACCGCGCAGGGCGAGAGCAGGAGGAACATCACCGTACGGCGGCCCGCGTGCAGGTCTCCCAGCTGGTGGCGGGCGACCCGGGCCAGGGCCAGGACGGCCACGCCGCCGGCGACGAAGGAGATGAGCAGCCCGGCGGCGGCCCAGTCGGGCACGACCGTGTGCACGGCGCGCAGGGTCAGGGGGAAGCCGGGGAAGAAGGCCTCGCGGTTGTCCCAGCCCGCCGTCCAGGGGCCGGCGCCGCCCGGGAAGTAGCCGTCCCTGGCTATGGACAGGTAGTGCGCCCAGTCCCACTGCTGCCAGGGCGCGAGCAGTCCGGCCGGCTCGCGGCGCTCGCCGTCGGAGGGGAACAGCCAGCGCACGGCCCAGGCGGTGATCCAGAGTCCGGTGCGGGTCAGCGCGTACAGCCACAGCACCTCGCGGTCGGCGGCGTCCAACCGGGGGAGTCGGCGACCGACGGGCCGTCCGCCCGAGGCGGAGGCGGGGGCGACCTCGACGGGCCGGGGCGGCGCGGAAACGGGCATGGGGGATCTCCTGATCGGCTGAGGGCGCGCCGGACCGCCGGCCGGGGTGCGCGGCCGGGGTGCGCGGGCGGTGGTACGGGTGCCCGTGGCGCTACCGGGCTCGCAGGGCCGCCTGGGAGGCGGGGGCGTGCCGGGGCCATCGGGAGCCCGGACTCCCGGGTCACCTGGGGGAGTGGTCCGAGGGGCTTGAGGAGGGCTCGCTGTCCCGTGCGGTTCCGGTGGGCGTTGCCGGCTCGGTGGTGCGGGCGGGAGGCTGCACGGTCGACGTCCCGGACGCGGGCCGGTTCGCCGAGGTCCGGGCCGAGGACGGACCCGCGCTGGTGGCCGGGGGCGGTCCCGGGGTCGACGACGAGGCCGGCTGCGGGGGCGGGGCCGACGTCGCCCCCGGTGTCGGCGGGAAGGACGGTGCCGGGGGCGAGGGGGTGGTCGCGGGCAGGTTCCCGTCCCGGTTCTCGGGCGGGAGGGATGCCAGTGCGGCGCCCGAACCCGCCAGGACGAGGCAGGCCGCGACCGCCAGTCCGGCGATCCGGCGCCGCCGCACCCGCTCCCCGCGCCGGGCGATCTCCGAGACGGGAGGCAGCGCCGTCCCGGGCTGACCGGCGGAAGCCGCCTCCTGGAACAGCGACCGCAGCGGATCGTTGGTGTCAGGCATCGGGCTCCTCCTCGATACGGGGGTTCTGCAGATGGCGGGAGAGCGTGGCCCGGCCCCGCGCCAGGTGGGTCTTGACCGTGCTCGCGGACAGGGAGGTCTCCGCGGCGATCTGTTCGACGGTCAGATCGCACACGTAGTGCAGGGCCAGCGTCCGGCGCTGCCCCCGCGGGAGGTGCCGCAGCGCTTCCACGAGGGCTACCGCCTCCGGTCCCGGCCCGTCCACGTACGCCGCGGGGGCGGTGCGCTCCCAGGCGTCGGCGGTACGCCGGCGCACGCGCCACCGGCTCACCGCGAGACGCCAGGCGACGGTGCGGATCCAGGCCTCCGGCCGCCCTTCGACGTCCAGCTGCCTCCGTCGGCCCCACCCCTTGACGAACGCCTCCTGCACCACGTCCTGTGCCTCGTGGTGATCGCCGAGCATGACGTACAGCTGTCCGGTCAGCCGTCCCGCCGCTTGTGCGTAGAACTCTTCGAACTCCTCGACGGTCAAAAACTCACTCCCGCATTCATGAATCCCTCTCGGTGGGCATACGCCCGCCGCACCGCGTCCGGTTGACACCGGACGCGGAGAAGTCCTGTGAGGGGCGTCACACCCGTGCCGGAGGGACGCACGGCCGCCCGGGTCCGGACGTACCGGTGGGGCGTACGGTCGTCACCGCACGCCCCACCGGTCCTGCCGCGCACTGGTCCTGCTCTGCCGCCCCGGGCTCTCGCGCCGGGTCCGGCGGACCCGGACCCGGCGGGTCAGGTACGGCCCGCCGGGTCCTGGTCCTGCACCGCCTCGGGGGATATGGCCGGAGAGGGCACGGCCGCGAGCAGGGGCTCCGCGGGCACACGCCGTGCGGAGACCCAGGCGGCCACGGGTTCGGTGTAGCGGGCGGTCAGCGGCCCGATCACCACCAGGATGAGGACGTATGCGGTCGCGAGCGGCCCGAGTGCCGGTTCGATGCCCGCCGTGACGGCGAGTCCCGCGATGACGATCGAGAATTCGCCGCGGGCGACGAGGGTGCCGCCGGCCCGCCAGCGTCCCTTGACACCGATCCCGGCGCGTCGGGCGGCCCAGTAGCCGGTCGCGATCTTCGTGCCGGCGGTGACGACGGCGAGTGCGAGGGCGGGCAGCAGGACGGGCGGGATGCTGGCGGGGTCGGTGTGCAGGCCGAAGAAGACGAAGAACACGGCGGCGAACAGGTCGCGCAGCGGGCTGAGCAGGGTGTGCGTGCCCTCGGCGACCTCACCGGACAGGGCGATGCCCACCAGGAAGGCGCCGACGGCCGCGGACACCTGCAACTGTTGCGCGACACCGGCCACGAGCAGGGTCAGGCCGAGCACGACCAGCAGCAGCTTCTCGGGGTCGTCGCTGGAGACGAACCGGGAGATGAGCCGTCCGTACCGGACCGCGACGAACAGCACCGCACCGGCGACGCCGAGGGCGATGGCCAGCGTGAGGCTGCCCGCGGCGAGGCTGACGCCGGCGAGCAGTGCGGTGATGATCGGCAGGTAGACGGCCATGGCCAGGTCTTCGAGGACCAGGATGCTGAGGATGACCGGGGTTTCGCGGTTGCCGACGCGGCCGAGGTCCCCCATGACCTTGGCGATGACGCCCGAGGAGGAGATCCAGGTGACGCCGGCGAGGACCACGGCGGCGACGGGGCCCCAGCCCATGAGGAGTGCGGCGATCGCCCCGGGTACGGCGTTGAGGGCGAAGTCGACCACCCCGGCCGGGTACTGGGTCCTGAGGTTGGAGACCAGATCGCTGGCGGTGTACTCCAGGCCCAGCATCAGCAGGAGGAGGATGACGCCGATCTCGGCGCCGATCGCCACGAACTCCTCACTGGCGCCGAGGGGCAGCAGTCCGCCCGTACCGAACGCCAGCCCGGCCAGCAGGTACAGCGGGATCGGGGAGAAGCGGAAACGGCCGGCGAGCCGGCCGAGCAGGCCCAGGCCGAGGATGATCGCACCGAACTCGATCAGGAAGACAGCGGAGTGCACAGGCGGTCACTCCCGTCCGAGTATCGCGGCGGCGGCGTCGACGCCTTCGCGGGTGCCGATGACGATGAGCGTGTCCCCGCCGGCGAGACGGAAGTCCGGGGCGGGCGAGGGCCGGGCTTCGGCACGGCGCAGTACGGCCACCACGGAGACCCCGGTCTCGGTGCGCATCCGGGTCTCGCCCAGCACCCGCCCGTTCCAGTGCGAATGGGCCGACAGCTCGATCCGCTCGGCGACGAGCCCGAGGCCGGTGGTGTGCAGGACGCTGGGGCTGTGGTGCGCGGGCATCAGCGCGTCGATCAGCGAGGCCGTCTCCGGGCCCGTCAGGTGCAGAGACTGCGCGCAGGCGTCGGGGTCGTCGGAGCGGTAGACGTTCACCGTCCGGGTCCCGTCCCGGTGCGCGACCACCGACAGGTGCCGGTGTTCGCGGGTGGTGAGGTCGTACTGGACACCGATGCCGGGCAGCGGTGTGGTGCTCATGCGTGGAGCGGGCACAGCTCTGGTCCCCTCTTGTTTCTGTTCGCCTTGGTGGTGCGGCGCCGGGCCGGCAGGCGGAGCGGGAACCGGCCCTGGCGCGGGTCCATGGTGTCATCCCGCGGGAGCGGCCGGACATGGGTGTCGGCGCGGACGGACAACCGGCGCGGACCGCGGCCGCCGCGCGGGCGGTCAGCCGCCCGGCCGCGGATGGGGCATGATCGGAGGATGTCTGATCGCATCATCGCCGCCTGTGACGGAGCGGCCAAGGGGAACCCCGGGCCCGCCGCGTGGGCCTGGGTCATCGCCGACGCCGAGGGCCGGCCCGAGCGCTGGGAGGCCGGTCCGCTGGGCCGCGCCACCAACAACGTCGGGGAACTGACCGCCCTCCAGCGACTCTTGGAAGCCGTGGCCCCCGGCACGTCCGTCGAGGTGCGCATGGACTCCCAGTACGCCATGAAGGCCGTCACGCAGTGGCTTCCCGCCTGGAAGCGCAACGGGTGGAAGACCTCCTCGGGCCAGCCGGTCGCCAACCGCGAACTCGTCGAGGCGATCGACCTGTTGCTCGGGGACCGCGACGTGACCTTCGTGTACGTGCCCGCCCACCGCGCGGACGGGGACCACCTGAACGCGATCGCCGACCAGGCCGCGAGCGACGCCGCCGTGTCCCAGCAGGCCGCGGGCAGCGCCCTCGGCGACGCGGACATGCCGCAACCCGCACCGGCCCGCAGCGCCCCCGCCCGGGCCAAGGCGCCGTCGCGCGGGAAGCCGTCCACCGGGGCTTCGGCGGGCCGCGGCCAACAGCGCGCGATCAAGGCCAAGTTCCCGGGGACCTGCCCGTGCGGCAAGACGTACGCGGCCGGCGAGCTGATCACCAACAACGGCAAGCGCTGGGGCCACCCGGACTGCGCGGCGGCCACCGCGGTCGGCACGGCCGGGCCGGAGGCGTAGGCCGGGTGTTCGCCGACCGCCACGCGTACGAGGCCGTGGTCACGGCGGTCGCCCCGTAGGGTGCCGTCGTCGAGGCGGGGGGCCGCGAGGGCTTCGCCGGCCAGACCGCACACCCGTCCTGGCCGACGCCCCCGGCCCCGCGGCCCCCGTCCTACCCCCGGTCCCGTACCGCCGTGCCGGACCCGGCGGCCGGGATCGGAGGCAGGAAGGACACCTGGGCCGCCCCGGTCCGCGGGTGCACGGCGACCTCGGCCGCCACGCCGTACACGTCGGCCAGGAGCTCCGCGGTCAGTACCTCGCCGGGCGGACCGGAGGCCGTCACCGACCCGTCGCACAGGACGTAGAGCCGGTCGCAGTAGTACGCGGCGAGGTTCAGGTCGTGCAGCGCCACGAGAATCGTGGCGGGCAGCTGCCGCAGGAGCCCGAGCACCTCCAACTGGTGCCGGATGTCGAGGTGGTTGGTCGGCTCGTCGAGCACCAGCAGTGTGGGCTGCTGGGCGAGTGCACGGGCGATGAGGACGCGTTGGCGCTCGCCGCCGGACAGGCGGCCGAAGGAGCGGTCCGCCAGCGCGGACGCGTCTACCGAGTCGAGGGCCCAGGTGACGATCGCGCCGTCCTCGGCGCTGTCGCCGTCGAGCAGCCGTTTGTGCGGGGTCCGGCCCATCGCGACCACCTCCCGCACGGTCAGGTCGAAATCGGCCCCCGCCTCCTGCACCACGGCGGCCACGGTGCGGGAGAGCCGCCGCACCGGCATCGTCCAGGCGTCCGCGCCGTCCACGCGCACGCTGCCCGCGTCGGGCCGCAGTACGCGGTAGACGGTGCGCAGGAGGCTGGACTTGCCGCTGCCGTTGGGCCCGACCAGCCCGACCACCTCTCCCGGCCGGGCGCTCAACGACACGTCGCGCACCAGGTGGTGGGCGCCGGCGGTGAGGGTGACGGTCTCGACGGTCAGTTCTGCCGCGTTCATGCCGCTCCTCGGCTCGTGGTGCGGCGGGCGTCCCGGCGCACCATCCACAGGAAGAAGGGTCCGCCGCAGAGCGCCGTCAGGACGCCCACGGGGATCTCCGCGGGCGCGGCGACGGTCCGCGCCGCGATGTCGGCCCAGACGAGGAACACCGCGCCGGCGAGCGCTGCCGCCGGCAGGACGCGCCGGTGGTCGCCGCCGACGAACAGCCGCACGATGTGCGGCAGCATCAGCCCGACGAAGCCGATCGGCCCGGCCGCGGCCACCAGGACACCGGTCACCAGTGACAACAGGACGAACATCCGGGCCCGGAACCGGGCCACGTCCAGTCCCATGCTCGTCGCGGCCTCCTCACCGGCCAGCAGCAGGTTCAGCGATCTGGCCTGGACGAGGAGGACGCCGATGCCCAGCAGCAGGGCCGCGCCCGGCAGCCACAGCGTGTCCCACTGGACGCCGCCCAGTCCCCCGAGGGTCCAGGCGAGGACGGCCCGTGCCTCGTTGCCCCGGCCGGAGGTCAGCAGGAGCATGTTCGTCACCGCGGTGAGCACCGCCGCCATGGCGACCCCCGACAACACCAGCCGCACCGAGGTGATGCGCCCGCCGGCGCGGGCCGTCGAGTACACCAGCAGCAGCGTCAGCAGCGCGCCGGCGAAGGCGGCGGCCGACAGTGACAGCGCGCCGAACAGGTTCACGCCGAACACGATCACCGCGACGGCGCCCAGGGACGCCCCGGAGGACACTCCCAGCAGGTACGGCTCCGCGAGCGGGTTGCGGACCAGGGCCTGCATGGCCGTTCCGATGACCGCGAGACCCGCACCCGTCACCGCGCCGAGGAGGACCCGCGGAGCCCGTACGTTCAGCACGATCGTCTCCCGCGCCCGCGACCAGGTCGGCTCCGACCGGTCGGCGCCCAGTGCGTGCGTCACGATGCCCCACACGTCGCCGGGCGGCACGTGCACCGATCCGATGGCCATGCCCGCGGTCGCGGAGACCAGCAGGAGGGCGCCGAGGACCGCGAGGGTCACGGCGAACGACCAGCGGCGCGGCCGGTCCGTGCCGCGGGTGACCCGCCCGGGCGGCAGGGCGGGGGACGTCGCCTCGGAGGGAGAGGGGGCGGGGGAGGGGGCGGTCACCGGAGCCGCTCGGGATGCAGCCCGCGCGCCAGCTCCTCCACCGCGTACGGCGGCCGGACGCCGACCAGGGTCGAGGTCAGCGGTACGACGACGAACCGCTTGTTCCTGATGGCCGGAACGTCGGCGAGGGCGGGCTGCGAGAGGAGGAACTCCTGCTTCTGCTGGACGCTTCCGGTGCCCGCGTAGTCGTAGATGGCGATCACCTCCGGCTTGCGTTCGACGACCTGCTCCCAGGACACGTCACCGAAGACGTCGTCGAGGTCCGCGAAGACGTTCCGGCCGCCGGCGAGTTTGATGATCTCTGTGCCGAGGCCCTTGCCGCCGGCGGTGAACGCCGACTTGTCGCCGCTGTCGTAGACGAAGACCGGTACGGGGGGTGCGTCCTTGACCGCCTCGGTGGTCCTGGTGACGCGCCCCTCGAGGTCGGCGACGAGCCTGTCGGCCCGGTCCCCGACACCGAAGACCCGCCCGATGGTCCGGATCTCGTCGTAGGTGTCCCGCATGGTCACCCGCTTGTTCCCGCAGTACTCGCGGTTGAGGTAGGTGTTGATGCCGGCGTCGCCGAACGCCTTGCGCGAGCGGCCCTCCTTCTCGGCGAACGCGGAGCCGTAGCCGCCGTACACGAAGTCGGGGCCGGCGTCGAGGACGGCCTCGAAGGAGGGCTCCTTCTTCGCCAGCTCCGGTACGGCCTCGAAGTCCTTCCGCAACTCGGGCAGGACGGCCGAGTCGGGGAACGCGGTGCCGACCATCCGGTCCTTCAGCCCCAGGGAGAGCATCAGTTCGGCGGGGTGCTGGTGGATGGTGACGACGCGGTCGGGCGCCTTGTCGTACGTGGTCCGCGTGCCGCAGTTGTCGATCGTGACGGGGAACCCCTGCGCGGCCGGACCGGAGGATCCCGAAGTGCCGGACGGCTTAGCGCTGTCGGAGGAGCCCTTCGAGCTGCCGCAGCCGGTCAGTACGGCCGTGGACAGGGCCAGGGCCGCGGCGGCGAAGCGCAGGGCACGGCCGCGCCGGGCGGACGGGGGAGTGGAAGGGGGGCGGGGCATGACGTCGTACACGTAGAGCCTCCTGCGGAGTCCGCGCTCCTCGGATCGGGCCCGCGACAGGCCAGTGTCCTGACTCCCGGGTCGACGTCCCCCCTGGCCTTCCCGCGACGGGCGCGGCGGCTCGCAGGAGGGGCGCACTCCCCGGTCACAGTGGCGGGACCGTGCCGGAATCGCACCGGCTTCCTGTCTCCCGTCGCGGTGATGACCAGGCGATATTACGTTCCGTTGGGTGGGGGGCAAAAAGGGTGCGCTGTGGCACGCGCCGGGCTCCGGCCGCGCCACGGCTCCCGTACGGCGCCGGGGACCGTCGACCGCGGCCCGTAAAGTGGCCGGAAATTCGGCCGGTTGACGATCACCGTGCTGCCGACGGGGTCCCCGGTGCCCGGGTCAGCGGGGGCGGGCCGTGGCGCACGGCACGCACGTGGTGGCGGTCGGGCGGGCCTCCATGCGTTCCGCCGGGATGGGTTCGCCGCACCTCTCGCAGCGCCCGTAGTCCCCTCGGGCGAGCCGTTCCAGCGCCAGGTCGACGGCGTCCAGGTGCTCGCGGGACCGGGCCAGGAGCGCGGCGACGTGAGCCCGCTCGAAGGCGGTGCTCGACCCCTCGGGGTCGTGCTCGTCGTCGACCGCGACCAGGGCGTTCGCCGCGACGATCCCGTCGAAGTCGCGGACCAGGGCCGCCGTCCGGGCGAGGGTGTCGGCCCGGTCCGCGGCCAGCCGCTCACGGGCGGACTCGTACCCCTCCCCGCGCTCGTGGTCGCGCCCGTACGGAGGAGGCGCCTCGGCGGCCGATTCGTCCATGTGTGCGACAACGTCACTGCCCGGGCGCACATTCCTCCGACGTGCACACGTCATAGGGGACACCGGGTGAGCCATTCGCACGTTACCCCCCGATTTCCGGGTATGCGCGAAAGGGACGGCAACGTCGTGTGCCGAGTGCGTGAGTCCCGCCCTTCCGGCGCCGACGGCGACCGGACACACGGATCGCCCCGCAGTACACCGCGCGACCCGCTCGCGGACCACGGAAAGAGGACCCCGACCATGAATTCCCTTCAGACGGTGCGGCCGCCGCCCGGGCAGTCCGGACCGGGCAGTGACTTCGCCCGGCTGTCCAAGAAGATCCAGGCGGCCGGCCTCATGGCGCGCCGCCCCGGCTACTACGCGCTCCGCGTCACCGCGGTGACCGTCCTCTACGCCGCCGGCTGGACGGCCCTCGTCCTGGTCGGTGACAGCTGGTGGACCCTGCTGGTGGCCGCCTTCCTCGCCGTCGTCTTCGGGCAGGTGGCGCTCCTGGCGCACGACGTCGCACACCGGCAGGTCTTCCGCCTGCGCAGGGCCAGCGAGCTGGCCGGGCGCATTGCGGGAAACCTCGGCATCGGCATGGGCTACGGCTGGTGGCAGGACAAGCACACCCGTCACCACGCCAACCCCAACCACGAGGACCTCGACCCCGACCTCGATCCGGACGTCCTCGTCTGGACCCAGGACCAAGCCCGCACCGCCACGGGGCTGCCGCGCCTCCTGGGCCGCTCCCAGGCGTACCTGTTCTTCCCGCTGCTCACGCTGGAGGGCTTCAACCTGCACGTATCCGGCGTGCGGTCACTGGCCGACCGCGCCCTCAAGAACCGGGTGTGGGAAGGCCTCCTGCTGCTCGCACACTTCTCCGCCTATCTGGGCGCGCTCTTCCTCGTGCTCCCGCCCGGCAAGGCGATCGCGTTCCTCTTCGTCAACCAGTGCCTCTTCGGGCTCTACCTCGGCTCGATCTTCGCGCCGAACCACAAGGGCATGCCGGTCCTGCGGGGCACGGACCGGCCGGACTTCCTGCGCCGCCAGGTGCTGACCTCCCGCGACGTGCGCGGGGGTCGGTTCACCGACATCGTCCTCGGCGGCCTGAACTACCAGATCGAGCACCACCTCTTCCCGAGCATGCCGAGCCCGCACCTGCGCAGGGCCCAGGTCATCGTCCGCAGTCACTGCCGGGAACTGGGGGTCAGCTATCTGGAGACCAGCCTGGTCGGCTCCTACCGGCAGACGCTCGCCAGCCTCCACGCGGCCGGAGCTCCGATCAGGCGGGCCCGTACGTCCTGAGGGCGGGTACGGCCCCGGGCTCACGCGGTGAGGCTGCCTACCCGCCGTCGGAGGCGGGGCCTTCTGCGGCGGCGTCGTGACCGCGCCGTTCCCGGTCCCCGTCCTGTCCGGGGTGCAGGGCCAGCATGTCCAGGAGCGCGGCCAGGCCGTCGTGCCCGGCGGTGTGGGCGGCGACCGCCTGGCGGGCCCGCTCGCGCTGGCCCGAGCCGTCGGGCAGGGCTTCCGCGCACGCGGGTCTGCCGGCGTGCGCCGGTCCGGCGCCACCGCCGCGTCCCGCGAACGACCGGTGCTCCCCGGCGGTCGCGCACACCGCGACGGCGCCCGCCGAGCGGCCGCGGGTCCCGCCGCGGGCGACGGCCGTCCTGGTCCACGCCCACAGGCGGGGGGCCAGCTCGCCCGGAGACAGTCGTGCGTTCCTCATCGCTCCCCCTCCTACTTGCCCAGCTGTTCCGGGTCCAGGTCCCTGAGCGGGGGCCGGCGCCCCTTGAGGATCTCCTTGTCGTCCTGGTCGAAGAGGTCGTTCTCGTCGCTCGCGGTGAACTGGTCGCCGTGCTGACCTGCGGTGTCCGCGTCGGCGGCGGTGCTGTCGGTATCGGCGTCGGTGGTGTCGGCGGGCCCGCGCTGAGCGGGGCGGCGGTCGTCTGCCATCATGCTCCTCCTCGTACGCACCCGGTCCCGACCGGTGGCGGTCAGGGACCCGGATGCCGTGCTGCCGGGGGTCCCGTGGAGTGTGCCCACGCGAGGGAGAGCAAAGCACGTTCGCGGTCCGCTCCCGCAATTGCGCAGGTGACGGCCCGGACGGGTGTGTCGGCCCCCTCGCAGGTATCCGTACGCGTGGACGGGGAATGCCGCGACCGGGCGAATGGGCCGCCGGTAAGGGGGCAGGTGGAGCGCGGGCGCAATACGAAAACCCGCCGTGCACGGCATCGCACAAGGAATAGGGAAGGGCGGCGGGAAATCCCGGCTGTCCCCCGATGTACCGAAGGCGGAGTTCACCGGGGGCTGCGCCCCTTCGGCGGCCGCCCGCCCGGTGCGGCACACGAGCGGGCCCGCCCTCGACGAGTCGAGTCCGGGCCCGCTCCCGTGCCCTGGGCCGGAGGTGGGCGAGGGTGAGGTGCCGCCCCCGGGACCGGGTAGGCGAGTGACGAGCGGTACGCACAGCTACAGGAGTGGTGGTCGGATTGAGCCTGACGGGAATCGACGTGGTGTACGCCTGCGCGGGGCTGGGCGCCCTGGGCGCGGCGGTGCTGCCGACGGCCCTGGCGAAACGGCCCCTGTCCCTGCCCATGGTGTTCCTCGCGGCGGGCTTCCTGGTGTTCCTGCTGCCGTTGGACGCGCTCCCGGCGCTCGACCCCGTCCGGCACCGCAGCATGGTGGAGCACCTCACGGAGGTCTGCGTCGTGGTGGCGCTGATGGGCGCGGGCCTGGCCATCAACCGGCCGCCGGGCCTGCGGGCCTGGTCGACGACGTGGCGGCTGCTGGGACTGGCCATGCCGCTCACCATCCTGCTGACGGCGGCTGCCGCCGGGTGGCTGCTCGGATGGCCCCCGGCCGTCGCGCTGCTGGTGGCGGCCGCCCTCGCGCCCACCGACCCGGTCCTGGCCGCCGAAGTGCGCGTGGGGGAGCCGACCGACGAGAAGGACGACGAGGACGAGGTCCGCTTCGCGCTCACCAGCGAAGCCGGGCTCAACGACGGCCTCGCCTTCCCTTTCGTGCTGGCCGCCATCGCCCTCACGGCGTCGTCCGCGACCGGCTGGTCCACGGACGGGCTCTGGCACTGGGCCTGGAGCGACGTCCTCGTACGCAGCGCGGTGGGGCTGCTGGTGGGCGTGGGTGTCGGCCGGCTGCTCGGCTGGATGTTCTTCCAGGCGAGGTGGAAGGCGCTGCGGCTGTCCGAACACCGTGAGGGCTTCGTCGCCCTCGCCGCCACCTTCACCGCGTACGGGCTGACGGAACTGCTCCACGGCTACGGATTCCTCGCCGTGTTCGTCGCCGCCTGCACGATCCGCGGAGCAGAGCGCGCCCACCGCTACCACCGCGTCATGCACGCCTTCACCGACCAGATCGAGCGACTCCTCACCGCGGTCGTGCTCTTCCTCGTCGGCGGCTTCATCGCCGACGGCGGCCTCGCGGCCCTGACCTGGCGCGGAGCCCTCCTGGGACTGGTGCTCTTCCTGGTGATCCGCCCCGCCGTGGGCTGGGCGGTCCAGGCGCGGGGCGCGGCGAAGGGGAAGGAACGGGTCGTCATCGCGGTCTTCGGCATCCGCGGCATCGGCTCCTTCTTCTATCTCGCGTACGCGCTGGGCGAGGCGGAGTTCGCGGCCCCCGCACGGGAGTTGTGGGCGGTGGTCACCTTCACCGTGCTGCTCTCGGTCCTCCTGCACGGCGTCGCGGCCACCCCCGTCACGGCGCGGCTCGACGGCCCGGAGGAGCCGGGCGCCGACCCCTCCCCCGAGAAAGCGCCGTAAGACCCCCGCTGTTCCACCTGGGGACCGGGCGGCCGCACTGCGGCCGTGGACCGGTCGGGGGCCGCCGGATTCTGCGCCCTCCTCTCCGCGCGCGGCAACGGCCATGGGACGCCGGCTCCGTTGTCAGTGGCTCCCCCTAGTGTGAACACATCACTCGGGGAGCTGTGGAGAAGGAGCGGGAACATGTCTGCGAAAAGAATCCAGCACAAGGTCAATCACGTCGCGCTGGTAGTGGACAGTTCCGGTTCCATGCGTCCGCACGAGAGCCAACTCATTCGCGTCGTCGACGAGTTCGTGGCGGGACTGAAGGCGGAGTCGGACAAACTCGGTCACGAGACCCGGATCAGTCTCTACTCCTTCGACCACAGGGTGGAGAACCTGGTCTGGGACATGGATGTGAAGCACCTGCCGTCCATGCGGGGTCTGTACAAGGTCAACAACGGGGCCACGGCCCTGATCGAAGCCTCTCTGAAGTCCCTGGACGACCTGGACCACATCTGGGAGGAGTACGGGGAACACAGCTTCCTCCAGATCGTGGTCACGGACGGCGAGGAGAACGCCTCCGGCGGGGACAGGCGTCACGACGGCGACATGGCCGTCCTCGGCCCCTGGCTCGAAAAGATCTCGGCGAGGATGGACGGGCTGCCGGATCACTGGACGTCCGCGATCCTCGTTCCCCACTCCCTGGCGAAGCGAACCGCCCAGAACTACGGCTTCCCGGCCGGGAACATCGCGATCTGGGACGCGGACTCCCAGGAGGGGGTGAAGGAGGCGATCGGTACGGTTCGCGCCGCCGCCACGAGCTTCCTCCGCGGACGCGAGAAGGGCGTGCGCGGCACGAAGAACCTGTTCGCGGTGGGCCAGGACATATCGATCGACGAGGTGCGGGCCAACCTCGAACCCGTCGCGGCCGACACGTTCCGGCTGCTGGAGGTCGACACGGACGTCGCGATCCGGGCCTTCGTCGACGCGCACCCGGAGGTGACCTATCAACGCGGCTCCTGCTACTACCAGTTGGGTTCTCGGGTCCAGGTGCAGCCGGACAAGGAGGTCATCGTGGTGGAGAAGGACACCGACCGCGCCTACACGGGCGACGCGGCACGCAGCCTCCTGTTCGGCGCGGGCATCCAGGGGACCGTCTCCGTCAAGGCGGGGAGCAACCCCGAGCTGGAGGTCTACGTGCAGAGCCGCTCGGTGAACCGCAAGCTCAAGGCGAAGACGCGCCTGCTCATCATGCTCTGAGGCCAAGGACGTGCGTTTCGACGGGTTCCGGCCGGTAGTCGGCTCGTGTTCTGGGTAGTTGCTCGCCATGGAATCCCTGAGGCCCGCCCCCCTTGCCCCGCGCGCCGTCCGGCAGCTGCGTCGCATCCGCACCGTGTACGCCGCGGGAATCGTCGTGTGGGCGGCGGGTGCCGCCTGGGAAGGCGGGCAGCATCCGGGAAGCCGCCGGATGTGGGTGTCCCTGTTGCTCCTGGCCGTGTTCGGCGCCCTGCTGTCCCTCACCGTCGCGTCCCTCTGGCGCCACCAGACGGCACTGCGCCTGCGCGCGGCGGCCCGCCGCATCCGCCCCGGAGCCCGAACGTCCCGGGTCACCGCGCGGCGGCCGGGCGCCGGCCGCACGCCCGCCTCCGGCTGACGGAAGCCACGACGCCGGCACGCGGCGGGAGTTGCCGGTCCGCGGGGAACCCGCGGACCGGGTCCCGTACCAGACACGGACCGGGCTAAGGCGGCGTACGGGGGGCAGACGCGCACCATGAATGCCTTGAACCGCTGGGAGGACGCAGTCGAGCGCTGGCAGGACGCGCTCCTCGACCGGATCCGTCACCGCGAGCCGGTCGAGCTGGTGGAGGCGCTGCAGCGCGAGTGCGACGAGCGGGCCGTGGTGTGCAGCCGCTGCCGCGTCGTCGCACCCAACGCCTACGAGATCGACCTGCCCCCGGACGTATACCGAAAGATCGCCCGGCATGCCCGGAAAATCGGGCTGCAGCTCACCGATGCCCTCGTACGGCACGGCGAGAACCGTCGCTACGAATGGGCCGGCCCCCTGGCCGTCCGCCTCCGGCCCGCGGACCTGGAACCGGGCTCCCGTTACCGGATCTCCAGCGCGCCCATGGCGCACATCAGGGCGAACGCCTTCCCCGACTGACAAGCGGTGCGTCTGAGGGCGCCGGGGCGGGGTAGTCGCTGGACGACACCACCAGCGAAGGAGACCGACATGGCAGACCAGGACAAGCCCCGCCCCCCGCGGACCACGCCGTCCGAGGCAGTCGGCGAAAGCGGCGACCGCGAGGCCCGCAAGGAGGCGGACGAGGCCGTCGTGCGGCGGTCCCCGTCCAGTGAGGGAGACGCCGATGCGGGGGGCCACTCGGCCAAGCGGCAGCGCCCGGGCATCGGCCGTGAGGAGCAGGCCCACCCGGACAGCGCCGAGTGAGACCGTCGGCGCCGACGCGTTCGACCGCGCCGGCCACCGCCGGTCCGCCCCGCCCGGACCCGGGGATTCGAGCCGGTTGGCGGGGGTAGGCGCGCCCCGGCAACGAGCCCCCGCCGGTGGGCCGGGCCCATGGAACGGAGTGATCTGAATGCGCACGGCAGCAGCCAGGGCGATGGGCGTGGCCACCCTCGGATACGGCGTGGCGGTCGCGTGCAGCCCCCGCGTACTCGCCCGCCCCTGCGGACTCCCCGAGCACGGCTCCTCCGCGCTGCTGATCCGGGCGCTGGGCGTCCGGGACGCGGTCATCGGCGCCGCGATGGTGACGGTCCCCGAGGGCGCCGCGCTGCGTACGGCCGTACTGTGCCGGGTCGCGGTCGACGCGGGGGACGCACTCCTCTTCGGCACCTTCCTGGCCCGGCGCACCGAGCGCGCCAAGGCGGCCGCGGCCGCCCTGGCCTGGGCGGCCGCGTGCGGATGGACGCTGACCGACGGCGGCCGCGCGACCGCGCCGCTCGTGCAGGATGCGGCGAACGTCGCCGTGCGCGCCGCCCAGTCCGCGACGCGCGCAGAACTCTGATGTTCCGGCGGCGGCCCCGCCGCCGGTTCCTCGCCTTGGGGCGACCGCCGCGGCTGGCTAGGCTCCGCGTCATGAAGACGCGAGACCTGACGTTCGGCCTGTACGCCGACGAGCTCGGGCTGACCTGGGTCAGGGGGCTCGTCGCCGACGCGGCGGGCCCTCGGAGGGCCCGGATCGCCGGTGAGACCGTCGCCCACGACCTTCCAGGGAGCGGGCTGTCGACCGCTGAGATGTACGACTTCCTGGCGGAGCAGTGGGCGGTGGAGCACCCCGGGCAGAGCAGCGGGGGGCGGCAGCCGATCGAGCTGCGCGTCCGGGTGGTGTGCTCCCTGCGCACGTGGCGCGCGATGCGCAAAGCGGTCATCCGGGCCCTGTGCCCGGAAGGGGCGGGGCCCCACTCATGCCGGGTTCCGTGGATGGTCCGCTGATCGAGGGATGGATCCGGGAACGGCGCAACGCCTGCTGCCGCCCCTGACCGGGCGCTCTCGGCTACCGGTGCGCGGTCGGTCAAGTCTGCTCGGCAAAGCCCCCTGCGCGGCCGCCAGTGGAGCGGCCCCTGGCACAATCCACTGCACGACCCCTCGATCACGGCACAGGAGCAGCAGGCATGGAACCCCACGTGGTGGACCGTCCGGAGAAGTCCCGGTACGAGATCCTCGCCGGCGAGGACGGCAGCGAGACGGCGGGCTTCGCCGACTACCTCCTCTCGGAGGGCGAGATCGCCTTCGTCCACACCGAAACCGACCCCCGCTTCGCCGGCCGGGGCCTGGGCGGGCTCCTCGCCCGCGGCGCCCTCGACGACGCCCGGGCGCGCTCACTGGCCGTCCTGCCCCACTGCCCCTTCATCCGCGGGTGGATCGGCAAGCACCCGGAGTACACGGACCTGGTGCCCGAGGCTCGCCGCGCGCAGTTCGGCCTCTGAGCGGCTCCGGACGACTCCCGCACGGCCCCCGGACGGATCCCCGCCGCCCGGGGGAGCGGACGTTGTCCGGCTCTGCCCCGTCGACGGCTCGGGGAGCGCTCCGATGCACGTCCTGCCCGGCCTCGATCCCTCCCGCTACACCGTGCCGGGCGCCGTCACCGACGACCACCGGGCCTGCGGCGCCGCGCGGAACACCCGGGGCCGGCCCGCTCGTGGCACCGGCTCGTGCCGCACCGCCCCGTTGCCGCATGAGTGACCGTGTCAGGGGCAGGGGCGGTACTGCACGAGACGTGAGACCGATTGGGGCGATGTGCGAAGCGTGGGCGTGGAAGAAGAACTGCTGCTGGTGGACGCCCGCAGTGGCGAGCCGCGGGCCCTCTCGGGTGCCGTACTGGCGGCAGCGGACCGGTCCGCCGGGCACCTGCCGGGCAGTGGCGAGGACCCGGGCCACACCTTCGAGAAGGAGCTGCACGAGGAGCAGGTGGAGTTCGCCACCAAACCGGTGACGGAGATGGGCGAGCTCCTGGAGGAGATCACCGGGTGGCGGGCGGAGGCCGCCCGGCACGCCGCGGCGGCCGGGGCGATGGTCGCGGCCCTCGGTACCTCCCCGCTGCCCGTCCGGCCGTCGATGAGCCCCGGCAGGCGGTACGAATGGGTGGGCGAGCAGTTCGGCCTGACCGCGCAGGAGCAGCTGACGTGCGGCTGCCACGTGCACGTGTCGGTGGAGTCGGACGAGGAGGGCGTGGCGGTCCTGGACCGGATCCGCCCCTGGCTGGCCGTGCTGACCGCGATGAGCGCGAACTCGCCGTTCTGGCAGGGCGAGGACAGCGGCTACGGCAGCTACCGCAGCCGGGTGTGGAACCGGCTGCCGTCGGCCGGGCCCACCGACGCCTTCGGGTCGGCCGACCGCTACCACGAGCAGGTCCGCGCCATGGTCGGGACCGGCGTACTGCGCGACGAGGGCATGATCTGGTTCGACGCCCGGCTGTCCGCCGCGTACCCGACGGTGGAGGTCAGGGTCGCGGACGTCTGCCTGGACGCCTCGACACCGGTCCTGCTGGCCGCCCTGGTGCGCGGCCTGGTCGAGACCGCCTCCCGCGCCTGGCGCGACGGACAGCCGCCGGCCGGGATCAGCACGAGCCTGCTGCGCCTGGCCTCGTGGCGGGCCGGCCGCTCCGGCCTGGACGGACCGCTCCTGCACCCGCGGACGATGCGGGAGACCTCGGCCGCGGTCGCCGTCGGGGCACTGTACGCCCACGTGCGCGAGGCCCTGGCCGACCACGGCGACGACGCCCTCGTCCGGGAGGGCATCGCCCGCCTGCTGGAGCGGGGCAACGGCGCGCGCGTCCAGCGCGAGCTGCTGCGTACCGGGGGGAGCCTCGCGGAGGTGGTCACGCAGTGCGCACGGCTCACGACGCCGCCTGCCGGCTGACAGCCCGGTAGGGGTACGGCCGGCCGTGCCGCACCCTTTCCGCGCCGCCGCCCCTTGGTACGAACCCACGGACCGGCCGCCCCGACGGCCGGAAATCTCATGGTTTCACCCAGGGGGTCCGCGGAGCCGACCCCGGATACGTTCGCCACGTTCCGGAATCCGTGGAGGGGGCATCGTGGGCGCTGTGGCATCCGTGCTGGTGGCGGCAGTCCTGTGGGGAACCGTGGGGCCGGCGCAGATCTGGAGCGACACCGGGATGCCTCCGGCGGCGCTCGGCGCCGCCCGGATGCTGCTGGGCGGGCTGGTGCTGAGCGCGCTCACGGTGCGTCCGGCGGGCCTGCGCACCCTGGTGCGGCCGGGTGCTCGCCGCTGGGTGGGGCTGTCGGTCCTGGTCACGGCGGCCTTCCAGGTCTGCTTCCTGGAAGCCGTCGAGCGGTGCGGGGCCGCGCTCGCGACCGCGGTGGCCTTCGGGACCGTACCCGTGGTCAGCGGCGTGTGCGCCCGGCTGTTCTCCGGCGAGCGGATGACCCGCCGCTGGCTGTGGGGGACGGCCTGCGCCGTCGTCGGCATCGGGTTCCTGCTGCTGCCCGGCAGCGGGGCGCGCGCGGACGTGCCGGGCGTGCTCTGCGCGGTGGTGGCGGGGGCGAGTTTCGGCGTCTACATCACGGCGGTCAAGGAGCTCGGCGCGCGGGGTGCCGACCTGGGCACGGCGGCGCCGGTGAGCGTGCTGTGCGCGGGGCTGCTGGTCTCCCCCTTCCTGCTCGCGGCCCCCGGGGGCGCGGCCGCCCCGCGCACGCTCGCACTGATCGCCTGGCTCGGACTCGGTACGACCGCGCTGGGCTACCTGCTGTTCACACGCGGTGTCGGACGGCTCAGCGCCGCCACCACCGGCACGCTGAGCCTGACCGAACCGCTGGTCGCCGCCCTGCTCGGCGTCGCGCTGCTGGGCGAGCGGCCCGGCCCGCTCGCCGCGGCCGGCGGGGCGCTGCTGCTGGGCGGGCTGCTCCTCGTGTCCCTGCCGTACGGACGGAGGGGGCGGACCGGGGCCGAACCGGCTCCGGCCCCCGCGCCCGGGTGACGGGCGGCGGGTACCGGGCGCCGGGCCGGACGGTGGAGCCGGCTCAGCGGTCCCGGTAGGAGGACATGGTCTCGCGCACCCGGGACGAGAAGAACATCGGGCCCACCGCGTCGGCCCAGGCCATTCCCTCCGGGGTCAGCGCGAGGGTCCCGCCCTGCTCCCGGAGCCAGTTCTGCCCGAGCAGGGTCTCCAGCTGGCGGGCGAAGTCGTCCTCGAAGCGCGTGGCGAACCGCCGCTCGTAGTCGGCCACCCGCAGGCCGGTCGACTCCAGCAGATGCTGCAGCACGTACATCCGGCGCCGTTCGCCGCCGTCCATCCGGAAGGCCCACTGCGCGCGCTCGAACTTTTCGGTCGGGGTCGCGATGTAGTCGTCGATGATGCGGCGGACCTCGGGAACCGCGACCGCGTAGTCGGTGGTGTAGTGCAGGCCGGTGGTGAACGACCGGGCCCCCACACCGAGTCCGACCATGCCGGCCTGCTGGTTGTACTCGCTGATGCCGCTGCCGTCGGTGTCCTCCACGGCGGCGGTGCCGACGCGCCGGAAGACCCGCATCGAGGTCTGCTCGTACCCCGCGGACAGCAGGTGGTCGCGCCCGTAGCGGTACAGCCGCAACCGCTGCTCGTTCCAGTCCTGGAGCGTCGTGGCGTGGCGGCCGCTGAGTCCGGTCAGCGGGCGCACGTACAGGGGGTACAGGTAGACCTCCTCCGGCTCCCAGGCGAGCGCGGCGTCCAGGGAGATCTTGAACGAACGCTCGGTCTGGCCTTCGATGCCGTAGATGAGGTCGATGTTGAGGATCGGGAATCCGGCCGCCTTCAGCCGGGCGAGCGAGGCCTCGACCTCGTCGCGCTTCTGCGGGCGGACGGCCGCACGGGCCTCCTCGTCGACGAAGCTCTGCACGCCGATGCTCAGCCGCGTCGCGCCGCGCTCGGCCAGTACGGCGATCCGGTCGGCGGTCGCCGTGGCCGGCGAGGTCTCCACCGACCACGACGAGGCCCGGAGGTCCGCGCCCATGACGTTCTCGCAGATGTCGCACAGCCGCGTCAGCTCGGCCGCCGTCAGATAGGTGGGGGTGCCTCCGCCGAACGCGGTGAGCGGGAACCGTATGGGTTTGTCCTGCGCCTCCAACGCCCTTCTCGTCACGCGGGCTTGGCGCTCCAGGGTGCCGAGGAAGTCCCGGGTGACGTCCTCGGGTGCCCCGGTCCGCGTGAAGAGGTTGCAGAACCCGCACCTCATCTCGCAGAAGGGGACGTGCACATAGAGGGACAGGGCGTCGAGCCGCTCCGCGGACCACAGATCGCGCAGCAGCGGCCCGTCCTCCAGGAGCCGGTAGGCCTTCTGGTGCGGGTAGGCGTACACGTACTGCTCGTACGGGGTCTCCGGCTCGGTGGCGGGGAGACGGCGGGGAACCGCGGGCACGGGAAGCGGAACGGTGGTTGTCATAGAAGAACGTGACTCACTTTCAGAAGTGACCGTGATCGCCGTATGTGACACCGCGTCACCCAAGGGTGGCGTCGTGGTCCGCTTCAGTAGTGTGAACCGCATAAATCGGGTTTGGCGCCATGGACGTTCATATGCACTTTTCGCGATGCCGCCGTCCAGGTGGCGGCGCGGCGGCAGTTGAGGTTCCGTGTCCGGCATGACACGACTTCTCGTCGCGGCGGGGGGTGGCGGTGACGCCATCACGGCAGCCGTGCTCCACACGGCTCTGCACGGAGCGCGCACCCCCGCGCTGGTCCTGACCTACGCCTGGGAACGCCTGGTCGTCGACCCCGTCCCGGGGCCGCGCCGGGCCGCCGACTTCACCGGCACCGAACCGGCCGCCCCGGGCCTCGTCCTGGTCACGCCGCAGACCCGGCCGGTCGCCCCGGCGGGCTCGCTGCTCCCGCGCCTGGCGGCCGGGCTGGGCCCGCGGCTCGGGCTGCTCGACCCGTACGACGGAGCCCGCGGCCTGGCCCGGCAGATCGACGCGGCCGCCCGCTGGTGCCGGGCCGGGCGGATCGACCTGGTGGACGTCGGCGGCGACATCGTGGCGAGGGGTGACGAACCCACCCTCCGCAGCCCCCTCGGCGACGCCCTCGCCCTCGCGGCCTGCGCGGCGACGGGCCTCCCCACCACCGTGTACGTAGCGGGTCCCGGCCTCGACAACGAGGTTCCCCCGACCGAACTGCTGCCCAGGCTCGGCGAGCCCGCCTTCGCCCTCACGGCCGCGCACACCGAAGGGGTGCTGCCCGTCTTCGACTGGCATCCGTCCGAGGCGAGCGCCCTGCTGGTCGCGGCCGCCCGCGGGGTGCGCGGGGTCTGCGGGACGCGGGACGCCCCCCGCCCCGTCCTCCTGGACGACTCGGCGTGCCGGGTCCACCGCCTCACCCTGAACCGCGCCCTCGCGCTCAGCCCCCTCGCCCGCTCGCTCGCCGGCTCCACCAGCCTGGACGAGGCCGAGGCGGCCTCCCGCGCGGTGTGCGGCTTCTCGGAGATCGAGCGGGAACGCCACCGGGCGGCCTCCGGCCCCGGGGCGGTGCGCCCGCCGGGCTCGTCCGGGGCCGGAGACGGGTCCGGTGCCGAGGCCGGTGGCAGAGCCGGTGCCGCGGCCGGTGCCGAGGCCGCTGAGGCCGTCCTGGCCCGGTTCGCGGCTTGGGAGCGCGAGCTGCTCGCCGACGGCCTCGCCTACGTCACCTCCCGCAGGATCACCGAGGAGCTCGGCCTGACGATCCCGCAGGCCCGGACCCTGTTCGACAGGCTGCGCGCGACCACACCCCCGCGGCAAGCCCCACCCCTGTGGCGGCTGGGACGAGCGTGACGGTACGCCCCGTAGCGGGGTGGCCGGCCGCCCCCCACTCCACGGTGTCCGTGTGGACGGGCGGTCTCCGTCCGTGGGAAGCGGCTACGACGCTGCTGGCCCAGACCCGGAGGGGCAGGGTCCGGGGCTCGGCGCCGGTCTGCTCCCGGGGCACCTCGTCCAGGTCCGACCCGGCGATGCTGTGCGTCTTCGTGCCGCCTTCGCTGCACAGTGCCCGCACCAGGGCTGTCGACGACCCTGCTCGGTCTTCACGCCCTCCTGGGCACGGCCGGGTTCGTCCTCGGCGGCGCACTGATGATGCTCCTGAGCAACCCCTCTCCGGCCTCGCCCCCGGCCGCCACTGGCCCCCCGCGGGCTGGGCCGCCCCGGGCCGGCTCTTCCCCCCGGGCGTCTCCGGAAGCCTCCTGCGCGCCAGTGCCTTCTTCGACGGCGCGGACGCCGGCCTCCCCCGCCCTGGTCCTCGCCCGCTGGACCGCCGCAGGCATTCCCTCACCCCGCTCGCCCCGCTCGCCGACCGGCGCGGCCGGCGCACCACCGCGCCCCGCCGGGTAGTGCCCCGTCACCCACATGAGGGTTCGGCGTCGCGGTGGGGCGGGCGCCGATACGGTCGTGGAACGGCGGCCGCTCGAACCAGTCGGCGAGCACCGCCTGTGCGGCGACGGACGGCCCCGAACCGTCCGTCGCCCCCGTGGCCCCGGTGTCGAACCGGGGCCACGTACGGGGGGAGAGGCCCCCGGTCCACTCCGCGGGGACGCCGCGGGACGCCGTCCTCAGGATCCGGCTCGTCCTGGATGACACAGCGTCACCCGAACCGGTCCTCACCGCACGTGTCGGGGCGGTCGTGCCCGAGGCCCCGTACCGTCCCGGCTCCGCAACCCCCGCGGGCGGACGTGCACGTCACGGCAGGTCGGCGGCCTCGACGTCGGATGGGCAGGGTGCGGGCCTGCGCGCCCGGTGCGATGAACCCACCTGTACGCTGCGCTCCGCCATTGGAGTGGCGGGCCGTTTCTCGTGACGTTCCGTGACGTTGAACCGGCCGACGCGTCCTTCCCGGCGCGTTTCCCGAAGATCCATTGGAGTAGTCATGCGCATGCGCTCTGCCCTCACCGCCTCCGTCCTGGCCGCGGGCATCCTGCTCGGAGGCGCCGGCGCCTCCCTGGCCAACGAGGGAGTCGAGGGCGAGGCCTTCTCCGGCGGGCACGCGAGCTTCGCGTTCACCTGCTCGTCGGCGGCCGCCGTCCCGGCGAAGTTCGGCCCCGTCTGGACCTCGACGTGCTCGGGCGAGGGTGAGCGGGACCACGCGGAGTACGGTCACTTCACCGGTCGCGTCTGACACGGACAGCACCGCAGGGCAGCCGACGCGGTCGCGTCGGCTGCCCTGCGGCGTTTGCGCCCGTGGCGGGCCGGCCATCCGGCCCGGCTATCCGGCACCCGCCCGGGCAGAGACGGTGACGTGGTCGACCCGCATCGGACGGCCCGGCTCGGTCGCGGGGCCCGCGGTCGCTCCGTCGGCCTCCGGGAGCTTGCCGCCGATGGCCACGTTGAGGATCAGGAACACGCCGTGGTCCACCGCCCGCCGCCAGGTCCCGGCGTCCATCCGGTCGGCGCTCACCCGGTGGTACACCCGGCCGTCCAGGTACCAGCGCACTTCCTCCGCGCCGGGTGTGCGGTCGACCTCCACGGCGTACGAGTGGAACGCGGTGCGGCAGTCCGGGCACGGCTGCGGACCGGACGTCAGACCCACGGGCTCCGCGCACGGGCCGCCGCCCGCGACGCCGCAGTGCATCGAGCCGAAGACGGTGTCCCGCCCGTTCACCGACTCCATGACGTCGAGCTCCCCGACACCCGGCCAGCCGGTGTACCCGTCGCGCAACGGCGCCCCGAGGGTCCAGAACGCCGGCCAGTAGCCCGCGGCCGCGGCCCCGGTGACATCGGGCAGTGCGATCGAGGCCTCGATGCGCAGGGTTCCGCCGGGCGGGGCGGCGAAGTCCGAGCGCCTCGTCTCGATCCGCCCCGAATTCCACGCGCCGTCCTTCCGGGTGGGGACGATCTCCAGTGCGCCCTTCCCGTCGAGCCGGACGTTGTCGGTGGAGTCGGTCATGGTCTCGATCTCGCCTGTGCCCCACTGCGGTGCGGGGCAGCCCGGGTAGCAGGTGCCCACGTCGTGGATCCAGTCGACGGCGGACGGGGGGCTGCCCGCGGGGCCGTCGAAGTCGTCGCGCAGCAGCCGGGTCCACCCGTCCGCGGCTGACCCGGACGGGGGCGTCCCCGCCGGGGTCCGCGCCGGGAGGGCGCCGGACTCGGTGAGCAGCCGCTCCAGCCGGGGCGTCAGCACGACGGCGGCCACGTTGGTCAGGTGGGCGTCGTCCCGGTAGAGCAGGATCCGGTCCACCACGGCCGGGCAGGTCGGGCCGTCACCCGGGCACAGCACCGGGTTCACGCTGATGCTCCGTACGCCGGGCAGCGCACCGGACGCGATGCGCAGGGCCAGCGGATCGGGCTGCCGGGAGTCCGCGCGGCTGAACGCGCAGGCGCCGGGGGAGTCCGGGCTGCCGGACACGCACGCCGGGACGTCCGTACCCGGTACCGGGGTGTCCTCGATGTAGACGATCGGTGCCCCGAGGGCCCGCAGCGGCTCCAGGGTCTTCTCCCAGCCCTCGGCCAGGACCTTCGCGTCGGCGGTGTACCGGTTGAGCGAGGCGATCACGATGAGCCGCGGCTTCGGTTGCTGCCGCAGCCGCTCCAGGGCGTCCGCCCGCCAGAGGTCGCACTCCCGGTACGCCCGTCCGAGCTGGGGGCTGTGCACCTCCAGCCGGGCCAGCGGGCAGCCCTGCTTCACCAGTTCCTGCAGCGCCCAGCCCCGCTCGGCGGCCAGCGCCAGCATCGGGGAGAACCACTGGCCGGCGTGCGAGTCGCCGAGCAGCACGATCCGGTCGGGGCTGTCCACCGCGCCGAACAGGCACTCCGGGCTGCTGGTCACGGCCGGCGCGACCTCGCACGGCGCGTCCGGCGGGAAGTCCTTGCGCGCCTGCAGGGGGCTCGGGACCACGGGGCCGCCGGCCGGCGGCGCCCCGGCGGTCCGGGTCAGCAGCGAGGGGCCGGAGGCCGCGCCCGGGGGCAGGCCCTTCGTGTCGCCCGGGGTGGCCGGGCCCAGCAGGTGCAGCGTCGTGCTGCCCACGACCAGCGCCAGTACGACCGGCAGCACGATGGCCGAGACGCCCACGGACAGGCCGCGCCGGGGGAGTTCGGAGACCGTGCGGCTGCGCCGCAGCGGCTGTTCGACCCAGCGCATGGTGGCGAGGGCGGGCAGGACCGCCGCGAGGGTGAGGGCGGTCCTGGCGGGCCAGCCGAAGGACCCGAACCGGGCCTCGGCCAGGACCAGCACCGGCCAGTGCCACAGGTAGAGGTTGTACGAGAGCCGTCCGACCGCGCGGGGCGCACGGCCCGCGAGGAGCCGCCCGACGCCGTACGCGCCCTGGACGTCGCGCTCGCCCCGGCCGGGTATCGCGGCGAGGATGACGGCGGCGGTGGCGAGGGTCGGCACGAGCGCCGCGAGGCCGGGGTACGGGGTGGAGGCGTCGTACGACACGACGCACCAGCCGATCGCGGCGGCGCCCGCCCAGCCGCAGAGCAGCCGCAGCGGCCGCGGGCCGCGCATCAGGTGCCAGGGCAGTAGCGCGAGCAGCGCGCCGACCCCGAACTGCCAGACGCGCGAGAGTGTTCCGAGGTACGCGAGCGACACGGAGGAGCCGGTCCAGTACAGGGACAGGGCGAACGAACCGAGGACCAGGGGCGCCGCGACGAGCGCCACGGCGGAGCGCACGGCCCGCCCGCGACGGACCGCCCGGGCCGCGCAGAGCACGATCACCGCCAGCAGCGGGGCCCAGAACAGGTAGAACTGCTCCTCGACGGCGAGGGACCAGAAGTGCAGCAGCGGGCTCTGGCCGTGCCCGGCGGCGAGGTAGTCGGTCTGCTGGGCGACGAACCGCCAGTTCGCCACGGACAGCGCGGACGCGACGACGTCGTATTCCAGGTCGGCGCGGCGCAGCGGTACGGTCAGCCAGGCTCCGGCCACCGCCACGACGCCGAGCACCACGGCGGCGGAGGGCAGCAGCCGGCGGGCGCGCCGGGAGAAGAAGTCCCCGAGGCGGATCCGGCCGGTGGTGACCGCCTCCCGGACCAGTAGCCCGGTGATGAGGTAGCCGGAGATGACGAAGAACACGTCCACGCCGACGAAGCCGCCCGCCGTGCCGGGAACTCCGGCGTGGAAGGCGAGCACCGCCAGGACCGCGACGGCGCGCAGCCCCTCGATGTCGGGGCGGAAGGCGGAACGGTGCGGGCTGGGTCCGGACTCGCCGCCGGAGCGCGATCCGGACGCCGGAGGTCCGGGCGGCTGCGCGCCGCGCCTCCGGCGGTGACGCAGGCCGGGTGCCACGGGGAACGACATGGTGGTGACGCCTTTCAACTCAGCCAGGGAAGCATCGGGTTGACCCACCCGGATGCCAGCAGGCCGGTGAGCAGGAGGACCGCCGAGGCGGCGAGGGTCTCGGGCCAGCGGCGGGGGAGCATGCCGGTCCGGGAGCGCAGGGTGCCCCGTACGCGGGTACGCAGGGTTCCGGCGGCCGGGTGCCGGGCCGCGCGGGCCGTCGCGCGGCGGGAGCGGGCCGCGGGGCGCAGTTCGGCCGTCAGGTCCCGGATCAGCGGGACGTTGATCTGGCACTGCACCAGGAGGTAGAGGAGCAGGCCCCAGTTGGGCTCCCAGCCGTTGCGGGCCACGGCCAGGGCGAGGCCGGCGGCGGCCGCGCCGTTGGACACGACGAGCCAGACCAGGGAGACGGCCACCACCCGGCGGGCCATCCCGCCGGAAGCCGTCGCCCCGCGCGCACCGGTGGGCACCCAGGCGGCGCTGCGGCCCCGCAGGGTGTGCAGGAACGCGGTCGCGGCGGCCACGCTCGTCAGGACGTTCGCCCGGATCACCTCCACGCGCCAGCGGGTACGGCTGATCCGGGGCAGCAGTACGTGCCAGAGCCACAGCGGGGCCAGCAGGGGCAGCACGTGCCAGGGGCGGATGTGGTCGGGGTACCAGAACATCATCACCAGCGGCGGCAGCGGCGCGGCGAAGGTGTTCACCGCCGTGGTCAGGTATCCGATGATGCCCTCGTAGAAGCACAGCCGCATCCGCCAGGGCGCGCGCATCCGCTTCAGGACGGGCGTGCCGAGGAGGTGGAGGTTGCCCATCGCCCACCGGTACTGCTGGTTGACGAAGGAGGTGAGCTCGTCGGGGGAGGTGCCCTTGGCCACCAGCACCGGTACGTACAGGGTACGGAACCCCTGCTCGTGGAGGGCGAGTCCGGTGTACAGGTCCTCGCTGTGGTCGAGCCGGGCGAAGCCGCCGGCCAGGTCGATCGCGCTGCGCCGGTAGACGGCGTTGCTGCCGCAGCAGATGGCGGCGTCGCTCGCGTCCCGGGACGGCTGGATCCAGCGGAAGAACCACTCCTGGGCGGACCCGGCCGCCCGCTGGATCCAGTCCATCGTCTCGTCGGTGTCGAAGCACTGCGGGCTCTGCACGATGCCGACGGCGGGATCGGCCAGGTAGGGCACGAGGTGGCGCAGGAAGTCCGGCCGCGGCGCGAAGTCCGCGTCCAGGATGGCGATGAACTCGGCGTTGCTGAGGGCGAGCGCGTGGTTGAGGTTGCCGGCCTTCTTCAGGTGTCCCCGGTCGGGACGGACGACGTACGCGTAGCCGTACGAGGCGGCCAGCGCGGCGACTTCGGGGCGGTCGGCGTCGTCGAGGACCCAGACGGTGAGCGCGCCGGGCCAGTCGACGGCCGAGACCGCGCGGTAGGCGTTGGCCAGTACGGGGAGGGGTTCGCCGCAGGTGGGGAGGTACAGGTCGACGGACGGGAGGTCGGCGGGCCGCCAGGCACGGACGAGCACCTCGTGGGACTGCCGGGTCAGCCGGCGCTGGCGCAGGCTGTTGACGGAGGAGAGCGCGAGGGCGACGACGTTCAGCCCGAGGACGGCGAGGAAGGCCCACAGGGCCGGGGTCCGCAGGGCGAAGGTGAACATGGTCGCCGCGGTGAACACGAAGGCGAGCGAGGTACTGACCAGGACCCAGCGGCGCTGCGGGCCGAAGTACCAGTAGAGCTCCTCGTCGGATGGTGGTTGCGGAAGGTGATGCACGGTCATAAAGGCCCCCACGGCTGTCTATGTGCCCGTTTCAGGTGGCCCACCCTAATGCCAAAGGTATAGACCACTAGTCGGAGAGTGGGGCAACGGGCCGAATGAGACACGGAATTGGCGAATCCGGAATGGTCCAGACCTCTGCCCCGACGTCATTCGAACCGCAGCACCCGACCGGCCCGGGAGGGTGCGGGCCACGCGGGGGTGAACAGTCCCGGAAGTCTTGCGCGCCCGCGCAAGCGCCCGCCCCGGTGCCGGGTCGCAGTGGGGCGGGGCGCGGGGCGTGTGTGCGGCGGGGCGCGTGGCGTCCGCATGACCGAGCGGCGGGCGTCGGTACGTCCGGGGGCCGTGTGTCCCCGAGGGTCCGGAACAGTGGTTAGGCTTCCGCCGTGACCAGCCCGGAGTGGAACCGCCGACGGGTGGTGGGGGCCGGACTCGGCGCCGCCGCGGCGCTGTCCGGCTGTGCGGGCCGTCCCGGCCCCCCTCGCCGGCTGCGCCTTGCGACCGGGCCGGAGGGCGGCCCGTACAACGCGTTCGGCAGGGCCCTCGCCGAGGCCGTGGCGGCGGACGGCGGCCCGCTGGAGATCACCGCGGTCGGCACGGCGGCAAGCGTCGACAACCTGCGGAAACTGGACGACGGCTCCGTGGACCTTGCCCTGGCCATGGCGGACGTGGCCGAGGGCGCGGTGACGGGACGCGAGCCGTTCTCCCGGCCCGTGGCGCTGACGGCGCTGGCCCGGGTCTACGTGAACCACACGCACCTCGTCGTTCCGGCGCGGGGACCCGTACGGGCGGTGGCGGACCTCGCGGGCCGCACGGTCGCCTCGGGGGCCGAGGGATCGGGGGTGCAGGTGGTGGCGGACCGGGTGCTGCGCGCGGCCGGCCCGGGCACCGGCCGCGCGCCGGTCCGCGAACGGCACCTGGGCCTCGACGCCTCGGTGGACGCACTGCGCGAGGGTTCGGCCGACGCGTTGTTCTGGTCCGGCGGCGTACCCACGCCGGCGCTGTCGGAGCTGGCGCACGGGCTTCCCGTGCGGATGCTGCCGCTCGACGGCTACGTGGGCGCGCTGCGGGAGCGGTACGGCCCCGTGTACTCGGCGGTCACCCTTCCGGCCGGGGCGTACGGGCTGACCGAACCGGTGGGGACCATCGGGGTCGGCAACTACCTCCTGGCCCGCGCGGACGTGCCGGACGGCGTCGTACGCGATCTGCTGCGGGTGCTGTTCGGCCGGTGGCGCGACCTGCTGCGGGAGGTGACCGCGGGAGCCAGGCTGGAGCCCCGCTTCGCCATCTCCACCGGGGCGGTCCCGCTCCACCCGGGCGCCGTCGCCCACTACCGGTCCGTGTACGGCTGAGCGGCTCCGGCGCGAGTGGGGCCGGGGGAGCCGGGTCGGGGGGCCGGGGGGAGCGGGCGGATCACGGGGGCCGGAGCCGGAACTCCACGGTCAGGCCGTGCGGCGCGTTGCCGGCGACGTGGAGCCGGCCGCCGCCCGCGCGGGCGATCTCGTCGGCGATGGCCAGCCCCAGCCCGCTGCCGCGAATGTTCTGGTGCTCCGGCGCGCGGGCGAAACGCCGTACCAGCAAGTCCAGTTGGTCTTCCGGAACGCCCGGGCCGTCGTCCGACACCCGGACCACCGCGTCCCCGTCCGTGCCGCGTGCCGCGCACACCGACACGCGGCCGCCGCGCGGCACGAACTTGACGGCGTTGTCGAGGAGCGCGTCCAGGATCCGGCCGGCCGCGTCGGGCAGGGCCCGGGCCGCGAGGCCCGCCGGAGGGCACGCGATCGTCAGTTCCAGCCCGGCGTCGCGGAAGACCGGGGCCCAGGCGTCCACCCGTTCCCGGACGGCCCGGGCCACGTCCTGCTCATCCGGCTCCGCCGTGCCCGACTCCACCCGGGCGAGGGCCAGCAGTCCGTCGAGCAGCTCCTCCAGCCGCTCCGCCTCGTCCAGCGCGCGGGAGTGCTCGGTCCGGCCGGGGCCGGGCGCGAGGTGCGGCTCGACGTTCTCCAGCTGGAGCACGAGCGTGGCCAGCGGATTGCGCAGCTGGTGGGAAGCGTCCGCGACGAAGTCGCGCTGGCGCCCGATGGAGGCGGTCACGGCCTCCGCCATGGTGTTGAAGTGCCGGCGCAGACGCCGCAGTTCCGGTGGTCCCGTATCCGAGGCGGCCCGCGCCCCCAGGCTGCCGGCGGTGAGTCCCTCCACCGCCCGGTCCAGGTCGAGGACCGGCCGCATCAGCCACCGCGAGATCCCGGCCGCCACCAAGGCCGCCGCCGCGAAGGCAGCCACCGCCGCCACCGCGATGAGCGCCCAGCGCACCGTCACGTCCCGGCGCGCTGCGTCGGTGCGAACGGTCATCAGGACCGCCCCGCTGACCCGCTCGTCCCGGCCCACCGGCTCGGCGAGGACGGCGGTCTCCGGCCCCCAGGGCCGGATGACGGGCAGCAGGTCGGTGGAGCGGCCGGTGAGGGCCCGGCGCCGGGCGTCCGACACCGCCGAGGAGGCGACCGGTGCGTCCCCGCTCCCGGCCCGGGCCACCGTCGCCCCCTGCGTGTCGACCACGACCACGCCGGCTCCGTACAGCTGCGCGTACCGGCTGATCTCGGCGGACAGCTCCGCACGGTCGGCCTCGGTGCGCACCCGGTCGGCCAGGTCCGCGAAGCGCACGGCTTCCGAACGCCGGTGCAGGAGCAGGTGCTCGGTGCGCCCCCGCGCGTAGGCGTCGGCCAGGGGGACGCAGAGCAGCAGCGCCGCCACCCCCATGAGGACCGTCAGCACGGCGAGGAGCCTGCGCCTCACCGCCCGCTCCGCCCGCCGCGCTCGTCCCGCCCGCGGTGCTCGTCCCGTTCGCCGCGCTCGTCCCACTCGCCGGGGGCGGACGGGCAGCCGAGCTGGTAGCCGAACCCGCGGACCGTGCGCACCAGCCCGGAGCGGCCGGTCTTGGCCCGGATGCCCGCCACGTGGACGTCCAGCGAGCGGGAGGCGGCGAGGAACGCGTCGCCCCAGATCCGGTCCAGGATCTCCGCACGGGAGTGGACCTCGTCCGGCCGGGCGGCCAGATGCGCCAGTACGTCGAACTCCCGGCGGGTCAACCGGACGTCGGCTCCGGCCACCGTGACCGTCCGCCCCGCCAGGTCCACCTCGACGTCGCCGGCGCGCACCGTCCTGCCCTCCCCGCCCGAGGACCCCTTCCCGGAGCGCGGGGTGCGCGCGTCCGTCCGGCGGCGCACGGTGTCGATGCGGGCGATCAGCTCGGCCATGCGGAACGGCTTGACGACGTAGTCGTCGGCTCCCGCCCGCAGACCCTGCACGATGTCCCGCTCCTCGCAGCGGGCGGTCACCACGATGAGGGGCGCGTCGCAGACCGTGCGCAGGAGGCGGAGCAGCTGAAGGCCGTCCAGGTCGGGCAGGCCCAGGTCGAGCAGGACGAATTCGGCCTCGTGGGCGTGGCGCAGGGCGTCCAGGGCGCGGCCGACCCGGCGGACGGTGTGCCCGCGCTGGGCGAGCGCCGTGCCGAGGGCCTGGGCCATGCGGTCGTCGTCCTCGACGAGAAGCGCGTGCATAGACAATTCCTCGCGGCGCCCGGCGTGACGCCCGGCTCGTGACGTGCGGACCTGTGCCCCTGGATCCCGGGGCAGCAGCTTAGGGGAGCCGCCGCCCCGGGTCATCGGGGCCGGTCAGCGGGCGGGCTCCGCGGCGGCCCGGTCCGCGGGCCGGTCGGTGGCCTGGTCCGCGGCGCGGTCCTCGGCTTCGGCGCGGCTGAGCGCGGCGTTGCGGGTGTCCGGCATCAGGACGTACGTCACGAGGGACACCAGAGCGCAGCCGGAGACGTACCAGAAGAACATCGACTCGCGGCCGCTGTTCTTGAACCAGAGCGCCACGTACTCCGCCGTGCCGCCGAACAGCGCGTTGGCGATCGCGTACGGCAGCGCCACCCCGAGGGCGCGCACCCGGGTCGGGAACAGCTCCGCCTTGACCGCCGCGTTGATCGACGTGTATCCGGTGACGATCACCAGGGCCAGGAGGGACAGTCCCAGCGCCGACCAGTACGAGGACGCCGATCCGAGGGCGGTCATGATCGGGTACGTGCCGACGGTGCAGCCCACCGCGAAGGTGATGAGCAGCGGGCGCCGACCGACGCGGTCCGACAGCATCCCGGCGAACGGCTGGAGGACGGCGAAAAGCGCCAGTGCGGTGAAGCTGACCAGGGTGGCTGTCGTCTTCTCCATCCCCGCACTGCCGACGAGGTACTTGGTGAGGTACGTGGTGTAGGTGTAGTACGCCACGGTGCCGCCGAGGGTCAGCGCCATGACCAGGCCGGCTTGGCGCCGGTACTGCCACAGCGCCTTCAGCGAGCCGCGCGCGGTGGTGTCGTGGGCCTCGGCGGACGCCTCTTCCCGGAAGGCGTCCGTCTCCTGGAGCCTGCGCCGCAGCCAGAAGACGACCACCGCGAACAGTGCCCCCAGGAGGAAGGGGATCCGCCAGCCCCAGCTCTCCAGCTGGTCCGTGGTGAGCGTGTGCTGCATCGTGATCAGGATGCCGAGACCGAGCAGCTGGCCGCAGGTCATCGACACGTACTGGAACGACGAGCCGAGACCGCGCCGGTTGCGGGCCGACGCCTCGGTGAGGTAGGTGGCGCTGGCCGCGTACTCGCCGCCGATGCTCAACCCCTGGAGCAGGCGCGCGAGGAGCAGGACGAGAGCGCCGAAGTACCCGGCCTGGCCGTAGGTGGGGGCCACGGCGATCAGCAGGGCGGCCACCGACATCATGGTGACGGTGAGCGTCAGGGCGCTCTTGCGGCCGTGCCGGTCGGCGGCGCGGCCGAGGATCCACCCGCCCACGGGCCGCATGAGGAAGCCGACGGCGAAGATGCCGGCGGTGTTCATCAGCTGCGTGGTCGGATTGTCGCCGGGGAAGAAGGAATCGGCGAAGTAGATCGCGAAGCTGGCGTAGACGAACCAGTCGTACCACTCGACGAGATTGCCGAGGGACCCGCCGATCAGGGCCAGGCGGCGCTTCTTGCGCTCCTCCGCGGACGACAGGGCGGGCGTGACGGTGGACGGGGGCATGGCGGCTCCAGACAGACAGTCAGACAGTCAGAGAGACAGACAGACAGGCAGACGGACGGACGGACGGACGGACGGTGGGCGGGTGGGTGGGGGCACCGGCGGCTCGTCAGCGGCGGTGCGGCTACCAGAGCATCGGGTCGCCTCCGGACCCGGACAAGGCCGGGCACGGAGATCTAACGTCCCGTTAAGGAAGTCCCCGGCTGCGACTCCTGCCCCCGCCCTGCCCGTGTGGCGGGTGCGTCGCGCGCCCGCTTGACCTCAACCGCGCTTGACGTTGGAGACTCGTGGCACGGGCATCGGAGAGACCGGAAGCCCGGGCGGAGGGACAAGCGCTATGCGTGCGACACAGGCGATCGAGTTCGGCGGTCCGGAAGTACTGGTTCCGGTGGAGGTTCCGGACCCCGTGGCGGGCCCGGGCCAGGTACTGGTCGCCGTGGCGGCGGTCGACACGATTTTCGTGGAGACCCAGGTGCGCAGCGGGTGGGGCCAGGAGTTCTTCCCGATCACCCCGCCGTACGTCCCGGGCGGCGGCATCGCCGGTACCGTCCGCGCCACCGGCGAGGGCGTGGACCCGGGGTGGACCGGCCGCCGGGTCGTCGCCTCGATCGGCTCCACCGGCGGTTACGCGGAGCTGGCCGTGGCCCCGGTCGAGGCCTTGGCCGCGGTGCCGGACGAGGTCTCCCTCACGGACGCGGCGGCCCTGGTGCACGACGGCGTGACGGCGACGAAGCTGCTGGACACCACGGCCCTCAAGCCCGGGGAGCAGGTGCTCGTCGTAGGTGCGTCGGGCGGCATGGGCACCGTACTGGTCCAGCTGGCCAAGGCCGCGGGCGCGCGGGTCGTGGGCGTGGCACGGGGTGAGCGCAAGACCGCACTGGTACGGGAGCTGGGTGCGGACGCCGTCATCGACGGCGCCTCTCCCGACTGGGCGGGGCAGGCCCGCGCGGCGCTCGGCGGCAGGGGAGCGGACGTCGTGCTGGACGGGGTGGGCGGCGAGATCGGCCTCGCCGCGTACGCCCTCGTCGCGGACGGCGGCCGCTTCTCGGCGCACGGCGCCCCGACGGGCGGCTTCGCCCCGGTCGACCCGGCGGACGCGGCAACCAGGGGCGTCCGCCTGCTCGGCATCGGAGACGTCCAGATGACGGTCCCCCAGCACGCCGCCTTCGCGGCCGAGGTCCTCCGGTCGGCGGCGGCGGGCGACCTCCGCCCGGTGATCGGCGGTACGTTCCCACTGGCCCGGGCGGCGGCGGCCCACGAGGCGATCGAGTCCCGGACGCTCCTGGGCAAGACGGTGATCACGGTCTGACGGGACCGGGACCGGGACCGGGGCCGGGGCGGGGCGGGCGTCGTCCCCGGACGCGGGCGGCGGCACCGGGCGCGGAACGCTCGAACGCGGACCCCGGCCGGCATGTCAGAGTGGCGCATGACCACCTTCGCCCAGCTCCGCAGGACCGCGCTCTCCCTCCCCGAGACCGGCGAGCACGTCACCTCCTCCGGCCTCGTCGCCTTCAGGGTGCGGGACACCTGGTTCGCGGCGACGGACGACGCCGGCCGCGTACGGCTCCGCCTCCCCGAGGCGGAGGGGGACGAGGTCCTCGGGGCGAATCCGACCGCGGAGCGTCTGACGCGGGGCGCGGCAGTGATCGGCGTACGCGTACCACTGGCCGACATCGACGGGCGGCAGCTCAACCAGTGAGCCTCCGCCAACCTGAAGTCGCAGGCCAAATGGCTGGTGTGCCCGATGCATTGTGTACGCGCTCTGGTCGTGGGCGGGAGTCCGCGGAGGAGATCGTCCGTCAGCGGCTGACTTCGACGTTCGTACGGGATTGCGGATGTCGTTGTTCAGGCCACGGAAGCCGAGATCGGCCAACGCGCCGGGCTGCGCCGGATCTCGCATCGCCTCGCTTCCGAGGACCAAGAGCATCAATCGCCTCTCCTGTTATGGCGTAGGGGCGCTACCCGAGTCGGGCACGTCCGCTTTACCTAAAGCAGCACTATGAGCGCGTGACTTTGGCTAACGTGACGTCACCAGGCGAGGGGCCTGGAACTGTCTGCAGGGGGCGCAAAATGCGTGTCATCGAGGGAACACCACAGGAGATAGTGAGTTACGAGCGACTGACTGGTGCCGTGGCGGAAGCGGTGCCCGGGGAGAACAGCGCCGCTCTACCGGACGACGAAGCCGAACCCGCGCGCGAGACCACCAAACCCGAGGGGTCAGTCTCTCTGGAGCCCGAGGACCACGTGGCTCTGATGAAGTTCATCTACGGACGCGCAGGCAAGAACGACCTGCGCGCCTATCTGACCGAGCGATTTATCATGCGGCTGCTGGACGAGGAAGACGTCGTCGTGGCCTTCGGCCGCTCCTCGAAGACCTTTGACGGCCTGGCCGACTACCTGATGATTCGGGACAACGGCCCCCAGCGCTACGGTGCCGTCGCTTACCTGCGCCCCAGCAACGGCGGCATGAGCGTGCGGCTCGGTCTCGACGACCTCGAGAAGCTTGGCGAGAAGAACAACGTCCACATCCAGTACCGCAATGTCGCACCCGCCGACCCCTACAAGATCAACTGCCCACTTGCCGACGAGGCGGCCCTCGAACTCGCCCTGCGCCTCATCCGAGCGGCCCTGACAATCGTACGAAGCGAATGATGCAGCCGCCGCCCTGGCAGGAAGACGGACGCTGACGCCAGAGCCGACACGCTGCCTGGCCTAGACTGCAGGGCGCCTGCGCCGTGCCCGCCGCCGGTATCGAGTGTGCTGTCGCGGGGCTCCCGACCCACCCGGCAAGATCACGCTCCCTGAGCTCAGGGTCCCCGACCACCTGGAAATCCGACCTTGCGGCCGCCGTCCGGCCCGCAAGGACCGGCGGAACTCCGCCGCTATCCGGCCTCCTCTCTACACAGAATCCGAAGAGGCCCTCATGCTTCGCCGCCAGCCTCCCCGCCTCTTCGAAGATCTCCGGTCCGGCGCCGCAGGGACGCCGGCGCTCAGACGATCGACTTGATGGTCTTCTCCACGTATCGCAGCGTCTCGTCGTTGACCTTGTTCATCTTGCTCAAAGTGTCGGGTTCGGCTGTAAGGAGCGCACTGATGTTGATGCTGCCCACGGCGAGGAAGCATCCCGCTGCGGTGAGGAACTCTCTGTAACGTCCTTGCGCCTCACTCCCGAGCGACTCCCAGTCCCGAGGCTCTGGCGGCAGACTCACCCTCCACTTCTCCAGGGCGTGGGTGCCATGGAGATGGACGTACTCCATGGTTGCCGTGGCACGATGCATAACGTCGATCATCGCGTCGAAGCCTGGCTGGGACTGGTTCAGAGCCGCTTCCGCAGCCTCGAGTTCGCTCCGGAGGCGCTCCTCTTCCCTCTTGTTACGGCGCTGCTTCACGACGTAGAAGCCGGCGCCCGCAAGCGCTGCTGCCGGGGCTGCGACCATGCCGGTGAGTAGGAGGACTCCCCCCGCCATGCCCGCGCCGCCCGCGGCGAGTGTGCCTCCTCCCAGGAGAGCCAGCGCCGCGTTGGTCGCGGCGACGCCGGACAGCGTTGAGATGGCTACTCCGGTGGAGGCCGTCCCGAAGAACGCGGCGGCGGTGAAGGCTCCGTAGGCAGCGGCGCCGCCCACTGCTGCACCGGCCGCGCTTCCCGTGGCGGCACCGCGGATCGCGTTGGCGATCCCGGCGGACATGGCCTGAATACGCATAGCGGTAGGGGTCTCGTCCACGCTCTCGATCTCGTCCTCACTCGGCCTCTCCGGCTCGGGCGCCCCGACGATGCTCTCGGCGAGCTCAACGAATCTCAGGAAGAACTCGTCGCGGACGACGTCGTGGACACGGTTGAAGGCTTCCGCGTCCCCTCGGGTGATCTTCGACCGCTCGGCAGCCTTCTCGGTGATCTGGGCGTGACGTCTTTTCGTCTCCGCGACTTGGTCGCGGAGTTTCCCCGGCCGCTGGCCCCGCTGGCCGGCGAGAGCTTTGGTTCGGTCCTCCGCCTCCTGCTTGAGCTGCTCGGGCGTGAGCGCGAGGGCCAGGGCGATCGCGGCCAGGCGATGCTCCCCGGGGCTGATGAGCCCTCGCTCGATCCGGGAGATCGAGACCGCGCCGCCTTTTCCGTAGTCGGCCCGCTCGGCCAGCTCTTCCTGGGTGATCACAGGGTCCTGGGCGTGGCGGTGCTCACGGATCACGAGGCCCATCGCCTCCGCGCTGAAATCACTCACCGGCTCCGGTCTCCCTGTTCAGCTTGCTGTGGCGACGCCACGAGGAGCCAACCTCGCGTATGAACTCGCCACCGGAGTTGAGGGCCTGGGCACCGTCTTTCGTAGCTTGTTTGAACGCCTTGATAACGACCGGGTCACGACGAACTTGGTCGGCGGTATGGATAGCGGCGGCAGCAGCGGCCAGGTGTTCGGCGTTGAGACGGGGCATGAGGGCGGACCTTTCGTGGCGGCTGGACCTGCACTCGCGCAACATAGCGTCACTTAGTGTCCAGTGTCCGCACTATGACCACACCCGTCGTACCCAAGGCACGCTCGACCGTCACGGATCCGACTGGAGGATCGGCCGTGGGGGCCCTGACCGAGCCGTGGAAGACGAGATGTGGGAGCAAACCGCCGCGGCGCGACCAGCTACACCGGTTGAGCACTGCTTCGCCCACGTCGAACTCGTGGACCCTCATCAAGCTCCGCACCGATCCAGCCCCGGCCACCCAACTCCTGGGCGCTTTACTCATCCTTACGAACCTCGAAATCGACCGCCGGCGGATGATCTACTCTGCGGACTCCCGCCCATGCCCAGCACGAGCACCCTCACAGCCGTTCGCACCAGCCCTGTGACCGGCGGCTTCAAGTTGGCGGAGGCTCACTGCGTGCGCCGTGCATGGCTCGCGCGCGCACCGATGCGGCTTGCCACCCGGGCCGAGGCCGGGGACGCCGTGGCCGCGGGCGAGGTCGGCGACCTGCCCAGGGCCATCGGGGGACCCGCCACCAGGGCGCTCGCCGGCGTCGGCATCACCACGCTCGCGCAGGTCGCCGGATTGACGGGGGCCGAGCTGCGGGCGATGCACGGCGTCGGCCCGAAGGCGGTGCGCGTCCTCACCGAAACCCTCGACGCGTCGGGACGTCCACACCGGCTCGCAGGCTGAAACCGGCGAAGAGCCGGCACGGGGGTCCGGTCCGCGTCCCGGCTCGGGGCGGCGGTGGTGGCATGTGGGGTGGGGGAGGGGTGCACGACCGTCAAAGTCCTTGAGGTGTAGCGGAGTTGACGGGTGTGAGAGCGCTGAACAAGTGGCTTGCCGGGCATCTGTGGGCGCACGTCCTGCTGTCGATCGGGCTCGCCACTCCGGTGGTCCTGGTCATCAGCCCCGGACGGTCCGTCGTGGAGGTCTCGTGCGCGCCGCAGCGGCGTCGCTCGGCGGCCTGGGCGTGCTCCTCACCCGGCGCCGGAGGGAACGGCGCGCCGCCCGTTCGTTCACCGAGGAGAGCGGCTGCATGCGACCCGGCACCGTTGGATCGCCCTGGGGCGCACGGTCGTGCTGTTCGGTACCGTCACGGTTCTGGTGGGCGTGTCGTATGGCTGACCTGGTGCGGCTTCCGGGAGTGCGGTGTGCTGCGGGAGATGGCCCGGGCGGTGAGGGAGGACTCCGGACCCCGTCCGGCTCATCGGTGAGTCGCAGGGTTCCGCCGCGCGGAGCGGGGCAGACGCAGGCCAGAACAACCGTACGAATCGAGCGAGGAGAAATGCCATGTCCGACGCTTCGGAGCCGGAACTTCCGGCGCCCGTCCCGGAGAAGCGCAACCCGGTCACCCCGGACCTGCCCCCGGTCGGACCGGGTGCCCCCGACCTGCCGGGCGCCGGTGGTGACGCCCCCCGGTCCGATGCCGACGCCGACGGCGAAGGTAAGGACGACGGCGACGGTACAGACGAGGCCGACGGCGCCGACGGGGAGCAGAAGGCGGACACGGGCGCGGGAGAAGGTTCCGGACGGGCCAAGGCCCAGGAACCGCCGGACTAGGCGGCGACGGCCCCTCCCGCCCCCGGCCTCCGATCCCCGGCCCCCCGGGGTGGCGCGGGGCCGGGGGTCGGGGGCCGGGGGGGGGACGGGGTGGGGCGGGACGGCGGCGCCCGCCGCCGCGGAGGAGG
>NZ_JBHXSY010000026.1:0-46127 GCF_042715295.1 Streptomyces sp. NPDC058701 | reverse complement strand
GGGGGCGGGCCCGCCCCCCCCCCGCCCTCCCTTCCCGGGCCCCCGGTTCTGCCGGGGGCCGGGGATCGGAGGCCGGGGGTTCAGCGTGTCAGGAGGTCCTCGAGGAAGCCGTCCGCGTCGAAGGTCTCCGAGCCCGGCGCGGTCACGGCGTACGTCTCGTCGAGGAACGCGGTGACGGCCCGCGCGTTCACGAGCAGGACCACCCCCGGCCCGCTGGCGGGATCCCACAGGCCGATGCGGAGCTCCTCGCCGCCGGCCGTCCGCTCGGGCCGGAAGGTGACGTCACCGTCACCCACCGGACCGCGGAGACCGTCCGCCAGCATCTGGCGGTCGAAGTACCAGTGCGGCAGGACCGTGTCCCCGGCGAAGAACTGTGCCCGTACGGCGTACGGATCGGCGCTGTCGTAGGAGAACCGGCCGAGGAGCGGTACCTCGCCCCCGGCCGCGTCGTGGAGGCGGACGGCGATCAGAGCGGACACACGGGACAGCAAGGCGGGCCTCCGGGGATGGAATGGTCGTCCGGCCCGTATGCCCCGTCCGCGCGCGCCCACGCTGCGCCATCCGGACGAACCGCGGCGCGGGCGCCCCGGCCGCCCCGGCTGCCCGGGCGGGTCGGCGGTTCAGACGGTCTCGGTGTCGTAGAAGCAGAAGTGGTTCTTGATGGCGGCGACGTCGGGCTTCGGGTCCGCGTACGCCCAGACGAGGTCGGCGGCGCCGGGTACGGACCAATAGCGGGCGTCCCCCTTGAAGGGACAGTGGGTGCTGGTGCCGGAGGGGGTCAGCAGGTCGGTCCGCACGTCCTCGGGCGGCAGGTAGTACCGCGGGGGGCAGCCCGTCTCGCGCAGCACCAGAGGCCGCAGGCTCTCGGCCAGCACCCGTCCGTCCTTCACGACGCGCACGTGCTCGGAGCCCTGCTCGATGGTGATGTCGTGTCCACGTGTCATGCGTTCCTCAGCGCGCACGGCGGGGGAATTCTTCCCGCGCCACCCGTCGGGAGCGGTGGAACAGCGGTCCCACCAGGTGAACAGCAGGTCGCCCACGTCCACACCGGACATCGGCGTGTCCAGATGCGCGGCCGATGCCCGGCCTAACAGGCCCCGGAGACCGGCGGTTTCGGAACCGCTGGCCCGGGGCGGCGGGTTGGCGAAGCCGCACACGGTTCGTCCCGGGCCGGGTGGTGTGACGGTGAAGGCCACGAACGGTGGACGGGCGTGACGCAGCACGGGGTGCGAAGCCGCCCGCGTCGGAAGGGTGACCGCGTGGAAGCCGGGCGCACCGGGAAGCGGCAGCGCGGCCACGCGGGCCTCTACCCGCGCCCGACCTCGGAGCAGGCACCGCGGAAGGCCGCCGGGTCGAACCGCCCGCCCCCCGAACCGGTGAATCACTCCCGCCAGTCCACCGGCGGGCCCGCCACGTGCCGCTGGGACAGCGCCCCGGCCGGCGAGGACTCCTCCGGCCGCTCCCGCACCAGGGGATGTGGATCCCCCCGGTACCGTCGCCGCCCCACCGGCTCCCGTCCGGCCGGTCCGCCGCCCGGCCCCGGCGGATCGCCCGGGCCGAGGCGCTCGGGATCAAGGAGTTGCCGGGCCGGCCGTGACCCGGCTCCGGCACCGCACGGCCTGCGCGGCCGATCTTCGACATAATCGGCCCATGCCGACAAGCGCCGACCCGCCCGCCCTGCCCGTCGTCGCCCCACAGGGGGACCTGGACGCCGACACCATCGGCGCGCTGACGGCCGAACTCGAAGCCGCCGTGGCCGAATGCGGCGGGGTGATCCTGGACGCCAGCGGCATCACCTTCAGCGACTCCTCGTTCCTGCGCCTGATGCTCACCACGCACCAGCGGGTCGACCTGCGGATCGCCGCGCCGTCCCCCGTCGTGGCCCGCATGTTCCAGCTGGTCTGCGTCGAGGACGTCCTGCGGCTGTTCCCCACCGTTCAGGCGGCCCGCGCGGGGGCTCCGGGGCCCTGAACGGTCCGCCGGGACGGCGCGGCGCGCCGAGAGGGCCATCGGCGCCGTCAGCGTCGGCTCGCCCGCGAGCGCCGGGCCCTATCGACTCGGCTCGCGCTCCGACCCCGTGACCCGCCCCCCGGCGGCGCGGTGGTCCTGCTGCTCACGCCCACGACGGGCGAACGCCCGCGCGGGGCGCTCGTCCTGGGCATCAGCCCTGACCCGATGCGCGACGACGCCTACCGGGGCTTCTTGAAGGTCGCCGCCAGCCACGTGGCCGCCGCCGTCCCGGACGCCGAGGCCATGGCCGCACAGCTGCGGCGGGCCGAGGGGCCGGCGGAGCTCGACCGGGCCAAGACCCAGTTCTTCACCGGCGTCAGCCACGATCTGCGAACCCCGCTGACACTGATCGCGGGACGGGCCCAGGACGCCCTCGCCGACACCCGGCTGCCCCTCCCACCCGCCCAGCGCGAGGGCTGCAGACCATCTACCGCAATGCGGGGCGGCTGCGGCGGACGGTCGACACCCTGCTCGACTTCAGCCGCCCGGAAGCCGGTCGGCTGGCGCTGGGACCCGTCGCGGTGGAACTCGGCGCGCTGACGCGGGGCATCGCCGGATCCTTCGCGCCCGCCGCGGAACGGGCGGAACGCCGGATCCTGCTCCACCTGCGCCCGGTTGCGCGAGCTCCCCACCGTGTTGCGGCAGCCCACCGGGACCGGCTCCGCCGACTTCCACGGCGCATCCGTAGGGCTGGCGCGCCGAGGGCTGCCGCCCGCACGGTGAGCCGCGGCCCGCCGCGCGGGATGCCGAACGGAGAGATCCGGTCAAGCTGCATGGCCGTTCGGTGAACCGCGCGCGGCGGGCCGCAGGTCAGCGCGCGCAACCGAGGAGGTCGCCATGATGATCACCCCCCGTTGGCGCGCGGCTACGGAGTGATCGCACCCCCGTGAGCTGGCCGAACGACCATTCGGTTGCCGCTATGCGGACGGTGTGTCCGTAAATCGATCGCGTGGACGCAACTCCCCTTCGGATCCGCCAGACTTGCTCACATCGGAACGCGAAATCCAAAAGAGGGATCGTGTTCAACCAACGAATCGAAAGTGAGCTTGTCGTGCGTTACCGCGCCGCCGCTGTTTCCGCCGCCGCCCTCCTCTGTCTCGCCGGCGCCACGGGCCTGGCCGAGGCCCGGCCCGCGAGCCTGTACGCCCCGTCCGCCATGGTCTTCACCGTCGCCCAGGGGGACGACGCCGCGGCCACCGTCGTCCGGGCGTCCACCCTCAGCTGCGCCCCGACCGCCGGCGGGACGCACCCCGACCCCCAGGCGGCCTGTGCGGCCCTCAACGCCACGGCCGGAGCGTTCGACGGCCTGCTCGCCGCCCCGGACCCGGACCGCGCCTGTCCGATGCACTACGACCCGGTCACCGTCACCGCGGACGGCGTGTGGCAGGGCAGCCGCATCGCCTGGAAGCACACCTTCTCCAACTCCTGCGCCATGTCCGCGACCCTGAACGGGAACTCCGTCTTCGCGTTCTGACCTCCGTCGCAGGGCAGGCCCGCGTCCCGTTCCGCGGCCCGCCCGGGCTCCCGTGCCGCGTCGGTACCGAGGGTCAGGCGCCCCGGTCGTGCGCGTCGAAGCGGGCCAGCGCCGCGGCTCCGGCCCGCAGCGACGCCTCCAGCGCATCCCGCGTCGCCCCGCCGAGTCCGCCCACCAGCTCGGCCGTCTCCTCGGCCGCGTCCCGGGCGATCTCGGCGGCCACCTCCGCCACCGGGGTGCGCGGCCCCAGCTTGCTCACGGCCGACGCCGCGCGGGCGGGGGTCAGCAGGCCGGTCCCGTGGGCGAGCAGCCAGCCGGGCACGCCCGCCGCGCCCCCGGCGGGGGCCCGGTAGGGGCGCGAGCCGTCGAACCGTTCGTCCTCCGCGAAGGCGGGCTGCTTGAACTTGGCCATGGGGCGCGCGGGCCCCAGCGACTCGCCGGCCGGCTTGAGCACCAGCCCCTCCGCGAGGTTGTCCGGCAGGGAGGGAAGCCCCAGCAGCCGCGGGAGCAAGGTCGGGAACACTGCCGGAAGCTCCTGCAACCGGGCGAGCGGACCCTCGGCCACCAGCGGGGCACAGCGGAGCCCGGCCGCGGCAGCCGCAGCGCGCAGCGTCCGGTCGGAGACCCAGTAGGGGCCGCCGGCGGTGGCGACGGTCGCGTCGAAGGGGAGCCACAGCAGATCGGGGGAGTACCAGACGCCGGTCTGCACGGGTTCGGCGCCCGGGGCCGGCGGCACGTCGGGGTGGGGGTAACGGCCGCCCGCGAGTTCACCGTAGACGGTCACCACCGCCGACGCCGACGCCTCCGCCCCGCAGCGTTCGCGCAGGATCCGTGCGCAGTGCGTCGCGGCGACCGCGAGGGCGGGCCAGATCCGGCCCACGCCGAAGAAGTCGTCCAGTCCGCCGTCGCCGAGGAGTTCGCGCCGCTTGGCGGGGTGCGCGCCCGCCGCGTCGCACACGACGGCGAAGTTGGCGCCGTGGACCTTCTCGTGGGCGACCCAACTCCGCCCCTGCGCCTCCCCGAGCCGACGGTTCGCCGGGATCTTCGGATAGGGGGACCAGGGGCGGGGTTCGGGGTGCACCGGGTGATGGTAACGATCCCGGCCCGTGCGGGCGGGGGTTTTTCTCAGTCCTCCAGCAGGGCCCGTCCGGCGTGTCCGCCCGGCGCGATCCCGGGGGAGCGGGGGAGGGCTCAGACCTTGCCGAGGTCCGAGCTCAGCCATCGCTCCGGACGCATGTGGAACACGATCTGCTCGCCGTGGTCCTTCCAGGCGAAGTCGACGTAGGCGTCCACCTTTTCCGCCGGCAGGTACCGGGAGGAGATCTCCACCAGCTGTTCGCGCACCGCCGGTTCGGTCGACACCACCGAGCCCTCGACCGACACGTAGCGGATCGTCGGTTCCAGGCGGTCCACCATCAGGCTGAACCGGCCCGCGGCCCGGATCAGTTCGGCCTTCCGCGAGTCACGGCCGGTCATGATCCAGAGGTCGCCGCCGGGAGCGTACTGGTACCAGATCGGGACCGTCAGCGGTGCGCGGTCACCGTCAGGGCCCGCGCTCACGGCGAGCGCGGCCACATGGGGCTCGGCGAGGAAGAGCTCACGGTCGGTTCGGGACAGGGCCACGGCACGCTCCTTCGACGGGGAGAAACCTACGCAGGGACAACGACGCCCCACCCCGCGGCTGTTCCCGGTGTCACCCGTGAGGACCAGTCGTCCCTGCCGTCGCCTTGTCGTCCGCGGTGGCGGGGGTGGCCGCCGGGCCGGCCGCCGGCTCGCCCGAGGCGGGACGGGGCGCGGTGTACATGACCGAGCCCTGCTTGTTCGCCTTGTCGACGGCACCCTTCTTCGCGAGGGTCTCCAGGGTGTTGCGCACCACCTGGGTGGAGGCCGGGCGGCCGGGATGGGCCTCCGCCAACGCGGTGGTGACCTCGCTGACCGTGCGGGGTTCCGCGGCGCCGACCAGGAGGGCCAGGACGAGCTCGCGCAGCGGGGGCTCGGTCGTGGCCGTCGGCGCGGCGCCGGTCTTCGCGGTGCCGGTCTTCGCCGAGCGGGTCTTCGCGGTGTCGGCCTCGGTGGGGGCGGCCACCGCCGTGCCGCTCTTCGTGCCGCCCTTGGTGGCGGCGGGGGTGGCCTTGGCGGTGACCGCCTTCGTGGTGGCGGGCTTCGCCCTGCCGGTCGTCGTGCCGGCCGACGTGCCGGTCTTCGTTGCGGTGGTGGCCTTCGCGGCTGCCGGCTTGCGTGCCGCGGCCTTGGCCGGTGTGCCCGCGGTGCCCGGGGCGCCGGGCGCCGTCGTGGCCCGGGCTGCCTTCCCGGGGCGTGCCGACTTCTTGGCGACGGCTGTCGCGCCGGTGGTCTTCCTGGCCCGCCGCGGCCGGGGCACGCTCTCCGCCGCCGGAGTTCCGGTGGCCGTCGCCGACAGGGCGGCGGTCACGATCGCGGGTGTCCGTACGGGCTGCGCGGGCACCTGGCCGTCGCCCGCTCCGGCCGCCGCCGCGGCGGTGGCTCCGTCCGAGGCCGGGGGCAACGCACCCTGCATCCCGCAGAGCCAGCTCTCCTCTGCCCTCAACTGCTTCAAGCGGGCGTCGAGTTCGGCGATCCGGGCGGAGGCGGCCTGCTGTTCCCTGCGGTTGGTCTCGAGATCGACGGCGAACCGCTGCGCGTACAGGCTACGGATGGGTGTGGTGTCCGGCTCGTTGGTCATGGCGGCTCACTCTCCTCATACCTCACGGTGTTGCTGCGGGATGCTACTCGTCGCCGGGCGGCCGCAGTTCCGTCCCGGCGCGATCCGCCACCCTGTTCTGACGTTCGGAAACCCGAGGTCCCGGGCGTGCGCGCCCCGCCGAGGGGTGCGGCCCCGTCCCGCCCGACGGTTCTGCAGGTGCTCCGCGGGTGCCCTCCGAGTGCTCCGCGGGGCCCGAGCGCCACTCCGTGCGTTGCGCAGGGCGCTTCGTCCGGTCACAGAGTGGTTGAGACCACTTGTCCCCGTGTGCAAGCCGTTCTAGCCTCCTCCCAGTTGTGCAGTACGGAACAGGTGTTGCGCATCGTGCAACGCACTCGCACTCGTCCCCTGGGGATCGCCCATGAAGCTCCGCTCCCGCATAGCCGTACCCGTCGCCGCGTTCGTCCTGGCCGGCCTCACTGCCACCGCCTGCGCCCCCCAGACCGCCGCCAACGACGCCTCGAAGGACGAGAAGTCCGGCACCCTGCGCGTCTGGCTCTTCCAAGAGGTCAACAACGACCCGAAGAAGAAGGTCGTGGACCAGGCGATCTCCGCGTTCACGCAGCAGCACGCGGGTACCGAGGTCGAGGTCGAGTACATTCCGGTCGAGACCCGGGCCCAGCGCATCAAGGCCGCCTTCAACGACCCGAAGAGCGCACCCGACCTGATCGAGTACGGCAACACCGACACCGCCGGACACGTCAAGGACGGCGGCCTCGCCGACATCAGCAAGGAGTTCGGCGACTGGGCGGAGGCCAAGGACACCGACCCCACCGCCACCAGGTCGGTCACCGTCGGTGGGAAGGTGTACGGCGCCCCGTTCTTCGTCGGCGTACGCGCCCTCTACTACCGCACCGACGTCTTCACGGAGCTCGGACTCCGGCCCCCGAAGACGCAGGCCGAGCTGGTGTCCACGGCCAGGAAGATCCGCCAGGCCAAGCCCGAGATGTACGGCATCGCCGTCGGCGGTGCGTACACCTACGGTGCGCTGCCCTTCATCTGGGCGAACGGCGGTGAGCTCGCCGAGGAGAGCGGCGGCACCTACACCGCCGCGATCGACAGCGCCGCCGCGCGCAAGGGCATCGAGACGTACACCTCGCTCTTCGGCGACGACAACTGTCCGGCCGCCAAGTGCGCGGCCATGGGCGGCAACGCGACCGTCACCGCCTTCGCCTCGGGCACCGCGGCCATGGCCATCGGCGGCGACTTCAGCCACCAGGCCGTCGAGGCGGGCGCGGTGAAGGGCAAGTACGCCGTCGTCCCGCTGCCCGGTCTGCAGGAGGGCGACATCGCCCCGGCCTTCGCGGGCGGCAACAACATCGGCGTCCTGAAGAGCAGCACCCACCGCACCCTCGCCGTCGACCTCATGAAGCGGTTCGCGGGCAAGGACGCCCAGCGCGGGCTGTTCGACGCGATGGGCTTCCTGCCGACCTATACCGACGTCCGTGCCGAGGTGGCGAAGAAGGACCCGTTCGTCGAGCCGTTCGTCCGGACCCTCGCGGCGGGCACCAAGTTCGTGCCGGCCTCCCCGGGGTGGGGTCAGATCGACGCCTCGACCGTTCTGCCGACGATGTTCCAGGAGATCGTCAGCGGCAAGAAGGACGTGGCCACCGCCTCCGGTGACGCGGCGAAGAAGATGGACACGGCCTTCTCCGACGCCGGCTGACCGGGCCCGCCGACATGACGCACGAAGCGACGGCCGCCCTTCCGGAGGCGGCCCCCGAGAAGACCGCCCCGGCCCCGGCCCCTGCCACCCGGCCCCGGCGGACTCCCGCAGGACGCCACGGCAGCCGTTGGACGCCCTGGCTCTACCTCACACCCGCACTCCTCGTCCTTGCCGCGCTGCTGGTCTACCCGATCTACCAGCTCGGCCTCATCTCCTTTCTCGAATACACCCAAGCCCAGGTCAGCGGGGGTGAACCCACCACCTTCAAGGGCCTCGGCAACTACCGGACCCTCTTCTCCGACAGCCAGTTCTGGCAGGTCCTGCTGGCGACCGTCGTGTTCGCCGCCGCCTGTGTGGTCACCACGCTCGGTGTCGGCTGCGCGCTCGCCGTCCTGCTCACCCGCATCAGGGCGCTCCCCAGGCTCGCGCTGATGCTGGCCGCGCTCGGCGCGTGGGCGACGCCCGCCGTCACCGGCTCCACCGTCTGGGTCTTCCTCTTCGACCCCGACCACGGCCCGGTCAACCGGCTGCTCGGCCTCGGGGACTTCTCCTGGACGTACGGGCGCTACAGCGCCTTCGCCCTCGTCCTCTTCGAAGTCGTCTGGTGCTCGTTCCCGTTCGTGATGGTGACCGTGTACGCGGGCATCAAGGCGATCCCCGCCGAAGTGCTGGAGGCCGCCTCCCTGGATGGTGCTTCCCAGTGGCGGACCTGGCGCTCCGTCATCGCGCCGATGCTGCGGCCCATCCTGATCGTCGTCACCATCCAGTCGATCATCTGGGACTTCAAGGTCTTCACCCAGATCTACGTGATGACCGCCGGCGGAGGCATCGCCGGACAGAACCTCGTCCTCAACGTGTACGCGTACCAGAAGGCCTTCGCGTCCTCGCAGTACAGCCTGGGCTCGGCGATCGGCATCGTCATGCTGCTGATCCTGCTGACCGTCACCCTCGTCTATCTGCGCCTCATGCGACGTCAGGGAGAAGAACTGTGAGCCGCACCGGCACGCCCCCGACCGCCACGCCCGCCACACCCCCCGGCGCCGGGCGGGCGGCCGGGGCGGCCACGGCCCGGACGGGAGGGCCGCGTGTGCGGCGCCCGTGGCGCCTGGCCGCGGAGGCGTCCGCGCTCGTCGTCGCGGTGGTCGTGGCGTTCCCGCTGTACTGGATGGTGCTCTCCGCCCTCAAACCGGCCGGTGAGATCCAGTCGACCGAGGCACGCCCGTGGACGCTGTCCCCGTCGCTCGACTCGTTCCGCCGGGTGTTCGAGCAGCAGGAATTCGGGCGCTACTTCCTCAACAGCCTCTTCGTGGCCGGAACCGTGGTCCTCGCCTCCGCGCTGATCGCGTTCCTCGCGGCGACGGCGGTCAGCCGCTTCCGCTTCCGGTTCCGCACCACCCTGCTCATCATGTTCCTCGTCGCGCAGATGGTGCCGATCGAAGCCCTGACCATCCCGCTGTTCTTCCTGATGAGGGACACGGGTCAGCTCAACACGCTCTGGTCGCTCGTACTGCCCCACATCGCGTTCTCGCTGCCGTTCGCGATCTGGATGCTCCGCGGTTTCGTCAAGGCCGTGCCGGAGGCGCTGGAGGAGGCCGCGTACATCGACGGCGCGAGCCGCACGCGTTTCCTGTGGCAGATCCTCTTCCCCCTGGTCTTCCCGGGGCTCGTGGCGACGAGCGTCTTCTCCTTCATCTCCACGTGGAACGACTTCCTCTTCGCCAAGTCGTTCATCATCAGCGACACCTCACAGTCGACCCTTCCGATGGCGCTGCTGGTGTTCTTCAAACCGGACGAGAACGACTGGGGAGGCATCATGGCCGGGTCCACGGTCATGACGGTGCCGGTGCTGGTCTTCTTCGTACTCGTCCAACGCCGCCTGGTCTCCGGCCTCGGCGGAGCGGTGAAGGACTGAGCCGGGGCGCCGGCCGGCGCCCCGCGCGGCGCCCGGTCCGCGCCGTCGTACGCACCGGGCCCGGACAGGTGAGGACACCCGTCCGGGCCCACACGGTCACCGGCTGCGGGGCCCTGCGCCCTCCGCGTGCCTCCCAGCGCCCCGGTGGGCCGCCGTTGACAGGCGCTCGGCCACGTGCGAAAAAGACGAGTAGGCCGTGTTCGGCCACATGTCCCCTCCTCGACGCGACGTACTACGCCTCGCGGCCCGGCCGCCGACGTGTGCCCGTACCGGACCGAGCCCGCGTGACGCACCACCACGCTCCCCGTCGAACGCCTGGCACGCCACCACATACGTGAACGGACGGCCCTGCCTTGACCATGATTCCTGGATCCCGTGTCTCGGGGCGGACCTGGACGGTCCGCCTGACCGGCCACGGAGACCACACCGTCTCCGTCTCCTGCAGCGTCGAGGCGTGCCGCATGCCGCCCCGCTCGAAGGACGTCGCGGCGATGCGGCGGTTCGCCGCCGAGCACGTACGCGCCCACGCGCGCCTCGCGACGGTCCGGCCCAATGCCGCGTGTGCCTGCCGGGCCGCCGACTGCGCGTTCCACGAGCACACCCGTACGGCCTGTACCGGCGCCCCGCTGCTGCTCCTGGTGCACAACCCCGCCGTCGGCCAGGTGTGGAGCCTCGCGGAGATCTGCCAGGCGTGCGCGCCGCTGATCTCGCACACGACGGTCCTCGGCCGCTCCCGGCGACCGGCCGGCGACCGGTCCGTGCCCGCCGGGGCGGCCGCGCCCGCTCCGGGCCAGACCCCGGCAGAAGGCTCCGCCGGATCCGCTGTGGCGCGGGTGGCGGTGCCCGGCGGGTTCTCGTCCCCCGAAGCGGCACCCGAGGCCGTCGCCCGCCGGCGCCCCCACCCGGGGAACTCCCGCCGCCGCACCCGCTGAGCGGTGACCGCCGAGCACTGAGCGGCGGTCACCGCACGGTGCTCGGCGGCGGCGGCGACGACGGCTTCGGCTAGGGCAGGACGCCGTCGCCGGTCCGTCGGGGGGCGTCGGGGTCCTGGTGCTTGTCGCCGTGTCCGTCCGCGCCGGGGTGATCCACTCCGGCCGGGTCCTCGACCGCGGCGGCGCGATCGGTGCTGTCCTGCGTCGCGGTTCCCGAGGCGCCGCGCGCCCGGAGGTACACGACCACGGTGTTGGCGACGGCGACGAGCGGCACCGCCACGACGGCTCCGCCGATCCCCGCGACGGTGCCTCCCGTGGCGACGGCGAGGACGACGGCCAGCGGATGGACCCGCACGGCCCGTCCGAGGATGAACGGCTGGAGGACGTGCCCCTCGATCTGCTGCACCACGAGGACGATCACCAACGCCATGAGCGCGGTGAAGACGCCCTGGGTGACGAGGGCGACGACGACCGCCAGCGCCCCCGAGGCGACCGCACCGACCAGGGGGACGAACGACGCCAGGAAGATCAGGACGGCGATGGGAACGGCGAGCGGTACGTCGAGGATGTAGATGCCGACGCCGATGAACACGGCGTCGATCAGGGCGACGATGACGGTTCCGCGGACGTACGCGGTGAGCGTCCGCCAGGCGCGCGGCCCGGCACCCGCCAGACCCGGACGGGCCGAAGACGGGACCAGCTTGAGGGTCCACTCCCAGATGCGGGTGCCGTCGTACAGCAGGAAGAGGGTGCAGAACATCGCCAGCAGCAGGCCGGTGAGCCCTTCGACCAGTACGGTCACGCCCTGCAGGCCGGTGGAGGTGATCTCGCTCGTACTCGTGCCGATGCTGTCGCTCAGCCGGTCGGCGATGTCGTTGATCTGGCCTTCCGTGACGTGCAGGGGACTGTTGACGAGCCATTGCTTGAGCTCCCCGATGCCCTCCTGGACCCGTCCGGAGAGGGTGCCGAGGTTATCGAGGACCTGCCAGACGACGAACCATCCGACGAGCCCGAGGACGACGAACCCGAACACGGCGGTCAGCGCGGTGGCCAGCCCGCGCGGGACGCCGCGCCGCTGGAGCCGCGCGACGGTCGGCTGGAGCAGCGCGGTGATCAGGAGGGACACGGCGAAGGCGAGCACGACCAGCCGGACCGCGCCGATCACCCGCATGAGCACCCAGACGGTGGCGGCCAGCACCAGCAACCGCCACCCGGCTTCCGCTGCCACGCGCACGCCCCACGGGACCGCGGTGGCGGCGTCCCGGGCCGCCATGCGGTCCGAACGCTGCTCCTCGAGCTGAATGGCGTCGTCCCACGCCTCGACGTACTCCGCTTCCTGGCGGGCCTGGAGCTGGGCGCGGCGCTCGCTGAAGCCCGCGACGCCCGCCTTGGCCCGGCCGAACCATCCGCTCGGGCCAAGCGATCGAGGTGGATTCACCACGGATTCCTTCTTGTCGTTTTCGTTGCGGAACTGCGTGTCGGACACCGGAATCGGGTCTCGCATCCGGCGCGACGGTCGGCGCCCGCCGGGGCGCGGACGGTCCGATGACGGCCCGGGCGCCGCCCGGTCAGCTCCGTCGCCGGAGAATCACCTTCCGCCGCTCCGGGCGAACTCGCGGAACAGGACCGCCAGAGCAACGGCCATGACCAGCAGATGCACCCATGCCTGGTTCACCGCAACCTCCTCGCTGTGGCGGGCTTCGCGCCACGCCCGTATCGGGTTCGCTCCGCACGTGCGCAGGGACACCGGTCCGTGCCGGCGGAGCGGTCCGCCGGTCGACCGGCCGCCGGAACGGCGATCCCTCGACTCGGCGCTGTGCAGTCCGCGTGCCCCCGATCCGCGCCCTTACGCGCGGCTCAGGCGAAGCCGCGTACGCAACCGGGCCGGCTCGCGCACGGTGGGTGCGTGCCCGCCGCGTCCCTCACCTTCGGCGGGCACAGGCGCGCCGAGCACGCGCTGGGCCGCCGCTCGGTCGACAGCCCGGGAGGGTCGGCATCGACGGTCGAGTCACGTGGAGGCCTTGCGTGCCAAATGACCCAGTGCCGTCCTCATGGGTGCACGAGCGACCGTTCGGCCGACGGCCCCCTGACACCGGCGTCGGGAGCACGAATCGTGCGCCCGATGCCGGTGCCCGCAGGACTCAGCGCCAGGACGGGTGGGCCTCGGAGCCGCCGCCGCTGGTGACAGCGCGCTCTCCGGTCTTGTCGGCCCGGACCGCCCAGACCGCCGGCTTTTCGTACGGGCCGCGGACGAAGGCGACCCAGTTGCCGTCGATGGACCAGGACGGGTCCATTTCGTGCTCACCGGTGGCGACCAGGTCGCGGTCGTCGGCGCCGTCCGCGTTCACGAGGCGGATGTCGCCCTGGGTGCCCTTGCCGTAGATGCCCGCGGTGTACGCGAAGGTGCCGCCGTCCGGAGACCACACGGGATCGAGCGCGGGGTGCGGGAGCCGGGTCAGCTGCTGGGGGGCGCGGCCAGGCGCGGTCGAGTCGACCAGGTGGATCTGCCAGTTCTCGGCACCGGACTCCAGGCAGACGGCGACGTGCCGGCCGTCCGGTGACCATGCCGGGTCCTCGACCGGTCCGGTGCCCGTGGTCAACTGCTGAGCGGATCCGTCGGCGACGTTCACCGCGAACAGCTGCTGCACGCCGTCCTTCTTGCGCAGCACCGCGAGCCGGGTGCCGTCGGGCGACCACGAGACCCTGCCGCCGGCGATGGCGGCGACGCGCCGGGGGTTCGAGCCGTCGGCGTTCGCGGTCCAGACGGCAGCGCCCTCGGCCGTGGTACGGATGAAGGCGAACGACGTGCGGTCGGGGGACCACTGGGGCAGGACGTCGCAGGCGTCCCCCGGGATCAGTCGGCGGGGGGCGTCGCTCCCCGCGTCGCGGCGGGCGATCACGCCGTGGCACGTCGCGGGCCCGCCGGGGGCGGTGTCCAACCGGATCAGCAGGGGGTCGGTGGGGAAGGGGGCCGGGGTCGGTGCGGTGTCACTGCCGCTGGGGGCGAGGGCGCCGGGCTTGGCGCCGTCGTCGGTGGACCCGTTCCAGGGCTGCCACGCGTACAGGCCGCCGGCCGCGAGGGCGGTTACGAGCACTGCCGCGACCACCGCGCGGCGAGCGCGCCGCGGCGGGGTCTCGCTCCGGGGGCGCGCGGTGTCGGGCTCGCCCGGCACGGTGACGGCCCGCCACGGACCCGTGGCACCGGGGCCGTGTCCCGGATCGGGCACGGAACCGTTCGCGGGTGCGGGTGCGGGTGCGGGTGCGGGTGCGGGTGCGGGCGCCGGTGTCGGCGCGGCCGTTGCCGTTGCGGGTGCGGTGGTGGGCGGGGAGGCCGCCACGGCGGGCCGGGTTCCGGAAGCGGGGTCCGCCGCCGACGCCGCCGCAGCCGCGGTCAACGGAGGTTCCGTACGGGGGTCGGGAGCCGTCGTCGCGACGGCCCGGGGGTCCGGAGCGGCCGTTTCCGCGGCCTCCGTGCGCGTCGGGGCGAGTTCCGATGTCGGGATCACCGGCGACGCGCCCGGCTGCTTCGTAGGGTCGTAGCGGGGCAGCAGCTGCGTCGCCGCGTCCGGCAGCCAGCAGTCACCGGCCGGGTGACGGACCGTCAGTCGGCCGAGGAACGCCGTCGGGGTGGGCCGGTCCGCGGCGTCCTTGGACAGGCAGGCGCCGATGGCCTCGCGGAGTTCGTCGGGGACGGCGGCCAGGTTTGGCTCCTCGTGCACGACTTTGTAGTGCCGGGCGGCCGACGGGCCGTCACCGAAGGGGGAACCGCCCGCGGCCTGGGCGAGCACCACTCCCAGGGCGAACATGTCCACCGCGGGAGTGACGACGCCACTGGTGAGCTGCTCCGGCGCCAGGAATCCCGGGGTGCCGATCTGGAGCCCGGTCTGGGTCAGCGCCGTCCCGTCCAGAGCGCGCGCGATGCCGAAGTCGATGACGCGCGGCCCGTCCTCGGCGACGATGATGTTCGCGGGCTTGAGGTCGCGGTGGATGACCCCGGCCCGGTGGATCGCCTCCAGCGCCTCGGCGAGACCGGCCGCCAGGACCGTGAGCGTGTCCACGGGGAGCGCCCCGACACGGGCGAGGACCGCCTGCAGGGTGGGGCCGGGCACGAAGGCCGTCACCAGCCAGGCCGGGTCCCCTTCGGGATCGGCGTCGACGACCGGCGCCGTGTGGAATCCGCCGACCCGGCGGGCGGCAGCGACCTCGGCGGCGAACCTCCGCTTGAAGCCGGGCTCCGTGCTCAGCTCGGGGCGTACGACCTTGACGGCCACGGCACGGCCCGACGGGGACCGGCCCAGGTAGACCACACCCATGCCCCCCTGCCCGAGCCGTCCCACCAGCCGATAGCGGCCGTCGCCGACCGCGATGGGATCGCCCGTTTCGAGCGGCTTCATGTTTCCCCCGTTTCGAACCCTGTGCCGTGACAGCATCTCCCTACCTGCCGCGCCGCGCACCAGTCAAGCGGAGTCCGGCCGCCCCGGATGCGCGCCGGAGGGCACCGGCACGCGCGGGCCGGGCATCCCAGGGTGCCGCGCCGGGTCGAGACGGCGGCAGAACCGTTGCCGCTTCACCCCATCAGGCCACTGCACGGCCCGCGTTGGCGTCAGGGCTTGGTGCCGGTGAGGACACCGATCTTGTCGAGACGGTGTTCGGGATTGTTCTGCGCGTCCCGCCAGAAGTTTCCGGCCGCGTCGTCCTCGGGCGTGAGACAGGTGGTCACCGTGATCATCGCCCGGGTCGGGGCCGCGCCGGGGGAGCCGGGGACCGCGGCGCGCTGCGCCGCCATGGAGGCCGGCGAGCGGAAGGACGTCGTCCGGGTCGAGGTGATCGTGTACTGGTACGTCACGCCGCCGGCCGTCACGAACACGGAAGCGCCCGTCGGCAGCGACGGCAGGGCCCGCAGCGGTCCGCCCGCCGTGACGCGGTGCCCGGTGACGATGTAGTTGCCCACGTCGCCGGGACCGACACCGCCGGAGGGGCCGTGCGGGCTGGCCGCGGCCCCCCGGTCCTGGATCCGGGTGCCCGGGGCGTCGTCGGGGCTGCCCGGGTACGGGATCACGGGCAGCCCCGACACACCGATGGCGGGAATCGACAACGTGGCGCTCTGCACGGCGGCGACGGCCCGGTCGGGTGCCGCGGCGGACGTGGACGGGAACGCGGGCGCGCTCGGAGCCGCCATCAGGACGGCGAGCGCGGCGCCGGCGAACGCCGTCGGCAGGGTACGGGAAGCGAGGAACGGCAACTGGCGCATGGCAGATTCCATAGGTCGGCCGGGCCGCACGGGGTCGTTCAGGCCCGGTTGGCCCTTCCAGCGTCCCATGCGGCGGCGGCTGCGGCAGCAGATGCGGCGGCGCCCCGGCCCCGTCGCCACCAGCGCGAGGCGGGAGCCAGCCCCCGCCCCGCCTCGCGCGGCCCCGGCCCCGTCGCCACCCGCGCCCGGGCGGGACAGCCTCCGCCCCGCCTCGCGCTTGTCTGCGCCCCGAGCCCCGGCCTCCGTCCCGGCCCGCCTCCGCCCCGCCGCCACCCGAGCCCGCACCTCCCGTCGGCCCCCCTAGCCGCACCTCAGACCCTGACCGGCCGGTCACCTCGTGCCGGGCAGGGGCTCCGGCGGCTCGGTGGCTTCCGGCGGCGCCGTGGTGCGTACGGACGCGTACGCGCAGCATCGCCGCTCCGGCCACGACGCCGACGAGGCGCAGTGCCACCGCCACGACGGGCTCCTCCGGCGGGGTGAGCTCGGGAGGGCCGGTCGACGCCGCGTACAGGGCACCGAGGATGCCGAACGGCAGGATCCAGACGAGCAAGCCCGACCCCCTCCCGGCGCAGAACGCCACCGGTGCCTCCGGTGTCCGCGTCCCCCTCGGCCGCCCCGGGGCGAGCACCGTCACGATCCCGACCACCGCCGTGCCGACCGTGACGCCGCCGAGGACGAGCCGCTCCGCCACGCCGAACCCCCGGCCGACGGGCGGCACCCCCACGAGCGAGCCGACCACCCACGACGCCTCGACCAGGCAGTACGGGCCCGGCGCCGGCGCCGTCGTCCTGCCCCACCGGTCCATGGGAACACCCCCTCCAGCAGCTGGAATCCCATGCTCCAACGTCACGGTGCCCGGCCACGTCCCCCACCCGGGGGAGCCGTCTCCCCCGCCCGGGGGAGGGCGCCGGAGCGGGCGCCGCCGGAGGCCACGGCCGCGGGCGTCGCCGATCATGGCCGGATGTGTGTGCCCCTCCCCGGAACGCATCACGAATGATCCCTCGCCACACGCCACCCGTGGCTTACGATCTCGGCGGACGGTCTCGTCCCGGGACCGCCGCACGCCCCGCACTCGTGGAGGTCAACCGTGTTCCGGACGGCCAGAGGAAACCGCAGTCGCCGCAGCACCTTCCGGATCCGCACCGCAGCCGGAGCCGCGACCGCGGGCGTGTTCCTCGTCGCGGGCTGTTCCTCGGGCGGCGAGGGGGCCGGCGAGGCCGCGGGAGGGGTACCCGTGGTCGAGAAGGGCCACCTGACCACCTGCACCCACCTGCCCTACCCGCCGTTCCAGTTCGAGCAGGACGGCAAGGTCGTCGGCTTCGACGTGGCGCTCGTCGACCTCGTCGCGAGCCGGCTCAAGGTCGAGCAGAAGATCCTCGACACGCCGTTCGAGAACTTCAAGACCGGCGCCTTCCTCAACTCCGGCGAGTGCGACCTCGCCGCGGCCGGTATGACGATCACCGACGAGCGCAAGAAGAACGTCGACTTCTCCGTCCCCTACTTCGACGCGACGCAGGCGCTCCTGGCCACCAAGAAGAGCGGGATCACCTCCCTCGCCGACGTCAAGGCCACGTCGAAGAAGCTGGGCGCCCAGGCCGAGACCACCGGCGAGAGCTACGCCAAGTCCCAGGGCTTCGACCCGGTCGCCTTCGAGAGCTCGGACGCGGTGCTCAACGGGCTGCGCACCGGCCAGGTCGACGCGGTCGTCATCGACTACCCCGTCGTCCAGGGCTGGCTCAAGGACCCCAAGAACGCCGCCGAGTTCGTGCTCGGGCAGAACATCGAGACCGGTGAGCAGTACGGCTTCTCGGTGAAGAAGGGCAACAGCGCCCTCGTGGCCGCGATCGACAAGGCGATCACGGACGCCAAGGCCGACGGCACCTACAAGAAGCTCTACGAGCAGTGGATCGGACCGCTGCCCCAGGCCACGCCGTGACGTCTCGCCTGACCCGGCGGCAGCGGCGCCGGATCTGGCAGGGCATCCAGTACGCCGTCTTCGCCGCCGTGCTGGTCCTGATCGGCGTCCTCGCCGACTGGGACCGGCTGCAGAACCAGTTCGCGCAGAAGGACCTGGCGCTCCGCCTCTTCCCGGAGATCATCACGATCGCCCTGCGCAACACGGTGATCTACACGATGTCCGGCTTCCTGTTCGGGCTGGTGCTCGGCCTCGTCATCGCGATGATGCGGCTGTCCTCGGTGGCGCCGTACCGCTGGGTCGCCGGCGTTTACATCGAACTCTTCCGCGGCCTCCCCGCCCTCCTGATCTTCATTTTCGTGGGCGTGGCGGTTCCACTGGCGTTCCCCGGCACCGAGATCCCCGGCGGCACGTACGGCAAGGTGGCGCTCGGCCTCGGCCTGGTGGCCGCGGCGTACATGGCGGAAACGATCCGGGCGGGCATCCAGGCGGTACCCAAGGGGCAGATGGAGGCCGCCCGTTCACTGGGCTTCTCGCACGCCCGCGCCATGGTGTCGGTCATCATCCCGCAGGCCTTCCGCATCGTCATCCCGCCGCTGACGAACGAACTGGTCCTGCTGTTCAAGGACTCCTCGCTGGTGCTGTTCCTGGGCGTGACCCTGCAGGAGCGGGAACTGACGAAGTTCGGGCGGGACCTCGCCAGCCAGACCGCCAACTCCACCCCGATCCTCGTCGCGGGCCTTTGCTACCTCCTGGTGACCGTGCCGCTGAGTTTCGTGGTGCGCCGCCTCGAGGCCCGCGCGGACAAGGCCGCGTGAGGACCAGATGCCACGGAAGACGGAGACGGTGCACGACACGATGGCCACGGACCGGCCGGAGATCGAGATCAGGGGGCTGCACAAGTCCTTCGGCGACAACCACGTCCTGCGCGGCATCGACCTGGAGGTCGCCCGAGGCGAGGTCGTGTGCGTCATCGGGCCTTCGGGCTCGGGCAAGTCGACGCTGCTGCGCTGCGTGAACCTGCTGGAGGAGCCGAGCGGCGGCCGCGTCTTCGTCGGCGGCACCGAGGTCACCGACCTCGACGTCGACATCGATGCCGTACGCCGCCGCATCGGCATGGTCTTCCAGCAGTTCAACCTCTTCCCGCACGTGAGCGTGACGGAGAACCTCACCCTGCCCCAGCGGCGGGTACTGCGCCGGGACAAGGCGCGGTCCGCCGCCGTCGCCCTGGAGAACCTCGAACGCGTGGGCCTCGCCGACAAGGCGGACGCCTACCCGGCGCAGCTGTCCGGCGGCCAGCAGCAGCGGGTCGCCATCGCGCGGGCCCTGTCGATGGGGCCGGAGGTGATGCTCTTCGACGAGCCCACGTCGGCGCTCGACCCCGAACTCGTCGGTGAGGTGCTGTCGGTGATGCGGGTGCTGGCGGGCGAGGGGATGACGATGATGGTCGTCACCCATGAGATGAGCTTCGCCCGAGAGGTCGCGGACCGCGTCGTGTTCATGGACGGCGGAGTGGTCGTCGAACAGGGTCCGGCGGCGCAGGTGGTCGGCAATCCGCGGGAGGAGCGCACGCGGAACTTCCTCAACCGCATCCTGGACCCGGCGGCGGCCGAGGTACCGGACACGGCCGCCGGTGCCGGCCCCCGGCCGCGGGCGGAGGACGGCGGGCCCGGTACGGGATGAGGCGCGGCCCCTCGGAACGCGCCTGCCCCGGGGCCCCGCCCCCGCCCGCGTCAGCGGCCGGCGCCCGAGGCGGCTTCCGGCTCCGCGGCCCCGGCCGGAGGAGCGGCGCCCTGCCGGAGCGTGTGCGGGCGGGGAGGGCGCCGGTCGTCCGCGCGCCGGATCCCGCCGTCAGGTGCCCGTGGTCGAACCCGGGCGGACGATCATCAGTACCGTCACGGTGGCCCAGAGCAGGTTGAAGACCCCCGTGTGCATCCGCAGCCGACCCGCGGCCCGCCGTACGGCCGCGGCGTCCGGTCGGCCCTCCGTGCCGTCGAGGGCGGCCAGCAGGCCGCTCTGCCGCGGCAGGACGAGCGCGGCGAGCACCGCCGCGGCGGCGACGGTCAGTGCGACCGACGTCAGGAGCCAGGGACTGCCGAGCACGTGAAGGCTGTTGGCGGTCGCGAGGCCGAACACCGGTACGGCGACCGCGACCACGGAGTAGACCTGGCAGATGCGGTGCAGGGTCAGCACCGTGGCACGGGCCGCCGCGTCATCGGGCGCCGCCAGGGCGCGGCGGGTCGCGGGCGGGAACATGCTGGCCGCCACGGTCACGGGACCGATGGTGATGATTGCGGCCAGGACGTGGACGGTCAGGAGGAACTTCGTCATGGGCGTCGCGGTGCTTTCGCTGGGCGCCGGGCGGCGGGCACGGCGGTCGGTGACGGCGGGGTCGGTTGGGTCGGTTGGGTCGGTCGGTCGGGTAAGTCGGTGGGCTGAGGTCCGGCGGCTCCGCACTCCACGCCGCCGCCGGGCTGATCGAGGGTCGCCACGCGACGACGAACCACCTCGGCCTCCACCTGCTGGTCGACGACGGCGACCTGGGGACGGGCGCGGACGTCCCCCCGGGCCTGGACCGGGCCTCTACCTGCTGAAGCGCCAGCTCGGCCCCCGGATCGCCCACGCCGTGGAGCAGCTCTTCGTCCACGAACGTCGGGGCACCGTCTGGCGGGCCGCCGAGCCGGTACCCGCCGGCTTCTGACGGCCCGCAGGCCACCCCGCCGGCACACGCTGGCCACGATCACCCCGGGACGCTGCAGAGCCTCCCCGAGGAGCGCCGGCAGTCCCGTCCGCACGGCGCGGACGATCAGGGCCGGGACGGAATCCCCGTTCCCCTCGGCATCTCGGCCCGGGGCATCGGGGTCCGCACCGGCGGGCCCGGGAGCGCCGCCGAGCGGGCCCATCGCTCCCGGAACGAGGACGAGGTCCGCGCGCCGCGGGTCGAGCGCCGCCGTCGCCCGCAGGGTGAGGAGCCCCGAGCCGCTGGGCACCTCGCGCGGGCCCTCCGCCGAGACCGGCTCCACCCGGAGCGCGCCCCGCGCAGCCTTCCCACCGGCGGACGGGACCTCGTAGCGGGCGACGACATCCAGCGGGTCGAACCCGTCGAACAGCACGATCGGGCACAACATCCGGAGCGGTCCTCTCGTTCGACACGGGCGGGGGTCCCCCGGTGTCGGCGCCGCGACCGGCGCCGACACCGACCGTAGTCAGCTGCGTCGTCGCGCCGTAGTGGCTGGATTGCCAGATGCCAACGGATTCTGGCCAAAAGGTCGGTAGCCCATGTGACCTGCGGAGAGGCCCACCTCTGCGGGTACAGGTCCCCTACTCCGGTCCCGTGGACCCCTATCGTTGGGCCATGCACACCGTGGCCGTTCTCGCCCTGGACGGGGTCGTTCCGTTCGACCTGTCCACCCCGATCGACGTCTTCGGGCGCACCCGGCTCCCCGACGGCCGCCCCGCCTACCGCGTCCGCGTCTGCGCGCCCGCCGAGGAGGTCGACACAGGAGCCTTCACCCTGCGCGCGCCGTGGCCGCTGGCCGCGCTCGACGACGCCGACACGATCATCGTCCCCGGCGTGGGCGCCCCCTCGGCCCCCGTCCCCGACGAGGTCCTCGACGCGCTGCGCCGCGCGGCCGCGCACGGCACCCGGCTCGCCTCCATCTGCACGGGTGCGTTCGTCCTGGCCGCCACCGGCCTCCTGGACGGCCTGAGGGCCACCACCCACTGGCTCGCCGCCGCCGAACTCGCCGCCCGCCACCCCGCCGTCGACGTCGACCCCGACGTGCTCTACGTGGACAACGGCCGGCTGCTCACCTCGGCCGGAGCCGCGGCCGGGCTGGACCTGTGCCTTCACATGATCCGCTCCGACCTGGGGTCGGCCGTGGCCGCCGACGCCGCCCGGCTCGCCGTCATGCCCCTCGAACGGGAGGGCGGACAGGCCCAGTTCATCGTCCACGAGCAGCCACCGGCCCCGCGCGGCTCGGTGATCGAACCCCTCCTGCGGTGGATGGAGGACAACGCCCGGAGGGACCTGACCCTCGACGACCTCGCCGCGCGTGCGGGCATGAGCATCCGTACCCTGAACCGCCGCTTCCGCGAGCAGACCGGCACCTCCCCCCTCCAGTGGCTGCACCGGGCGCGGATCCGTCAGGCCCAATACCTGCTGGAGACCACCGCGCACCCCGTGGACCGGATCGCCACCCAGGTCGGCTTCGGGTCGCCGACCGCCTTCCGGGACCGCTTCAAGCGTCTCGTCGGGACCAGCCCCCACGCGTACCGCCGTGCCTTCCAGGCGGCCCGCATCGGCTGACCGCCGCTCGCGGTGTGATTGTCGGGCGGTCGAAATATGATGGGGCGGGGTTTCGTGCCGGGGCCCCGAAGCGGACCCTCGGAGCGCTCCATGACCTCCCATAAGTCCACGCGGTCGGAGACCGCGGACGACTTGCTGACGCGGCTCGGGAGGCTGACCGCCCAGGCCAGGGAGGGAGCTGAGCTCCACAAGGCCCGGGTGGAGCTGGCCGAGGCGCTGCAACGCGAGATCCTGCCCGCCTCCCTTCCCGCTTTGCCGGGGCTGCGCACGGCCGCCCGGTACGCGCCCGCACGCCACGGCCTGAGCGTGGGCGGCGACTGGTACGACGGATTCCGGCTCCCCAGCGGCGCCCTCGGCTTCTCCATCGGCGACGTGGAGGGCCACGACGTCGAGGCGGCGGCCTTCATGGGACAGGTCCGCATCGCCGTACGCGCCGTGGCCGCCTCCGCCGCCGACCCGGGCGAGGTGCTCAGACGGGCCAACGAACTCCTGCTGTCGGTCGACTGCGACCTCTTCGCGACCTGCACCTTCGTCCGCTTCGATCCCGTGACCTGGGAGATCCAGAGCGCCCGCGCGGGCCACGTGCCCGGCGTCTGGGCCACGACGAGCGGAGAATACGGCGTCGTGGAGGACGAGGGAGGCCTCCCGCTCGGCATGCTGCCGGGCTCCGATTATCCGGTGACCCGTCTGCCGCTGACGACTGCCGGCTCGTTCGTCCTGGTCACCGACGGGGTGGTGGAAGGCCCCTCGTTCCCGATCGAAGCCGGACTGGCCCGGGTGGCCGAGGTGATCCGGGAAGGCGCCGGCGCGGCCCCGGGCGACCTCGCGGCCGAGGTGATGAAGGTGGCGGATTCGACCGGCCACGAGGACGACGCCGCGGTGCTCGTGCTGCGGCACGAGGGCGGTTCCCGTCCGGATCGGGTGACGCGGCCCGCGCCGTAGCGCGTGTCACGCCCCGACGACGACCGCTGACTGTTGTCTGATGCAGTGATGCGCACCGAGGGCTTCCGACGTCTGTTCCCGGCTGTGCTCCGGATCGTCGCCGTGGCCGCCGCCTACTACGCGGGCGGGCGCATCGGCCTGCTCCAGCAGGTGGTCGTCGAGGGGGCGGTCGTCACACCGCTGTGGCCCCCCACCGGCATCGCCCTGGGCTGCCTGCTCTGGCTGGGCCTGGGCATCTGGCCGGGAATCGCCATCGGCGCCCTGCTCGTCATCCAGTCGATCAGCCCCGTGGACCCCGTCGGGCTCGGGATCGTCGCGGGCAACACCCTCGCCCCCGTCTGCGCCTTCCTGATGTTGCGCCGCGTCGGCTTCCGTATCGAGCTGGACCGGCTGCGCGACGGCGTCGCCCTGGTCTTCCTCGGCGGGATGGTGCCGATGCTGATCAGCGCCACCGTGGGGGCGTGGCTGCTGGAGCTCACCGACGCCCTGCCGGACGGCGGGTTCTGGACCGTGTGGTGGACGTGGTGGGCCGGTGACGCCATGGGCGTGCTCGTGATCACGCCCCTGCTCCTGGTACTGCGCAGGGCCCGTCTGCCGGTGGAGACGTACCGGTGGGCCGAGGTGTGCGCCCTGACCGTGTCCGCCGTCGGGATCACGCTCCTGGCGACCAGGAGCGACCTGGCGGTGCTCTTCCTCGTCTTTCCGCTCCTGATCTGGGCCGCCCTGCGCTTCCAGCTGGCCGGCAGCGCGCCGTGCATGCTGCTCGTGTCCATCCTGGCGAACGCGGCCGCGATCGGCCGGCTCGGCCCGTTCGGGGACCACACCCTGCTCCAGGGCATGGCCAACCTCCAGGCCCTCAACGGGGCCGCGGCCCTGACCTCGCTGCTGTTGTCGGCGCTCGTCACCGAGCAGAAAACCATCCGGCTGCGGATCGAACAGGCCTGCCAGGACCTGGCCGAGGTCGTCGAACAGCTCGCGTCCGGCCGGGTGTCGCACCGCTGGCCCGTACCGAGGGAGCCGGACGAATCCCGGCCGGAGGGCGGTTAGCACTCCCGCGCAGGCGGCGGCCGCCGAGGAGTCGGTCATCGTCCCGGACAGCCGCACCGGGGCGGCGGTGCACAGCGGTCGCGCGTCTCGTCCTCGACCAGGCAGGGCGTGTCCCCGGCCTGGCAGGCACGGGAGTCGAAGGGCGCGGCCACGGGCAGGTCCGCCGGTAGTTCACCGTCACGACGACCGCCCCCGGCCGGCGAGAGGCCGCCCGGGGGAGAAACCGGCGCGCCCACCGTCCCGTCCCCGTGGACACGCCGTGCGTGTGCGACTGCACCGTGTGCCGGTCGTGGCGGGCCGGGGGTTATCCCCACGGTGGGCGGTCCGGCTGCCCGGATCGATCACCGGACCGAGAGCGCGCAGGCTGAGCGGGTCCGGATGGTTCGCCAACGCACCCCAACGGGGGCTGCGCAGGGAGGGTTTCTCATGACCGAAGGTTTTCACAGGCTGCGTCGCGGGACCGTCGCGGTGGCGGTCGCGGCACTCGCCGTGGTCGGCGTCCTGCCCGGGGCCGCAGCGGCGCGGCAGCCCGGTACCGCTGCCGGTGACGTCGTGCGGCAGGGGGTGAAGCAGCTGGTGAGCGACGACAAGTACCCGGCAGCACTGGCCGCGACCACCGGCCGTGACGGGCGGACCCGGAACCACACCGCCGGGGTCGCGGACGTGCGGACGGGGGCGAAGGTACCGGTCGACGGGCAGGTGCGGGCCGGCAGCAACACCAAGACGTTCGCCGCCGCCGTCGTCCTGCAACTGGTGGGCGAGGGCGCGGTCGACCTCGACGCGCCCATCGAGGCGTACCTGCCGAACCTGGTGCGCGGCGAGGGCATCGACGGCCGCGCCATCAAGGTCCGCCACCTGCTGCAGCACACAAGCGGACTGCCCAATTACACCGAGTTCATGATGGACGAACTCGTCGGCGAGGGCCGCCACACCTACTACCAGCCCCGCACCCTCCTCGACGTGGCACTCGCCCACAAGGCGCTCTTCGCGCCGGGGGACGGCTGGTCGTACAGCAACACCAATTACATACTCGCGGGCCTCCTCATCGAGAAGGTCACCGGCCGACCGCTCGCCGAACAGATCACGAAGAGGATCGTCGACCGCGCCGGACTGCGGCACACCTACTTCCCCGGCGTCGGCGAAGAACGCATCCGCGAAGCCCACCCCAGGGGCTACGGCGCGGCGAAGCCCGGGGATTCCGTACAGGACGTGACGGAGCTCGACCCCTCCTGGGGGTGGGCGGCCGGGCAGATGGTCTCCACCCCGGGCGACCTGAACAAGTTCTTCCGGGCCCTCGTCGACGGCAGGCTCCTGAAGCCCGCGCAACTGGCCCAGATGCGCACCACCGTGGAGATCCCCGCCGCCGCGGGGTGGCCGCCCGGTTCCCGGTACGGGCTGGGTCTGGTCAGCACGCCGGTCCGCTGCGGTGGCGTGAGGTGGGGGCACGGCGGTGACATCCCGGGCTACGCGACGCGTGTCGGCGTCACCGATGACGGCCGCGCCGCCGCGGTGGCGGTCACCGCGAACCCGGCGCCCACGCAGCAGACCACCGACCCTGCCGAGGCCCTCATCGACACCGCCCTGTGCGCGTGACGCCCCCAGCCCCGCGCTGACGACCGCGGGGGAGGGGCGGGGGGTGCGGTGGTTCGGCTCCGGGGCCCGGCTGTTCCGAGGTCGTGCGTACGACGACGAGCGCCCCCTCGTGCGCCGGCCGCGTGCACAGGTGGCCGAACGGGCCTCCGGGGGCACCGGAGTCGAGGGCCTCCCGCAGCCGCCCGGTGAACGGGGTTACCGCCACCGTGCCACGGCCGGAGTCCGATCCGCTCGGGCCGTCGCCGACCCGCGTGCGTAACCCGCCAAGCGGTAGAGTCCTCCCGCCCGCTGACAGGAAGGCACCGCCCGTGAGCCCATCCGACCCGTGGGACGTCATCAGCGCCCTCGCCGCCCGGTTCGACGCCGCCGACGCCGCGCGCGGCATGCCGTCCGAGGAGAGTCAGGTTCTCCAAATCCTCAAAATCGGCGAGGAGTTCGGGGAGGCGGCTCAGGCCGTGATCGGCGCCAAGGGCACCAACCCCCGCAAGGGGCACTCCCACAGCTGGGAGGACGTCCACGACGAGGTGTGCGACGTGATCATCACGGGCATGGTGGCACTCGCCCGGATGCGCCCCGACGCGGCGGCGTACTTCGCCGGGCAACTCGACCTGAAGGCGGGCAGGTTCCTGCCGGCTCCGGTGGAGGACGGCAGCTGACCCGCTGCGGTCGGCCGCCACTGACCGCAGCCGGGTTGGCCACCCGCCCCCGCCGTGTCCGGTCGTGTTGCGCGCCAGCGTACGCATGTGTTCCGACAGTGCACGACCGCGGCCCGCGGAGCGGCATCGGACCGTTGCGGATCTGCTCGGTCCGTGCCACCGCCCCCGCATCCGTCGCACGCCGTCGCACGCCGTCGCACGCCGTCGCTCGTCCGCGACGACCCGGAGCCGCGGGACTTCGTCGGGCTCCAGGCCACCGGCAGTGCCATGCCACGCCATCGTCGGGCGCTCAGCCCAAGTGCAGTTCGAAGCCGCTGCGCGGCAGCGTGGGCATGCGGGTCAGGGGGATGGTCAGGTCCTGGTCGGGGACGCTGTAGTCCGTGTGCGCCAGTTCCCCGGCGATGCCCGCGAGTGCCGTCACGGTGATGTCCTCACCCGGGCAGCGGTGTCCGCGGGCCGCATCGCCGCCGCCCTGGGGGATGAGGTTGTCCAGCGGATCGCGAAGAGCCTCGGCGTTCGCGAACCGGTGCGGATCGAAGCGGTACGGGTGCTCCCACAGGGCGGCGTCGTGGTTCTGGCCGTACAGATCGAGCAGGACGAGCGAGTCCTTCGCGATGTCCTCGCCGTTCCAGTGCAGGTCACGGGCCGCGAGCCCGCCCACGAAGGGCGCGAAGGGATAGAAGCGGCGTACTTCGTGTGCGAACGCAGTGGCGTACGCGCCCTCGGGGTCGGAACGCAGCAGGTCGCGGTGGTGGGGCCAGCGGTGGAGTGCGTGAGCGGCGAAAGCGGCGAACCAGGCGATCGCGACGGTGGGCCTGATGATGTTCAGCAGTTCCACGGCCGCCGTCCGGAGGTCCGGGAGCGTGCCGTCGGCGTCCCGGTGCCACGCCACCGTTTCGAGCGCCGAGCTCTTCACCTCCGGTTCCGGGGCGTGGCGGACCTCGGAGATCAGTGCGCCCATGGCGTCCTCCTGGCGGCGACGGGCCCGGCGGGCGCGCAGGTGGCGGGGGCCCGGCGTCGCGAAGCCGTCGACCATGGCCGTGCAGTCCCGGGCCAGCTCGGCGACCGCCGCGTCGGAGAGCCGTACACCCATCCAGTCGCAGACCGCGAGGGCGAGCACCCCGGCCGCTTCGTCGAAGACCACGACGCGGTCGCCCTGCCGACCGGCCATCGCTTCGCGCCACCGCCGACTGACGTGCCCGCCCAGCGCGGCGACGCCGGCGCCGTCCTTGAGGAGCGCGAGGAACAGGGCCTTGCGGACCCGGTGCGCGTCCCCGTCGAGCGTGTGCACGGCGCCCCGTCCGAACAGCGTGTCCAGGACGGGGTCCGGCAGAGCCGCGGCCCGTACGACGTGCTTCTCGTCGTAGAAGAAGGCGACGGCGTCGGGGCCACGCAGCGCGATGGTGGGCCGGCCCAGGAGGCGGGTCCTGACCGTGCCGTCGGCCGAGGCGCGCATCCGGTTGGGCAACCACGCATAGCCGTGCGCCAGAAGGCCGAGTGTGCTGTCGCTCCACGGGGCCATGGAAGTCTGGGAGGGAGGCATACGACGCGCGTACCCGGCACCGCCTGCCCCACACCCGGAACAGAACGACACCACCCGCCCCCCCCGCGTGGCGTTCACCCGCGGCGTCGCGGTGCCGACGAGGCCCGGTTCGGATTCACGCCCGCCGACCTGTGTGAACAGGTGCACGGCATCGGCACGGGTCGGCGCTACGTCCGCTGTGCCGAGTGGACGCCCGACGTCACCTCCTGGCCATCTGGGGGGCTGTCCGTCGCGGCGAGGTAGGTGACATGGGGTAGTGCATGCGGGGGCAGACGCGCCCTGCTGCGCGAGGGAATCGCAGTCGCGGACGTGAAATGGACGTACATGAAGGGACGGACATGAACATGAAGAAGAGCGAGCGCACAACAGGTGACGACGCCGAACGGGAAAGCGCGGCACTGCCCGACGAGGGAGCGACGGTCGACGAACACGGCCGGGCCCCTGGAGTGCCCTCACGTACGGGAACAGGGTCCAGCGCACCGCCCGCCGACGCCGAGCGTGTCGAGAAGGCGTCGGAGCCCCCCCGGCCCTGATGACGTCGGCGGTGGACGGCCCAGCGGCCCGACACGGGCCCATCCGTCCGGACCCGGCGTCCGCCGAGGCGGTGACCCCGTGGTCGCGGCCGTGACCGCCGCGGCCGCCGACATCCGGGCCCTGCGCTTGAACGTGTTCGATGTCGCCGCCCGACTGAGTTCGCTGCTCTCCGGTGCGTGATCCTTCGTATCCCCGCCACGCGAGCCCGGGCGGTCCGCCCCTCAGGCGCTGAGGGGCGGAGTGTCCATGCCGGCACCGTCTCGCAGGCCGGCGAGGAACTCCTGGAGCGCCTCCACAGCCGTGTACGAGGGCTGCCAGTCCAGTTCCTCGCGGGCGCGGGAGCAGTCCATCAGCGGCAAGCGCAGGACGGCGTCGAAGAGGTCGGGTGACGCCGGTACGAGGCGCAGCTTCCAGGCCGCGGCCAGGACCGTCCGCAGCGGGGCGGCGGGCATCGCGAAGCTGCGCGCGTCGAGGAGACCGGCCAGGACACGGGCGTCCACCGGGGGTTCCGCAGCCAGGTTGAACGGTCCGCTCACCGGCCGGAGCACAGCTGCCACGTAGGCAGCGGCCGCGTCGTCGGTGTGGAGTGCCTGGAAGCGCAGTCCCGGCAGGTCGGGAACGGCGGGGATGAGCCCTGCCCGTACGAGGCGACCCGGTAGCAGGCGTCCGGCGAAGATCCTGCGCTGCTCGGATGCGGACTCCCGCTTGAAGAGGAACCCGGGGCGCATGCGTACGACACGGATGTCGCGATGGGTGTGCTCGTAGGCGTCGAGGAGCCGTTCGAGGTAGGCCTTTTCACGGGTGTAGGCGGCCTGGGGCCAGCCGTGGGTGGGCCAGGACTCGTCGACCGGCCGGTCTTTGGGGCCGGGGGAGTACGCGCCCACCGAGGAGGCGTGGATGAGCGCCGGCACCTTCGCCGCGGCCACGGCGTCGAACACGCGACTGCTGCCCAGCACGTTGGTGCGCCAGGTCTCGGCGGGGCGGTGAGTGGGCTGAAACTTCCAGGCCAGGTGAATCACTGCGTCCGCGTGGGTGAACAGGGGTACGAGGTCTGCTCCGCCTGGCTCGATGTCGACGGCCCGCCAGGCTGTCTTCGGGGGCCGCCACCCCGGGACGCGACGGGCCAGACCCAGGACCGAGTCGACAGCCGGGTCCTCGGCCAAGCGCCGGACCACACTGGTGCCGACATTGCCGGTGGCTCCCACGACGACGACACGGGCACCGGGTGCTGCGGGTCGCGCAGGGGGCTGGGGGGTGCTGTGGGGCGTCATCCGATCCGTTCCTCTCCGTCGAGCGGCACGGCGGTGTGGCCGGCGGCCCCCGTGGGCCGCGATGTGCGCCTGCCCCGCGCGGCGCACGCGCACACCACATCGCCCCTGGAGACGAACCAGCGGGCTCCACGCCGCCGGCGCGGCCGCTCGCGCCTCAGGCCCTCCGCGGAGTGCTCGAGCCGCCTTCGACCGGGCCGGCTCCGTTCAGGGCGCCGACTACGAGTCCGGGGGGGCGTCGGTTCGTGCTTCGCCACCGTCGACGGGTTGAGCCGACCCGCTGATATTTGTCCGACCATCAGCCTGTCAGCCTGTACGGCGGCCGAGGGCGGGTGATGCTCCCCACGTCCAGTACGACGATTCGAGGAGTGAACAGGTGAACGCGGTACTCAAGACAGCGCGTCGGATGCGACTCGCGAGCCTTCTCGCCGTACCCGTGGCGCTCTCGCTCGCCACCGTTGCGGCCCCGGCCGTCGCTTCGCCGAACGCGGTCGCGGTGCAGGCCGCCGACTGCTCCAGCCTCCGGACCCTCGGCACCAAGGGGAAGGCGGCGAAGGCCAAGCCCGCGAGGAGCGCCCGTCAGCTGGCCGCGGCCGGGTGCACCGGGCCGCGCGGGTCGCAGGGCCCGCGGGGCCCCAAGGGGGACCGGGGGCCGGCGGGTCCCGCCGGGCCGTGCATTGATCTCGCCGTCGTCGCAGGGGTCGCGACGGGCAGCGAATACAGCGCTGCCCTGACCCGCGGCAAGGCGTTCGTGGGCTACCGTCCGTCCTCGACCGGCGCCTACATCTGGCGTGACCTGACCGGGAGCACCACCCCCGGGTACCCCCGCAACGCCTGCGGCGTCGCCGTCAAGCTGGACAGCGGCCGCGTCTACGTCAAGGTCCTCACCACCGCCGGAGACGTCTACGAGACCTCCTGCAGTGCCCCCGCCCTGGCCTGCACCCTCGGATGGGCAGCGGTCGTCAGGCCCTGAACCCGCCGCGCGGACGTCCCGACTCCGCATGACCCACCTGTACCGCGGTCCGCGCCCTAGAGGGCGCGGACCGCGCCGGGGTCGAAACCTCCACGGTGCTTGTTTCGTTGTTTCTCAGGCCCGGACCTGCGACCGAAACGAGAAATCCGTGAGCGACCCGATCGGCCTGCCGCCCGCAGGCGTTGACGCCCTGCAGCGCCTCAGGGACCGGAGGGACGTCAACACCGTGATCCTCCGCTGCGCCCAGAAGCCGCCCGTCATGGCGGTTGAACTGGAGGGCAATCTGACGCACGAGGAGCTGCTCGCGTCCCTTCCCCCGGATGCGGCGCGTCTGGTCGTTCACGAGCTCGCCTTCGCCTCTCGCGCCGGGTCGCGTCGGCACGAGACGCTGCTGATCCTGTGGGTCCCGGGGGAGACCCTGGAGCGGGACGAAGCCTGCGCCGCCGGGTACACGGCGCTGAAGGAGACCCTCACGGACGTCCGCGTCCACCTCACCGCCGGGCGGCGGGACCAGCTGGACCACCGGAGACTGGTCGCCCTGACCGACTGACGACCCACAGACCGAACGCAGCGGGATGCTGCGCCGCAGAACTCCCCGACGCGCCCGGCTCCCAGGTGCCACCTCGACCCCGGAAACCAGCCGACAGGCGCACCGGCCGAGCGGATCTCCACGCCGCCGCCACAGCCGGTTGCGCGCGAGGGCAGCCGCCGGGCCCTGATGAACGGAGCACATCACGACGGAGTCCGGTCGATTCCTTCCCCACGGATCACGGTCGCGTCGACCGCACCGCCCGATCGTTCGTTGAACCCGCCCGGGGAGGGGTAGCCGCCCATCGGGTGGACCACCCCGGCCACCACGGAACGAAGGGCGTACGAGCCGCGCCGGCGCGCCCGACGCTACCCCGTAGGGAGTAACCGATGAAGGCCCTGACCTGGCACGGTAAGCGTGACGTGCGCGTCGACACCGTGCCCGACCCCGTGATCAAGGACCCGACCGACGTGATCGTGAAGATCACCACCACGGGCCTGTGCGGCTCCGACCTGCACCTGTACGAATTGTTCGGTCCGTTCCTCGACGTCGGGGACATCCTCGGACACGAGCCGATGGGCATCGTGCAAGAGGTCGGCCCCGAGGTCACCCGCGTACGGCCCGGCGACCGGGTCGTCATCCCGTTCAACGTTTCATGCGGCACCTGCCACATGTGCCACCACGGCCTGCAGTCCCAGTGCGAGACGACCCAGGTCCACGAGTACGGCAGCGGCGCCTCCCTGTTCGGCTACACCAAGCTGTACGGCCAGGTACCGGGCGGGCAAGCCGAATACCTCCGCGTCCCCTTCGGCAACACCCTCCCGATCCCGGTGCCCGCGGAGGGGCCCGACGACCGGTTCGTCTATCTGTCCGACGTCCTCCCCACGGCCTGGCAGGCCGTCGAGTACGCGGCGATCCCGCCCGACGGCACGGTGGTCGTCCTCGGCCTCGGTCCCATCGGAGACATGGCCACCCGCATCGCCGCCCACCGCGGCGCGGGCCTGGTCATCGGCATCGACCTCGTCCCGGAACGCCTCCGCCGGGCCGCCCGCCACGGCGTCCACACCCTCGACCTCGCCACCTACGGCGAGGGGATCGCCGACGAGGTTCGCGCACTGACCGGGGGACGCGGCCCTGACGCGGTCATCGACGCCGTCGGCATGGAAGCCCACGGAGCCCCCCTCGCGAAGGGGGCCCAGCACCTGACCACCATGCTGCCGGACGCCTTGGCCTCCAGGATGATGCAGCGGTTCGGCGTCGACCGCCTCTCCGCGCTCCACCTCGCCATCGACCTGGTACGCCGCGGCGGCACCATCTCCCTGGCCGGGGTCTACGGCGGAACGGCGGACCCGCTGCCCCTGCTGACGATGTTCGACAAGCAGATCCAGCTCCGCATGGGCCAGGCCAACGTCTGGCGCTGGGTCGACGACCTCCTGCCCCTCTTGACCGAAGCGGACCCGCTCGGCGTCGACGGCTTCGCCACCCACCGGGTCCCCCTCGCCGACGCGCCCGAGGCGTACGAGATGTTCCAGAAGAAGCACGACGGCGCCGTCAAGGTCCTCTTCACACCCTGAGACGGAACGAACCGGTGCGAGCAGGCCCGCTCGATCCTCCTGCGGGTCGCCTGAGATGCGGACTCGGCCGGGTACGCGCACCATGGCCGGGAATCCAGCCCCGCGGAGAAGGAAGGCGGCGTCATGCCCCGAGGATCGAGTCCCAAGCGCGAGCGTCAGTACGAGCACATCAAGGAGTCGGGTGAGAAGCGCGGCATGTCGGAGGGCCGGGCGAAGGAGATGGCCTCCCGCACCGTGAACAAGGAGCGCGCCCGGTCCGGCGAGAGCAAAACGTCCAGCCGCAGCTCCACCCGGGGCGCGTCCCCCTCCCAGCGCGGTGGCGAGAGGTCCCACGGAGGCGGCGGTTCATCCGAACGCACCAAGGAGGACCTCTACCAGGAGGCGAAGAAGCGGGGCATCGAGGGCCGCTCCACCATGAGCAAACAGCAGCTCAAGACCGCCCTCGGCCACTGACCCGCAGGTTGGTCGGCGGCCGCGTCACCAGCCCGGTTCTGCCCCGTACGGCGTACGGGCCGGGCCGGCGCGCCGCCGACATCCCCGCGCGGACACTTCCCCGGGGCAGCGCGCGATCGGCCCTGTCACCGGCCTCTGCGCAGCAGATCTGAGAACTTGGACCGCATGGCGCAGACCGCACTCGTCGTCATCGACATGCTCAACACGTACGACCACGACGACGCCGACCTCCTCGTCCCGTCCGTCCGACGGGCGATCCCTGCCGTCGCCCACCTCCTGGGCGAGGCCCGGGACCGGGACATCCCGGTGATCTACGTCAACGACAACTTCGGCAAGTGGCGCTCCCACCACGGGGAACTTCTCGACGCGGCGCTCGCGGGCCCGCACGCGAACCTGGTGGAACCGGTCAGGCCCGACGGGTCCTCCTACTTCATCGTCAAGGCCCGCCACTCCGTCTTCTACGAGACGCCGCTCGCCTACCTGCTGGGCGCGCTCGACGTGAGCCACCTCGTCCTGTGCGGGCAGGTCACGGAGCAGTGCGTGCTGTACTCCGCCCTGGACGCCCACATCCGGCACCTTTCCGTCACGGTCGCGCGAGACGCCGTGGCCCACATCCATGAGGACCTGGCCGACGCCGCTCTGCGCATGATGGAGATCAACATGGGAGCGCGCATCCTGCCCGCCGCGGAAGCCCTGGGATGAGGGCCCCGTGCGGCCGATCGGGCGCACGGCGGATTCGGGCGGGGGCCGCGGGGCAGGTGCGCAGGCGTGCAGCGTGGCCCCCTGACGACGATGCGGAGCAGTGCCGTGACCGAGTCCATCCATCCCACCGGACAGCCGGATCCGCACGCCTACCGCCGCGCCGCCGACTACGCGGCCGCAGCCCTCATCCACCTCCGGGACAACGTCCTGCTCACCGAGCCACTGCGGCCCGAACACCTCAAGCCGCGGCTTCTGGGCCACTGGGGAACCTGCCCCGGCATCACCATGGTCTACACCGCCCTCAACACCCTGGTCCGGCAGCGCGGCGCCGACGTCCTGCTGGTCACCGGGCCCGGGCACGGGGCCCCGGCCCTCCACGCCAACCTCTGGCTCGAAGGCACCCACGAGGACCACGACCCCGCCCTCGCCCGAACCGGCGCCGGGCTGCGCGAGCTCGCGCGCCGCTACTGCGCCCCGGACGGCTTCCCCAGCCACCTCTCACCGGCCGTCCCCGGAACCCTGCACGAGGGCGGAGAACTCGGCTACGCCCTGGCGACCGCATTCGGCGCCGCCCTGGACGCCCCCCACCGGATCGTCGCCTGCATCGTCGGCGACGGCGAGGCGGAGACCGGACCGACCGCCGGGGCCTGGCACTCCACCAAGTACCTCGATCCGGTGACCGCAGGCGCGGTCCTGCCGGTCCTGCACCTCAACGGCTACAAGATCTCCTCGCCCACCGTCTTCGCGACGATGTCGGACGACGAGCTGACGTCCCTCTTCCGCGGCTACGGCTGGGACCCGCGGATCGTGGACGTCATCGATGACCCGCCCGGCGACCCGCTCGGTACGGCGGTCCTCGACGCGCACACCGTCATCCGCGGCCTTCAGGCCCGCGCCCGGTCGGGAGACGAGCCGGTCCGTCCGGCCTGGCCCATGATCGTGCTGCGCAGCCTCAAGGGGCAGGGGGCCCCCGCCGAGGTCGAGGGCAAGCCCATCGAGGGGACCTTCCACGCGCACCAGGTGCCGCTGCCCGACGTCCACGACGACCCGGAGCAGCTGCGGGCCCTCGAAGGCTGGCTTCGCTCCTACCGGCCCCAGGACCTGTTCGACGCCGACGGGCGGCCCGTACCGGACGTCCTGGCCGCCGCACCGCAGGGGCCGGCGCGGATCGGCGCCCAGCCCGCCGCGGACGGCGGGCGTCTGCGCCGCCCGCTCGACCTCCCGCCGCTGCGGCCCTACGCCGTCGACGTCGCCGGGGGCCCGGGCACCGCCACGGCGAGCCCCACCCGCGTCCTCGCCGGCTGGCTGGCCGACCTGATGCTGAACAGCGCCGAGCGCCGCGACTTCCGCATCGTCTCCCCGGACGAACTGGCGTCGAACAAGCTCGACGCCGTCCTCGCCGCCAGCGGCCGGGCCTACGTCTGGCCCATCGAGGAGTACTCCGAGGACCTCACCCGGGACGGCCGCGTGATGGAGACGCTGTCCGAGCACAACTGCCAGGGGTGGCTCCAGGGCTACCTGCTGACCGGTCGGCACGGCCTGTTCCCCACGTACGAGGCCTTCGCCCCCATCGTGGACAGCATGGTCAACCAGCACGCGAAGTGGCTGAAGACGTCCCGCGAAGTTCCGTGGCGTGCTCCGATCAGCAGCCTCACCTACCTGCTCAGCAGCGAGGGCTGGCGCCAGGAGCACAACGGGTACAGCCACCAGGGGCCCGGCTTCATCAACAACCTCCTGAATCGCAGGAACACGGTCACCGGGGTGTACCTGCCGCCCGACGCCAACAGCCTGCTGGTGACCATGGAGGAACTGCTCGGCGAGACGGGGAAGATCAACATTGTCGTCGCGGGCAAGCACGAAGCCGCCCAATGGCTCGACCTCGACGCGGCCCGCGCCCACTGCCGCGCGGGCGCCTCCGTCTGGCCCTGGGCGAGCACCCACGACGGCGACGACCCGGAGGTCGTCCTCGCCTGCGCGGGAGGCATCCCCACCGTCGAGTCGCTCGCCGCCGCCGAGCTGCTGCGGCGCGATCTGCCCGAGGCACGGGTCCGCTTCGTGAACGTGGTCGACCTCTGCCGCCTCGCGCCGCCGGACCGTCACCCCCGCGGGATGGACGAGGGCCGGTTCCACGACCTGTTCGGCGAGGACACCCCCGTCGTCTTCGACTTCCACGGGTACCCCTCCGCCGTGCACCAACTGCTCCACGGACGCCCGAACCCCGACCGGTTCCACGTCCGCGGCTACGTCGAGGAGGGCACCACGACCACCCCGTACGACCTGCTCGTCCTCAACGGAACCTCCCGCCACGACCTGGCCGTCACGGCACTCACGTACCTGCGGGGCCGGCACACCGGTGCCGGGGAACTCGCCGAGGAGTACGCCGGCCACCGCGACCGGCTCCGCGCGGAACTGCGCCGTACCGGCGTGGACCCGGCCGAGATCACCCGGTGGAGATGGCCGGCATGAGCGGCGCGCCACCGGTCGCCGACGCGGACCCGGGACCGGGGGCGGGGTCTGGGTCGGCGCGACGGCCCGCGAGGAGTGGGCAGCCGGGCGCCGGGTAGGCGCCGGACGCACAGCCGTGTACGCGCGTGCCGTGTACGAGCATCCGGTCAGGCCGTGCCCCCACGGCCGCGACTGCGAAAGGAGACGCCGCATGTCCGCACCCCCTCCGGTCCCCGATCCCCACCGAGCAGCCGCGCCCCGGACCGCCCGGCCCTCCGCACCCCCGGGGGAGAGCGGCTGCACACTGCTGCTGGTACGGCACGCCAAGGCGGTGCCCAAGGGGACCGTCGAGGACTTCGACCGGCCGCTGAGCGATCGGGGGCGCGCCGACGCCTCCCAGGCCGGTCGCTGGCTCGCCGAATCCCCGTTCCACGCCGAGTTGGCCCTGTGCTCGCCGGCCCGTCGGACACGGCAGACGTGGCAGCTGGCCGAGCCGGCCCTCCGTTCGGGCCGACCGCCGACGATCTACGACGAGCGCCTGTACGACGCGACGCCGAACGAATTGGTCGCCGTGCTCGAAGAACGCGGACCGGGACACGGCAGCGTCGTCATGGTCGGACACAATTCCGGCATCCACGAACTGGCCGCCGCCCTGTGCGGTGAAGGGCCGCAGGAGGAGCTGGACCGGCTCAGGGCACGATTCCCCACGGCAGGCGTGGTGGCGGTGTATCTGCCGGACGGTTGGGGCAGCGTGGCTCCGGGCCGAGGCAGTCTGGCGGCGTTCTGGGTGCCGGACAGGTGACGACGCCTGCGGACCCGCTCGTCCCCCGGACCGGGGTCATCCGGCGGACGGCGTGTGTTCAGGCGGGACGGCTTCCTGCACGTGCCCCTTGCGTGAAGACCTGGGCCGCGCGGTTGCCGCGGATCGTCTCCAGGGTGCTGATCTGCCGTTCGGCGCGGTGGATCAGCTCCTCGATGTGCGAGCTTTCGATACGGGGGTCGGTGCGCGCCACCGCTCGCAGGGAACGCCAGCAGGCGGCTTTGCCTTCCACGCCCAAGCGCATCGCCTCCAGTTCGAGCACGTCGCTCAGCGGAGAGCGGGAGAGGAGCCGACCGTTCAGCTTGAGACGGCCCGCCTTTTCGGCGACCCATCCGGCGGCCATCCGGGTGCGCTTCGCGGGGACGCCGAGTGCGGCCATCAGCGCCCGCAGGCTCTCCCGGTCAGCGGCGACCTCCTTCGCGAGCGCCTCCAGCGGGGGCCCGAGCGCATCGTCCCGATGTGCCCGCGCGGCACGTCGGAAGAGCTCTACGCCCCCGCCCGCCCCGGCGAGGTGATCGTTGAGGTAGATGCCGAGGAAGGAGGGACGGGCGCGTCCAGCAGGGTGCTCTCCGCTGCTGTTCACGAGTCGCCCTCCCCGTTCTCGGTCCGGTCAGCTTGGCCCGGCGGGCGAGTGGGCCGCGCGCGCGGCTCCGGCGGCTCGGCCGGCCGGTCCAAACGGCTCGCCTCATCCGTGTCCGCCGCTCGCGTGGTCCCCGCCTGCCCGGAGGGCTTGTGGACCCGTGGACGACGGTGCCGGGCTTCGCCGTCGCCGTCGTGCAGGGGGACGCCTCCAGCGCCGCCTTGGTCGTCCATGGCCTGATCCTTTCGGTGCCGACTTCGACCCTTCACGGTGCGCGTGCCCGGGCGTCGGCACGGGAAACCGCCGCACGGCCGACCCCGCACCGTGTGATCCGCTGATTTCTGGGGAGGCGCCCAAAGAGTCCGGATCCATCCACTGAGCCGGGGATCCGAGGAGAAGGGACGGAACCGATGAGTGACCAGGACGGGCGAGGCGACGACGTCTACCAGCCCCAGCCCGAAGCCGAGCCTTCCGAGGGCCAGCCGGACATGCAGGACAGCTTGGGGGAGCCCGACGCCGACGACCTGCTCGATCAGGGCCACTCACCGGTCGAGCGCCCCTACGGCAGTGACCGCTACGCGACCACCGGCGAGGAACAGCGCGAGGGCGAGAGCCTCGACGATCGCCTCGCCCGGGAACTCCCCGAAGCGGCCCCCCAGGAAGGCGACGGCATCGGGGACCTGGCCGGAGGCGACGGCGAACCGGTCGACCCCCAAGCGGGCGGCGCCCGGGCCGGGCGACTGGCACCGGCCACCGCCTCCCCGCACCAGAACGACGTACTGGCCCGTGACGTGGGCATCGACGCCGGAGCTGCCTCCGCCGAAGAAGCCGCCATGCACGTCCTCGAAGAGCCGTAGAACGCCCCGGGGTCCCTTGGGCCTGCCGAGACGGCTGGAGAGCAAGTCGAAAGGCAGGCCGCAAGGGCCGCTGGTCCGTCGTCGAAAGCCCGAAAGTCCCGGGATGAGGGGACGGGCGGCCCGGACGCCGCGCGGTGTGCGGGGGAAGGCTCTGGTTTCCAGCCCGCAGCCTAAGGAAGGGAACCACCGTGCCCGGTTGTGCCGCAACGGCCACCACCACAGCCGGATCCCCCGCCCGGGACACACCGCTCGGAGAAGGGGCCCACAGGAGCTTCGCGAACGGCGACCCTGAGGGGCGGGCCGTCCCCGATGAGCAGACCCTCCCCGACGGGCAGACCGTCCCTGGTGTGCCGGCCGTCCCCGATCTGCCGGTCGTCGCGGATCCCCGGCGCGTTTCACCGATCGAGGCGAAAGAGCTGTCCAGGGTCTTCCTGGCACGGCTGGCGAGCCTTTCCGAAGGCACTCCGCAGCACCAGTACGTGCGCAACACGCTGATCGAGATGAACATGACCCTGGTTCAGTTCGCGAGCAGAGCTTTCCGCAGCAGAACAGGAAGCCCGTCGGGGGCCGGTACGGAGATGGAGGACGTCGTCCAGGCCGGGACCATCGGACTCATCAAGGCGATCGACCGGTACGAACCCGAGCGCGGTGTCGAGTTTTCCTCCCTTGCCCTGCCCTACATCACCGGCGAGATGAAGCGGCACTTCCGGGACACCACCTGGGCGGTCCGGGTACCCCGCCGGCTCCAGGAGCTACGCGTCGAGCTGGCGAAGGCGCGCGACACGATGGCCGCCACGCTGGGCCGCGCCCCGACGGTCAGGGAGCTGGCCGGACACCTCGAACTGGAGGAGGAGGAGGTGATCGAGGGGCTCGTGGCGGCCAACGGCTACTCGAGTGAGACCCTCGAACCCCCCTCGCCGGCCGAGGAGGAGAACGCCACGGCCCGGGCGCCCGGCCGGCAACCGGTCTCCGAGGAAACCGCCCGGGCCGTCGACCTCTTCGAGAACCTCCACGCCCTCGCCCCCCTGCTGGAGCGTCTGCCCGAACGGGACCGCGAAATCTTGTACCTCCGCTTCGGACGCGAGCTCACCCAGTCGGAGATCGGCGTCGAACTCGGGATCAGCCAGATGCAGGTCTCGCGCCTCCTGACCCGCATCCTGAGCGGCTTGCGCACGGCCATGCTCGACCTGTAGCCGCCACGGCCGGCGGCTCCGATCCCGGAGCGCGGAACCCCTTCGCGCCGCCGGATCTGCCGCAGCGCGGGGTTGCGGCCCCGCCTCAGCTGGCGGGGTAGGGGTTGGTTTTGAGGTGCCGGGCGAGGTGGGCGGTGTTGGCGGCGAGGGTTTTGGTAGTGGCGGCGGTCTTCTCGGGGGTCTTGTCGAGGTCTTGGTAGTCGGTGCCGTGCATGGCTTCGCCGACCCAGTAGGTGACGGCGTTGGGGGCGAGGGAGAAGCCGACGTCGTTCAGACCCTGGAAGAGGTCGGCGCTGGCCTTGTGGGCGCCGTCCTCGTTGCCGACGACGCAGACCGCGGCGGCTTTGCCGTAGGTGAGCATGCGGCCTTCGTCGTCGGTCTCGGAGATCTCCGCGTCGAGGCGTTCAAGGACCCGCTGGGCGATGCTGGAGGCGTGGCCGAGCCAGATGGGTGTGGACAGGATGACGATGTCCGCGCCCAGGATCGTGTCCCGGATGGTGGGCCAGGCGTCGCCCTCGCCCATGTCGGTCTGTACTCCGGGCTTGACGTCGTGGTCCGCGATCCGAATGGTCTTGCCGGTGACGCCGTGTTCGGCGAGGGCGGCCATCGTCTGCTCGGCGAGCAGCTGGGAGCTGGAGGGCTTCGGCGACGGGGACAGGGTGCACACGAGCGCGACAGCCCGCAGGGGAGTGGTGTTCATACGCGACCGGTTACCCCGCCGGGCGAACCGCATGTCGGCGCGCTTGCGGATTGCGTCCTTTCGAGGCGCGGGCTGGTGCGTACGGGCGCCCCTCCGGAGCCCGTACGCCGCACGACGCGGCACGGCCGGAGCGGCGACCGCGGTGTGTGCACCGCGTGCGCCGAACGGCTGGTGGGGGCGGCGCGCGAGACCTCAGGAAGCCGCGGCCCGCGGCGCGGCCGCCTTCCGGTCACGCTCGATCTCGACGCGTTCCTGCGCGATCTCCCGGCTGAGGAAGAAGTTCAGGACGGTGCGGATCGCGGCGATGGCCGCCAGCTGGCCGATCTCGCTGAAGCCGGGGGCGACGGCCGTACGCAGGGCGTCCGGTCGGAGCCTGTGGCGGGCGATCTCACGGACGGGGCGTGCGGGCTGCGCCCCTTCGGGTGGGTGACGGCGCGATTGCGGGGTAGCAGCGCGTCGACGGCGGCACGCGCACCATCCGGAAGGTGACCACTTCATGGGAACGACCGAGCGGCAGCCCCCCGACGCAGACGGCTCGGGGACCAGGGCCGTACGACGCCGCGGGCTCACCGGCATCCCGGCGGGCCCGGGCTTTTGCAGCAACCTGCGCCCCCGCCCTCGCGTTGCTCCTGCGGCGCGGGCCTTTGCCCCCATCATGGCGGCTGTACCGGCCGTCGGTGCCGCAGTCCCGGCCCGTGCCGGAGAGAAGCGGGTCGCCCAGGCCGGTACTCCCGTGCCCGAGCGGACCATCGACAGCCTCAAGGCCGATCCGGCCGAGATCAAGGAGAAGTCACAGCGATGACCAACGACCCCCACGACACCCTCGGCACGCCGACGCCTCAGCCCCCCTCCACCAGGGAGCTGCGCGATCAGGTCGAGCGCACGCGCGAGGAGCTCGGCCAGACCGTCGAGGCACTGGCCGCGAAGGCGGACGTCAAAGCGCAGGCGAAGGACAAGGCGACCGCCGTGAGGGAACAGGCCACCGAGAAGGCAGCGCTGGTCAGTGACCAGATCCGGGAGAAGGCCGGGCAGGCCGCCCGGTTGGTGAAGGAGAAGACGCCCGACCCCGTCCTGGAGAAGACGGCCCAGGCGGCGGCGCAGGTGAAGGAGGCCGCGTCCCAGGCCGGGCAGTACGCCGCGGAGAACACCCCGGAATCGGTCCGCGACAAGGCCGGCCAGGCGGCGATGCTCGCGCGAGCCAACCACAAGCCGCTCCTCGCGGCCGCTGCCGTCCTGGTCGTCTTCCTGTGGGCGCGCCGTGGCCGGGGGCGGCGCCGGTGAAGGCTTCCAAGATCGCTTACAAGCCCGTCGGCCTGGCCCTCGGCGCCGTCAGCGGCATGATCGCGGGTGCGGCGTTCAAACAGGCCTGGAAGGTCATCGAGGGCGAAGGCGACGCGCCCAACGCCACGGACGAGGACCGGCCCTGGCGGCAGATCCTGCTCGCCGCGGCCATCCAGGGGGCGATCTTCGCCGTGGTGAAGGCTGCCGTCGACCGCTCGGGGGCCGTGGCCACCCGACGTGTGACGGGCACCTGGCCCGGCTGAGGCGTCTCCTTTGGATCGGGTCGGGCCCGCGCCGCCCGGGACCGCGCCGCGCCGCGCCGCATTGCCCGGTTGGCGACGGATCCGCAGAAGGCGCGCTGGAACGCGGCGGTGCCCGGCCCTCACCGGCCGGCACCGTCCGGCCCGAGTTGTGTCCCCGGCTCTTCCTGGAGGAAGCGGTGCCCGCTCATCACGCAGTGCACGCCCTGGCCGCCACGGCCGCAACCGCGGCGACCGTTCTCGCCGCCCGCTGGTGGGCCGCCCGGGTGCGCCGGCGTTACGGACACGGTGCCAGCGCGGCCCGGGCCCCCTGGCGCCGTACGGCTCCCGCTGACCCGGCGCGCGCTGGACACCGGCGTGTCGCCGAGCTGCACGCGGCCTTGCTCGAACCGCGGGACCACCCCGGTTTCGGAGCCGCCGACGCCGAACTGGACCGGTACTGGAAGAACATCGCCCCCCTCTACCGCTAGCGCGGCTACCGGCGGCCCCCGGTTCGACCACGCCGGGAAGAACCGCCGCGCCGAGGGCGTCGGCCGCCGCACAGCGGTACCCGGTCGCACAGCGGTACCCGGTCGTACATCAGAACGGGCGGCATGACGGGCCGTCGACCGGGCACACGCGGCCCATGCCCGGACAACACGCGCGTCCCGCGAGCACCCCCACGCCCTTCGCCCCCACACCTCCCGCCCCCGCGGCATCCGAGCGGACTCCGCGGCCCGAGGGGAGCAGGCACGCGCGCCGCGGACGCTTTGCCGAACGACTACGCCGAAAGATCCTCGCCTACCGCGACATCGACTTCCTCTCCTCCCACCACCCGCGCCAGGCCGCCCACGACGAGTCGTGCCTCCTCCTCGTGCACATCCGCAAGGTCGTGGGTCAGGTCCGCTACCGGATCTGCTCCAGCTGCGCCGAAGCCGTGATCACCGGCGTCGAGATCGAGGACCGCTTCCGCTCCGCAGGACTGGGCACCAGGGCACTGGCGCACCTCCGGTCCCGCCATCCGGGACTGAAATGGCGCAGCACGTCGGCCGCCCGTCCCGCCCGTGAACTCCTGCGCCGGATGGGCATCCCGGTGATCCGTGGCGGCGTCGTGTGCAGCCACGTCAGTGCCCAGCCGAGGACGGCGCCGCCGGATCGCCGGGAACAGGCGGAGCGCCCGGGACGGATTCGAGCGTGATCGGCGTACGGCGTGTGCGTGCCGCCCCCTGTCCCAGCCCAACCCGGCGGAAGGCCCGGCGTGGGAGGCGGCCCAGCGGGCGAAGGTCCGTGGTGTACGGCCGGTGACTTCCTCGATCGCTGACATCGCCGGGCCACGGGTGCGGGCCCGAGCCGCTCGACCACGCGGCAGTGTGGAGCAGGTCACGCGTGAGTCGGATCTCACCCCGGGCAGGTTGGGCGGCGGCGTACGGCGTGGTTGGCTGGGGTCTGGACAGGACGAGTAGAGGAAGAACTGCTGGGGGTGCTGCTACAGCCTCTGCGGAGGATGTGAGGACCCTGTGGGAGCACCGGTGCAACGGCAGACGGATGTGCCGTCCAGACGGGCGGGGCTGCCGCGACAGCTCCGCGACCGTACCCGCATCGCCGCGGTGAAGGCGACGGGCCTGCTGGACACGGGCCCGGAGCAGGTCTTCGAGGACCTCGCCGCCCTCGCCGCGCGGGTCACCGCATCGGGGCGGGCCTTCATCACTCTGGTGGACGAGACCCGCTCGTTCTGGAAGGCCTGCGTCGGCGTGGACGCCGTCGACGTCGAGGACCGGCAGAACCCGGTCGAGGAGAGCTTTTGCTACTTCCTCACGGGCCTCGACGGTGATCCCTTCGTCGTGGACGACGCCACCACCGACCCCCGTACCCGCGACCACCCCTCCGTCGGGCCGATGGGCATCGGCGCCTGGGCCGGCTACCCCCTGCTGGGTTCCGGGGGCGAGGTGCTGGGCAGCTTCTGCGTGATCGACGGCAACCCGCGCGCCTGGACCCCGTCAGACCTGCTGACCCTGGAGACCCTGGCCCGGGCGGTCGGTGCGGAGATAGGCCTCCGCCAGTCCCTGACCGCCGCGCAGAACGCGCACACGCTCTCGGCGAACCTCGCGCACTCCCTCCAGCAAGGCCTCCTGCCACCGACACCTCCGGCCGTGCCCGGCGTGGAGGTCGCCGCCTCCTACACCCCCGCCTCCCGCGCCGGACGCTCCGACATCGAGGTCGGTGGCGACTTCTACGACCTGTTCCGCACCCGCGGCTCCTCGTGGGCCGCCGTCCTGGGCGACGTCTGCGGCAAGGGCGTCCAAGCCGCCCAGGTGTCCTCCATGGCCCGTTACACGGTCCGTGCGGTCGCCAACGAGAACCGTGCTCCCGCCGACGTCCTCGCCCACCTGAGCACGGCGATGATCGCCCAGGACGCACCGCGCTTCCTGACCGGCGTCTACGCCCGCTTCCGCCTCACCCCCGCGGGTATCGCCGGCACGCTCGCGCTGGCCGGCCATCCACCGGCCCTCGTCCGCCGCGCCGACGGCACGGTCCGCGAGATCGGCGTACCGGGCCAGCTCCTCGGCGTCTTCGACCCCATCCGCCTGACCGACGTCCGCTTCCGTCTGGCCCCCGGCGACCTCCTCCTGCTCTACACCGACGGCGCGACCGAGGCCCGCGCCCGCCCCGGCCGCCCCGGCCGGAAGCAGGACGTCTTCGACGACGCCGACCTCGCCCGCACCCTCGCCGCCACCGCCGGCATGGACGCGGCCGCCACCGTCGAGCACATCGGCAACGCCCTGGCCGCCCGGCACGCGGGCTGGGCCAGCGACGACACGGCCCTGCTGGCGCTGCGCGTCCCCGACCACCACCGACGCTGAAGGGCCTTCGGCCATGAACAGAACGGACGCTCCCGACCAGCTCACCCTCATAGACGCCCCGATCCCGCAGCCACCGGCCCGCATCCTCGTCCTGCGCGGCACCGTCAACTGGTGGGACGAGACCGAACTCCACACCGCCTTCGCCCGCGCGACCACGGCCGGACGTCCGGTGATCGTCGACCTCGGCTCCCTCCAGGCCGCCGACGCGGTCCTGCTCGCCCTCCTCCTCGGCGTCCGGACCCGCACCCCCCTCCACCTCGTCGGCCCCCTCAGCCCCTCACTCGCCCGCCGACTCGACCTCACCTGCACCCGGGACGTCTTCCGTATCCACGCGAACCTCGCCGCCGCGCTCGCGGCCATCACCGCGGCCGACGCACGCGGGGAGACCGACCCGCCGTCCCCCGGCGGCGACTGAACCGGCCCCCCTGCTCCAGCCGCTGCCGGACGCGGACGTCGTTACGCCCGCTCGCGTGGGTGGGCGACCGCCTCATGGGGGTACTGCGGCGCCTCCGTGCCGGGGGTGAGCTCCTCCGTACAGTGCGCGCAGCGCCGCGCACGGACGGGGACCGGGCTCAGGCAGGCGGGGCAGTCCCTCTTGTCGGCCTGGACGTCCTGGTGCGGTGCGAATCGCTCGTGGAGCTTGTTCACGGGAAGGACCACGAGGAAGTAGAGGGCGGCGGCGACCAGGGCGAAACTGATGGCCGCATCGATGAAGCCGCCATAGGGGAAATCCGTGCCCGCCACCTTGAAGGTCCGGGTCGTGAAGTTGCCCCGTACGCCGGCGGCCAGACCGACCAGCGGGGTGAGGAACGCCTTCACGAAGCCGTTGACCACGGCGGTGAAAGCGGCTCCGATGACGATGCCGACCGCCAGATCGACCACGTTCCCGCGGAGTATGAATCCGCGGAAACCCTTCAAGCCCTTCACCAACATCCTTGTTTCCTCCTCCTGGCTGACGTGCGGGCGGAAGGCCACGCGTGCCCGTCTTCCCGCCCAGGAACCCCGCACGCCTGGCTTCGCGCCTAGGCCGTGTCTTTCGGATCATGGCGGGCCCGGGGGGGCCGCCCCGGGGCCAAACAAACGGCGTGGTGGCGCCCCGGCCGCGGCGCAGCGGGTCAGCCCCCCCCGCCGGGGGGAGGCCGGCCGCGG
>NZ_JBHXSY010000025.1:0-110737 GCF_042715295.1 Streptomyces sp. NPDC058701 | reverse complement strand
GATCAGTGCCAGCAGAAGAACGAGAAGCAGGGGAACCATAGTTATCAACCTCCGAAGCACCGTGTGCCCGGCCCCGCCCCGGTCATGCATACCGGCACGTCATCGGCACGCTCTGGCCCGTCAACGGCGCCGCCGCGACGGGCATCGCCCGGGAGACCTACACGTCCCCGACCGCGGACGCGCCGAACGGCTCCCGGGTGGAGCGGGCCGCCCCCACGCTCCACGGGGCCGTGCGTGGCCTGCGTGCGCAGTACCCCGCCGGCCCGCCTCCGGGGGCCGCCCGCGTGCACCTCGGCGCGTGATACCGCCCCGAGGCCTTCGCACGCCCAATGCGATCATGGGGGCCATGAGCGTCGCCGTGCGGCGACGCGGAGGAAGGACGGGACGTGGCCCAGGGACGGATGACGTACGACGTGCGCTACGGGGCGGCCTCGCCGGTCGTTGTGCGCCACGGCGAGGGCGCCGGACCCGAGGGGCACCTCGTCGTCGGGACGCTCTGCCGCGTGCCCGACGACTTCGGAGATGCCGCGCACCCCTCCGCGCGTACCTTCGACGTCGTCGGGGAGGGCCGGGCCGCGATCGCCCGGGTGTCGACGCAGGACGTGGGCTCGTGGGTGCGCGGACGCCCCGCCGTGTACCGCGTCGACGATCCGTACGGCGTCCCGCTGGGCCGGATCACGTACCGGCGCGGACGCGCCCTGCGCGGGGCCCGGGCGCGCTGGACCGTCGAGTCGGCGACCGGCCACTCCGTGCGCGGCTTCCGCGGGCGCCTGTTCTGGTGGGCGGTGTGGTGGCCCGTCGGCCTGCCCGTGAGCCTGGTGTGGCTGGTGCTGTCGCTGCTCGGTGAGGGCGACGACGCCTTCGGCAAGCCGCGCAGGGTGATCTGGCGCGACTCCTCACGCCGGGCGCACCTCGTCTTCCGGGGTGTCGCGGACGAGTACCGGGTCCTCGACGGGAGTTGGGACCCCCGGCTGGTGGCCGCGCTGCTCGGACTGCACCAGTCGTACGATCCGTCGGAAGGCAGCGGCGAAAACGGCTGGTACGTCGGCCGCTGAGCCGGCGCGCAGCGGAAGGCCCCGCCGGAGACGTTCTGGCGGGGCCGTGGGGCGAGGGCCGCGGCCGGCTCGTTGGCCGGTGCTGCGGGCCGTACCGGTCTCCGCCGGGTCAGCGGGCGGCGCCGAAGTCCTGCGTCCAGTAATGGCCCGGCTGCGCGAGGCCGATGCCGATCTCCTTGTAGGAGCAGTCGAGGATGTTCCGCTTGTGGCCCGGGCTGTTCATCCACCCCTCCATGACCTTGGCCGCGGTGCTGTAGCCGTAGGCGACGTTCTCGCCGTACGTCCGCCACTGGTACCCCGCGCGGGTGATGCGCCGGCCCGGGTCGGAACCGTCGGATCCGGTGTGGGACATGTTGCTGTTCGCGGCCATGTCGGCGCTGTGGTCCTGTGCGGCCTTCGTGAGCTTCGCGTTGAGGGTGAGGACCGGACACCCGACGGCGGCGCGCTCCTTGTTGACGAGCGCCAGGACCTCGGCCTGAGCACCGGAGGGCGCCGCGGTGTCCGGCGGAGCCGCGGGCCCGGTCGCCTGCTGCGTGGGCTTCACGGGCTTGACGGGCGCCGCCGGCTTGACGGGCGCCGTCGGTGCGGCGGGCCGCGGTGCGGGCGGAGTGGTCTCGGCGGCCGGCTGCTCCGCGGGTTCGGCGGGCGCCTCCGGGGCGATGTCGGGTCCCGCCGGGGCGCTGTCCGGGACCGGGATTTCCACCGGCTGCTGCGCGGCCGGTGTCCCGAAGGGGGCGTTCTGCCAGGGGCGGCTGTCCTGCTGGGCCGCGGTGTTGCGTATCGGCCCGGTGTCCCGGGTGTCCAGGCAGGCCATGGCGGCGCCGGGCACGCCCACGACGGCCAGGGCTCCGACGGCTATGACCATCTTCCGGTGGTGCGTCTTCTTACGGTGCTTCTTCATGCGTGACCTCACTCGGTGATCCCGAAGCTCCCGGCGCCGGACCGCGAGGGCGCCGGAGGAGCCGCCATTCTTAGAAGGGCGGCAGCGGCCTGGCAAGCTCGGCACCCCGAGCCGCACCGGACGCTCCGGACCGGGCTTGAAACAGCCGGAAGGTCGTGCATGCCCGCGTGGCGGCAGCCCGGGGAGGACCTGACATGGCGCTAGAACCGTCTCTCGACAGCCGCGTTGGAAGCGGAGCGGCCGGAGCTACCTATTCCGTTCCCGTCGGAATGAGGCATGTCAGTGTCAAAAAGGTGCAAAGAGTGATATGTCGAGTGCGGGAGGGCCCTGCGGGATCCGCCGGACCGGCGGGGTGCGCCGTGACGCATCTCACGGGTTCCGGTGAGCGGGGGAGTGTCCGGTCGAAGCTCTGGAGTTCCTCAAAACATGCTTGGGGTGCGGGTCGCGAAGGGCATCTCCCCTCACACGAACGTAAGGGGGGTGGGGCACGTGGAGTTCTTGTTGATCATGGGGATCGGACTCGTCGTGGTGTTCATCTTGGTGATGCTCGGCGGCGGTAACGGCGGCGGCGGGTCGTCACGGGGCCGGTCCCGCAGAGGCGATGGCGGCGGTGGTCACGGCTGCGGCGGCGGGTTGTCCTGCGGTGGGGGCGGATCGTCCTGCGGGGGTGGCGGCGGAGGCGACTGACCGGCGGCGGCCCGCCGCTCCATGGCCGGGGCGGCGGGCGGCCGGTGGCGGGCGGCCGGTGGCTCTCGGATCGGGGTCGCGGGCACGGACCGACCCCTCTTTGCCTGCCGATAAGGGGCCGTTTCATTTGGTGCTGGGAAGGTTCCTCGACGCAAGCACAGCTAGCTGGTGCAACCGCCGGCAGTACTGGGCTCCTACAGGGTCATTGATCTCAGGGATGACTCGGTCCAGGTCCTCGATGCGGCTCTGCAGGAGGATCCTGTTCTTCGAGTCGAGGGTGCCGCCGTTGTCGAGCCAGCGAAGAACGCAGCCGACGATGTCCAACTCGAGGAGCCACACATGTGTGTCCCCGAACGTGGCATGTCGCAAGCTGTCGGGGAAGGGCTCTTGGCGGAATTCCTGCCAGAGACGACCTGTGGTCTCCACCTGCTCAGTCGATTCGTTCATTTGAGCCATCTTGCAGTAGCCGTTGAGCTGGTTTGGTGTTTATCTTCAAGCGGCGGTAGCAGATGAGGGCTGCAGCGATGCCTGCGAACGCCAGGAAGTGTTCGGCCTTGCGTTCGTAGCGCCGGCGTAAGCGACGGCAGCCCGAGAGCCAGGACATCGTCCGCTCTACGACCCATCGGTGCCGGCCGAGCCGGTTCGACGGCTCGATTCCCTTGCGGGCGATGCGGTGACGGATGCCGCGCTTGCGCAGCCATCTCCGCAGGTGGACGCAGTCGTAACCCTTGTCGCCGTGGAGCTTGCCGGGTCGGCGGGGACGGGGTCCGCGGAGCGACCGGATTGGCGGGATGTCGCGGACAAGAGGTTGAGGGCCTGGCTGTCGTGGAGGTTCGCCCCAGAGATTCCGACGGACAGGGGCAGACCGGTCCGCTCAGTGATCAAGTGGATCTTCGACCCGAACTTGCCCCTGTCGACAGGATTCGGACCCGTCAGGTCCCCCTTTTCAGGGCCCGCATGTTGACGGAGGCCGCGATGGAGCCTCCGGCACCACCCGCTGGAACAGCTCCCACAACTCATCCGGCACCAGCCGCTCAACGATCCCCGCCATGACCGGCAGCCTACCCAAGCCGCCAAGTGAGATCGCTTCTAAGGAACTGGTTCACCCTTTTCTGACTTCTAGAGGAGGTATACGGCCTTTACGTGTGTGGAGTTGTTGAATGAAGCGTCAGGCAGTCCTGCTGGTTCCGGCCCTCGTTCTGGCCTCGGCGCTGTCCCTGGCCGGATGTTCCGGCGGCTCCGAGGAGGCGACGTTCGACCAGCGCCCGCCCGCGGGTTCGGGGAAGAACGGGCAGAGCCCGCAACCGACGGCCTCCGGGTACCCGACGAACTAGTGGTTCGGCTCCGGCTTCACGCTGCAGGAGCGCATCGTCGAGCAGGTCGACCAGGGCAAGTCTCTGCCGTTCATCGTCATGATGCCGGTGCTGAACGCCAAGCTGGACCAGTACTGGGACAGCAGCGACATCCCCGGCCAGCCCAAGATGGGGACCTGGATGTCGGACGACGTGCCCGACCTGGCCCGCGAGAACTTCCGGACCTACAAGGACCCCAGGGGCTGGGGATTCTTCGGCTCCTCCGCAGGCGGTTACGTCGGGATGAAGATGGTCCGCCAGTACCCCGACCGCTTCAGCACCGCCGTCGCGGGCGGACCCGATACGGCCTCCGACGCGCCCTTCTGGAAGGGCCACGACCAGGAGAAGCGGGCCAACGATCCCAGCTACCTCGCCGAGCAGCGCGGCAAGAAGAACGGGCCCGAGGTGCACCTCTCGTTCCTGCTCGGCGACAGGGAACCGGGCGACACGGTCAAGGCCTTCAAGGAGAAGATCACCAAGGGGCCGGTCGAAACCGACCTCCACATCATCCCGAACGCCGGACACGACGGCCACAAGTACGCGGACGGACTCTTCCAGGGGCCCCTTGAATGGATCAGCAAGCGCATGCTCGGCCCCGTCCCGGCCGGCCGCTGACCACGCCACCTGCTCACGCTCGCCGGATTCGCGTACGCGCCGCAGCTCGCGGACCTGCCTGATCAGAAGATGTGGCGTATCGACCGCACGACCGACTACGGGGCTTTTTAGGACGCGGCCCGTGGCCGGGTCGACCTCGCCCGCATCGAGCGGCACTGGGAGGACATCCTGCGGATCATCGGCTCCATCCACACCGGTGCCGTCCGCGCGTACGACGTGATCCGGATGCTCTCCCGCGACGGGCGCCCGACCCCGCTCGGCGACGCGATCGCACACTACGGGCGGATCGCGACTGCACATCCTGCGCCTGGCCGACGAGCCCGGCCACCGGCGGCAGATCAAGGTTCAAACCAACCACCAGGAAGGCCGGCACGCGCTCGCCCGGACGATCTTCCACGGCCGGGCCGGGCAGCTCTGCCAGCGCTACCAGGACGGCATGGAGGACCAGATCGGCGCCCTCGGCCTCGTCCTCAACGCCCTGGTCCTCTTCAACACCCGGTACACGGACGCCGCCGTCACCCAGCTGCGCGCCGACGGCTTTGACGTTCGGGACAAGGACGTCGCCCGCCTCTCCCCGTTCGTGCGGCACCACGTCAACATGCTGGGCCGGTACTCCTTCCAGCTCCCCGACCTGCCCGGCAGCCTGCGGCTCCTGCGGGACAAGAACTCTGCCTCCGAGAGGAGCAGGTGCCGACGCGAAGCCATCGGGCGGAAAGTCGGACCAGGCCGTACGCGGTGACTCCGATCCATGGCTTGCGAGTCCGACTGCTACCTGCGCGAGCAGCCCGGCCTCCTGTGACTCCGGGTGTCAGCCGCCCCGCGTACGGTCTGCGCATGGCTACTCAGAAACCCCCCGGGCAATCGATACGTGACTTCGCGACCTGGCAGCCCGTGCTGAGACTCTTGCGGGCCGCCAAGGCGGACAAGGCCGGTGCCGAGCCCATGCGCGTGGCGGGTCGCATCGGGCGAAGCGGTTGGAGTCTGGCCCTCCCGCACCCGGTACCACCGCCCGGTCGAGCCCTCCAGACCGAGGACATACAGGACGAGCTCGACGCGGTGGAGCGGGTGCAGACCGCGATGACGGAGGCTGGTGTCGACGACGTCTCGTTCTCGGCGAAGATCGAACCGACCGGGACGACCGTGCTTCGTCTGCTCGGCCCCAGCCCGGCGGTGGAACCCGGGATCGGAAACCCTCATCCCGGTGCACTCATCCTGATCGAAGACTCCCTTCCCGAGCCCTGGCGCCGCCTCCCCGATCCGACGCACGAAGCGAGGCCGGCCTCCTCAGCGGACCCGGAGTTGCTGGAGCGGATGCTGCGAGAACGGCTACCCGACGCCATCGGCGCGACGGAGGGGGAGATCGCCGCCGCCGAAGCACGCCTGGGCGTCTGCCTGCCCGAGGAACTCAAGGTGCTCTACCGGGTGACCCGGGCGCGCTGGGAGGACTGGGGCGACGACTACGAGACGGCGGATGGTGTCTTCGAAGCGGTGCGCTGCGAACTCTCCTCCGTGGACGACCTGTACATCGCCGAAGCCTCGACCCGCCACTGCCGCTGGGAGCACGCTGCCATGAAGGCGGTCGTCACGCGCCCCGACGCCGCGGTACAGGGCGTCGTCGGGTCACCCGGGTGGATCGTATTCGGCGAGAACGGCGGAGGAGATCAGCTGGCGGTCGACCTGACGCCCGGCCCCCGCGGACACACCGGGCAGATCATCCTGCTCAGCCACGAGGAGAGCGTCGGCGCCGAGTTGCTGGCCGACTCGCTCACCGACTGGGTCCTGGACCGGGAGACGCACGAGCACCGGCACCGCAGGGAGGAGCCACCGCTCGTGGCCCACGTCAACCACGCGAGCATCAAGAGCGTCCGGGAAGCCGCCCACCCCGGCCTGGAAGTCCTCTCGATCGGGGTGTGGGACGGCGCGCCGTTCAGCCTCGCCCCGGTCATCGGGCTGCCCTGCCTGCGCACCCTCGCCGCGTACGCCGGTACGCTCGCCGACCCGCTGGAGATCGCCGAGCTCACCAGCCTGGAATTCCTGGAACTCGGCCCGCAGGATTGGCGTGTCCTTCTGGATGCCGGCGCCGTCCCCCGGAGCCTGTTGGCTGCGTCCATCAAGGCGTACGGCGACCACGACCCCCTCCCCATCGTGGCCATCGCCAACGAAATTCTGGCTCTCTGGGACCGGCCCCAGATCATCCAGACTGTCCTGGAAGGAAACCTCGGACCCCTTGCATAGGCCCGCAAAGTCAGGCTTTTCACTCCTCTAGCTGAAGCGGTCGAGGACATCCTTCACGCCGAGACGGCCGACGGCGGGATCACGCGCCTGCGCTGGTACTACTTCTGCCCCGACGTCCTCACCGCGGTCGGCGACCGGCTGGCCGTGCCCGTCCAAACCCACTGGCACGTCGTGTAGCACCCACAGGCCGGTTGGCACCCCGGCCAACCGCTGCGCACCCAGCGGCGGCTGTCGCCCGGGGCGAGCGGGCTGGTGAGCTCGGCGATCGCGTCCGGGGACGGCTTGAAGTAGCGCCGGACGTTCTCCGGCTTCTTGTGCCGAGACTTCGCCATCAGCATCAGCATCAGCATCAGCATCAGCAGCGACGCGCCCTGCTCGCCGAGGTGAGTCAGGGAGGAGTGGCGGTACTCGTGCAGATCCCAGCCCGTCCCAGGTCCGCGTACCGCGGTGTGCTCGTCCAGCAGGGCGCGGGCCTGCCCGTACGAGAGACGGGCGAACCCGGTGTCCGGGCAGACGTCGCGTGGGCTGACGACCCTGCCGGGACCAGGGCGGCGGTGGGTGACGAACACCGGTCCGCGGGTGCGGTTCTTCAGCAGGCGGGGCAGGAGCCGGGCGGTGCCGGCGTCCCAGTACACGGTCTCCAGCACGTAGTCCTCACGAGCCTGCCCGCGCCGGCGAGCCTTGGTCCGGGCGCCCTTCGCCTTGATTGGGCAGCGGCGCCCGGCGAAGTCCAGGTCCTCGATGTTCACGCCGAGGATCTCCTCCGCCCGGCCCGAGGTCTCGTAGAGCATCCGCCAGAGGGTCTTCTCCCGGAGGTGCACCTCGCGCCGGGCGATCAGCCGGTCGACGGCCATCTTCGAGCGGGCCGGGGTCTCGGAGTCCGGCACCGCCAGCCGCTTCGTCCAGGCCGGGACCTTCGGGCCCTCGTGCCCGCGCTCGGAGCACCAGCCCGTCCAGGACAGCACGGCGCCGCGGCGGGCATTCCACGTATTCACCGCCGAGCGGCCCCACAGCAGCTCCAGCGCCTCACCGATCTCGGCGTCCTCTACCGAGGCGAGCGGTCGGCCCTCGCCGAGGCGCTTGGAGGTCTTCCCGACGGCGATGCCGTAGTTCCGGACGGTATTCGGGTTGCCGAGCTATTCGAGGAACAGGTCGGCCGCCGTCCGGACGGTCACCGCCTTCCCGGTCGGCAACTGAACGAGCGTGGGCACCGTTTTCCCCTTGCCGCAGATAACAGGGCCGCTTCACGCAGCCGCCGGGGAACTTCACCGCAGGTGACAGATCAAGCTACCGCAGATATCGGGGTGTTATCTGGGGAAGACTTCAGACCGGTCCTGCCGCCGACGGCCCGCCGGCCTCCCCCCAGGACCGACAGCGGCTTGGCGCACGATCTGACATTGATGTTCGTCAGACCCCGAGTAGCGCAACGTCGCCGACCGCTAGGTGCCGGTGCCCTGGGCCGGGGCAGCGACAGCGCCAGGCGTTCGGAACGCAGCAACGAGCGTGGCCTCGGCGCCGTCGGCCTTGCCCTGTGAGAGCGGGTGGGAAGGCAGGCGCTGCTGCTGGGAGCACGTCGCTGTTGTGGGCAGGGCTGTCTCCGGCTGGTTTGGCAGACAAAGAGGGTCAGGCAAGCCGTGAGGGAGGCCCCGTGACGCTTAGACCGCCGGTTGAGCCGATGCTGGCGCAGGCCGCGGAAGCCGTTCCGGGCCCGGCCGTTTTGCGGGCGTGGGTGGCGTACGAGCAGAAGCTGGACGGTCACCGGGCGCTGTTGTTCACTCCGGTCGGCCCCAGCGGCACGGTGGTAGTGCAGACCCGCCGCGGTGCGCTGGTCCAGGACCGGTGGCCGGACCTGGTGGCGGCCGCCGAGGCACAGTTGCCGTAGGGCCTGGTCCTCGATGGCGAACTGGTCGTCTGGGCACCGAGGCGGGCCGGTTGTCGTTCGAGGCGTTGCAGCGCCGGGCCGCCACCCGAGCCCGCGGCGCCCTGGCCGCCCGGTGGCCGGCCTACTTCGTCGCGTTCGACCTCTTGCAGCACGACGGCCAGGAGCTCCTCACGCGCCCGTACGCCGAGCGGCGCACCCTGTTGGAGAGCGTGTTCTCCGAGCACGCCCTGACCGCGCCGTGGACGCTCTGCCCGATGACGACGTACCTGGCCAAGGCGCGGGAATGGCTGGAGTCCTGGACGAACGTATCCGGTGTGGAGGGGATCCTGATCAAGCCCCTGACCAGCCGCTATCTGACCGGATACCGCGGCTGGACCAAGATCAGAAGGCGGGACGCCACGGAGACGATCGTCGGCGCGATCACCGGCACCCTAACCCCCGGGCAGCTCCTCGTCCTCGGCCGCCACGACCAGAACGGCCGACTCAGCGCTGTCGGCCGCACGGTACCGCTGCGCCCCGGCGCCTCCCGGCAGGTAGCCGAGCACCTCACCGCGGCCGCACCCGGGCACCCATGGGAGGGGGTGCGCTTCTCGGCGACGGGGGGAGCCGCAACGTCCTCGAAACCAGCCCTCGTCCACCCCACCCTGGTCGCCGAGGTCAGCGCTGACCGTGCCATCGACCACGGCGGCGTCTACCGACACCCACTCCGGTTCCAGCGGCTGCGCCTGGACGTGGGGCTCGAAGACGTACCCGGGTTCGGCGAGGGTCCGGCGCCGGCCGCCGGCTGATCGGGCGGGGGTCGGGTGCAGTGGTGTTTCGCCGGTGAACCGGCGTGCTCGGGCGGGTGAATCGGGCCGGGCTGACCGGTGCGCGAGCAGCGTCAAGACCATCGACGACGCCGGGTACTCCGGGCCCCGGCCCGACAACTGGGAGATCGCGTGCAGGTGTGCGCGGCGCGGGCCAACGTGACCGTCTACGCGTACGCCGAGGCACGCTGGGACGGTCCGACCTACCCGGTCCTCGACGACCCGACGATCCTCGACGGCGCCAAGCTGCGCGTGCAGTCAAGCAGGCCCGGGAGGGCACCGACCCACCCGGTGGTGGTCGAGCGCGACTTCACCGCGATCGAGAGCCGGATGGAGAACAGCGACTCCCAGGGTGACCACAACGGCCGCTACCGCACCCCCCACCATCAGCCACCGGGCCGCGCCCGGCGCCCTCGGCGACGCCGCCCTCTTGGACTGGCACGGCGTCGGACGCGGCTACCAGCGCCACGAGTACACCGGATCCCCGACCGTCTGACCCGCTGCGCCCGCGTACGGGCCACGGCGCGGGCGGCGTCGTACGACGTCGGCCTGCTGAGCTCGTACTGTCGCTGTCCTGGAGCCGGCTCTTGCCTGGGCGGCCTCGGGCGTCTGCGTCCTGCAGCAGTCCCTGCCCTACCCCTTCCGCAACGTCCTGCGCTACGCCGACACCTACAACCGACCCGCCCACCGGGTTCTGCTCGCATACGCCCAGCTCCTGCGGATCAAGGCCCCGGCCAAGGCCGCACCCTGGTTCACCGCGCTGGTCTACCTCAACCCGACGGACAACCTCGGCGCACGCTTCTGCGACCCGGGCGGCCCCTCAGGCCGATTCCGTGAACCCGGAGGAGTACCCCGCGATCGCCGCGCGGGCCAAGCTGGAGACCTGATCCATTGTCGGGCGTGTCCACCCACGGGGACATTTCACCACTCTCCGACACCACCGATGTGACACAGGGTCGTTCATTGGGCACTCTCCGGAGGTGGCGGTCAGTCGGCCTTGCTCACCGCGGCGTCGAGGAGGGGGCCGAGTTCCCGGGTCACCGCTGTGAGAGCGCGGATGTCCCGCTCGGCGCGGGCGATGAGGATCGCCCCCTCCAGGGCGCTGATCATGAGCGTGGCGAGCGCTTCGGCCCGCTCCTCGGGCACGCCCATCTCTGCCAGGGCCAGGGCCGTCGAGCCGTTCCAGGTGCTGAAAGCGGCGGACGCGGCCTCCCGGGTGGACACGGTGGACTCCGCGCAGTCCACCGTGGCGGCGGCAACGGGGCATCCACATGCGAAGCCGGTGGCCTCGTACTCGTCGGTCCACTGGCGCACCATCTCGGCGAACAGGCCGCCGGGTGTCGGCTCGGGCAGCGCGGCGAGGAAGCGGGCGATCCGGTTCCCCGCGTATCGGCCAGCCCAGCCCACCGCCTCGTTGACGAGCTGCTCCTTGCCGCCGGGGAAGTAGTGCTGGAGCGAACCGCGCGGCGCCCCAGCGCCTGCGGCGACCTCGCGCATACCCGTGGAGGCGACCCCGTCGCGCCGGATGAGCTGGGCTGCGCTGAAGACCATCCGCTCACGTGGTCCGCGTCGGGGCATCTCTGTTGCCGCCATCCTCGACCTCCACCGCCGTTCCACCGTTCCGGGAGTTTCCCAAAGAACACCCTATGACCACCGTCATAGGTCCGAGTACTATGACCGCTGTCATAGCCGGAGGCAGTGAAGGCTCGGTCTCGTCGTGGGCCGGAAACGGCGGTGCATCATGTACGTAGGCTTCTTCGGTCTCGGGGTCATGGGGAGGCCCATGTCGATCAACCTCGTACGAGCGGGGACGCCCCTTGTCGTCTGGAACCGCACCCTGACCGGATGCGAGCCCCTGCGAGCCGCCGGAGCCGAGGTCGCGGCGAGCCCTGCCGAGGTCTTCGAGCGAGCCGACATGGTGATCCTCATGCTGGCCGACGAGACCGCCGTCGACGCGGTCTTGGGACGCGGCACCCGGGACTTCGCCGCACGCGTCGCCGGACACACCGTCGTCCACATGGGGACGACCTCGCCGGAGTACTCGAGAAGCCTTCAGGACGACATCCGGGCTGCGGGCGGGAGATACGTCGAGGCCCCGGTCTCCGGTTCCCGCGTCCCGGCGGAGCAGGGGCAGTTGGTGTCGATGCTGGCGGGTGACGACGACGCCGTGGAGGCGGTGCGGCCCTTGCTCGCCCCCATGTGCCGCCAGACGTTCGACTGCGGCCCGGTCCCGGACGCCCTGCTGATGAAACTCTCGGTGAACCTGTTCCTGATCACGTTGGTCACCGGTCTGGCCGAGGCGTTCCACTTCGCCGACCGGTACGGACTCGACCAGCGCCTCCTCCTGGACGTCCTGGACGCGGGCCCGATGGCCAGCGCCGTCTCCCGCCTGAAGGCCCCCAAACTGCTGGCCCGCGACTTCGCAGTCCAGGCGGCGGCTGCGGACGTCCTGAAGAACAACCGGCTGATCGCGGACGCCGGCCGGAAGGCCAAGCTTGCCTCTCCTCTCCTCGACGTTTGCCACACCCTCTATGCGGAGACCGTGGCGCAGGGTCACGGCGGCGAGGACATGGTGGCCGTACTACGCGCAATCGAGGCCCGGACCGAAGGCACACGCCCCAACGGCGCCGCTTCGTCCGTGAGTTACGGCTCTGGTCCACTTTCTGTGCAGGCTCACGGAAAGTGATGTCAGCGGGGTGCGCTGGGATGGCCGGACCCTACCGTTGATCTGCTGGGAGGCCACTTCGATGCCCGTACATCCGTCTCTGACCCCAGTGCCCTGGCCGAGGCTCCGGTATTCCGGAGCCACCGAACATGGTCAACCTCAAGTGCGGTCACCGGATACCCGTCACACAGAGGAGACCCAGCATGGCCTGGGATGCGACCACCGAGCCGCAGCCGGTGGACCGTCCGAGAGCGCGGTTCGATCGCGGTGACGGGTGGCTTGCGGGTGACCGGCCGGGGCCGCCTCGGCGGCCGGGGTCGAGCTGTCCTGGCCCGCCCGCGTGCGGGCCGCCGACTCCGCCGCGGGCATCGTCCGGCACAGCCTGGCGCACGCCCCGGGGGAGGAGTGCCCGTGCGCGCGGCACGCCTGCGGCGGGATCGTCCCCGCCTCCTGGTGCACGGAGCACGGGACGGCGGCGTCACCGGTGATGGAGTGGCACTCCCCGGCGGGGGCATCCGCTGCGCAGAGCTGACGCAGGCCCGGGAAGAGGCGGCCCTGACCGCCTCTCCGTAGCAGGGGCGCCCCGCCGGTCGGGCGCGGCCCGGACGGCCGTTAGGGTCGGTGCCAGCCCGCACCGACATGGGTGTGCGGGTCAGGCCCGGTGCTCGCTTCGGCGGGGGCAGTGCCGCCGGGCCGCCCCCTTGTGCTGTGCCACTGAACCTGGACCAATTGCCAACGACGTGGGACCGGCAGCTGAACCGGTTCGTGAGGTAGCCCGCCGTTCCGGCTACTCGGCCTCACTCGTGAGGAGGGCATGGATCTCGGCGGCAAGGCGCTGCATGTCCTCGCCTGCCGCGTGCACCGTGGTGACTTCGAAATGCCATTCTTCGGCGGGCGGCCGGTCGTGGATACCCCACGTCAGATGGACGTGGCCGCCAGACCGATGCTCTGCCGAGAGGGTCAGGTCGTATTCGAGGGAGTGCCAGGTTCTTGCTCCCTCCCAGCCGCGGAAGTCCTCTACCAGGGAGGAGAGGAAGGAGTCGAGGCCATCGCCGTCCCATGTCCGCACCAAGGTCTCGATGCTCACCCATCGGCCACGGGCCCGCACGATGAAGTCGAGGGTCGGCTCATCTCCGTAAGGCCGCGAGGGTTCGCAGAGCAGCAGGTGGACCGCCTGCGCTCCTGGGTCTCCCACGCGGACGACCAGGTCAGCAGAAGCGTCATCGGCGATCATTCAGACAGGTTAGGAGACACGCACGACCAGCCGTAACTTGGTCTAACTTCGATGCCAGTCGATCCAGTTCACTGTCACAGGACACCCATCCTGCGCGCTGCACACCGCCGCAGCGCGATACCGGAGAGCGAGGCCACACGATTCCACGCAACGCTCGGTGAGCGTGGTGTACCGCATACAGCCGGCCACCATCCGGTAGATCAGCCCAGCTTGAGGGTGGACAACAGCCCTATGGGGCAGGCTCCGGTACCGGAACGGCCGGGACGCGGTGAAGACGAGCGGGGTGGCCAGGTGAGGGAGCAGTCCTTCGGCAGCGGCGAGACGGTCGTACGGCGGGACATGCACCGCGGCCGGGTCTGGAGCGCCCAGGCACAGCGCGTCATCACCGACACGAAAGATGTGCTGGTGACAGCCTGCGCGCCGGGTGCGGAGGTTCTCTGGCCGGCCCTGTACGCGAGGACCCGCACAGAGAACAACGCGACGTTGCGCATGGCGCCGTTCGACGAGCTGGCGTCGGGGGAGTGGGAGCTGACAACTGCGCGCTGGCAGGAGACCGAGCTGCTGCTGTGGAAGCCGCCGGAGGCCTGGTTCAGCATCAACGCCTTCTACACGGCGGCCGGTCTGCGGAACTGGTACGTCAACTTCGAGCGCCCCATGCGCCGCACCCGGGCGGGGTTCGACACCTTCGACTTGGCCGTCGACCTCGTCATCGGCCCCGGCCTGGACCGGTTCGCGTGGAAGGACGAGGACGAGTACGCCCACGTGCGGCGGCTCGGGGTCATCACCGACGCCGAGCACCAGGAGGTGGAGGCCGCCCGCGGCCAGGTCCTTGCGATGCTCGCCGACCGCACCGGGGTGTTCGCGACCGCCGAGTTGTGGGCGTCCTGGCGCTGGGAACCCGGCTGGCCGACACCTCGCCTGCCTTCGGCAACCGCCTGATACTTCCGGCAGCGAAGCGGGCGGCCACCCAGGAAGCCGAGACAGGGCAGCGCCGCCCACCGAGCACAGGATCAGAAGGAGGCTGTGCTCACGTCTTCGGAATCCCCGTACGAGCTGCTGTGCCAGGACCCCGCACTGCCCGTACGCGGACGCGCCGCGCTGCGCTGGGTTCTCGACGACCTCATCAGCCACACCGACGACCAGCAGATCGACATCTGGATGCGCTGCTTGAGGCTCCTTCGAGACGCACCTCAACCCACGGCGATCACAACCCCCCTGCTGGCCGTGACCGGCGAACACGACGTCGTCTCCCGGCCGCCGGAGTGCCGCGCCCTGGCCCCATTGTCACCGGGCTCGGTATTCGCCACCATCAAGGAAGCCGACCACTTCGTCTTCCTCACCCGTACACGCGAGCACCTCGAAGTCACACGCCGGTTCCTCCTCGACCAGCCCCTGGAAGACTTGCCCTACCTCGCCGCACTCGAAAAATTCCCTCACCTCGCCCGACAACAGCCGTCATGCCGCGGGGCGAGCGGGCACATGCCCAACGATCAGACCGTCCGCCTACGGTGCCCCATCCACGGCATGCCCGGCACACATCCGGGCTGAATGCTGGCCTGCGGGTGTTACCGCTAGGACCGGGGATCGTCCTCGTGGTTCCTTCTGACTTCAGGTGTGCAGCCGCTGGGCGGAGTCGGTGGCCGGTAAGGGCAGCGTCAGCACGAGCGAAGCCGCACCACGCCTGCCGGCGGTGGAAATGCGGGGCGCCGGCAATAGGATGTCGGGTGCGGCTGCCGAGTGGCTCCGTGCGGGCTGGGGACCGGGTAGCGGTTTGCCGATGTTGCGCCGGTTACTGCCTCGGTCCTCGGCGGGAGGCCGGGGCCGACCACGTACGCGAAGCACACCCGGGCGCCTGCCCGGACATGGCCCTGACCTTGGAGCCGATCACTTCCGTCCCGGGTATACCGGCCTTCGACGTGGCCGTGTGCAACCGGCGAAAGACTCCAGGGCCGGCCCGGCCGCATGGTGTCGGCATCTTCGCGGCGGAGGACCGTGATCAGCTTGCGGAAGCCGTGCGAGCTCAGCCCGGTGAACGGGGCCATCCAGGACGACTCCGACGCCGTGGTCACAACACCCATGGCTGTGATCATCCCACCCCGTCACGGGGCGACCACGGGTTCCGTCACCCCCACTCCGACCTGTCGGCCAGGCGGCGGTACCACCAGAACGGTGTCCGCCACTGGCGCCGGTGCACGAACGGGTCCGGCAGAGTACGGCACAAGAACGCCGCATCCACAGGCTTCACGAGCCGGCCCAGCTCGGCACGGGCTCGTTCCGGCAGCCGCTCCAGCACCTCCTCCAGCACGTCGCGTGCATATCTGACGTCGTCGAAGGAGCACCAGGTGCACGAGCAGTACGACTCCCGCGGGTAGAGCGGACGTCTGCCCGATGGGTGGAGGAACTCGCGGTACCGCCGCAACGCACGGTCGGTGGCACCTGGGTGGATGTAGAAGCTGTCGCTCAGGTGCTCGGCCCGGTGCACGGCCAGGCTCGCCCTGGCGGAGAGTCCATGGATCCGGAACGGTGGGGTCGGCCCCCAGACACGGGAGACCGAATGTTCAGCGAGCAGTGCGCGCGGCCGTCTACGCGGCATCGGCCTTTCGACAAATGATCACGTGAGCCATGATGCCAGGTGCCCATGGCCTGCTGTACCCGGTTTCCGGCGTCTGCCATGTGCCGCTCCCGCTCCTGGGGGCGGGGCGTGCCGCGTATGCGGCGAGGACGTTGCCGGTCCCGTCGACGACGGTGATGAGGGAGGGGACGACGGTTCCGCCGGTGACGACGAGTTGAGGCACCGCGCCCCGGTAGCGCAGGCTGAACCGAGTAACACCCCGGGGGCGGAGCAGCCTTCACCCGTGCCGCGGAACAGGACCTCGACCACACCGCGCCCCGGAAGCCGGCCCTCCCGCCGTCACGTACTGCGCGAGCGCCTCCACGCCCTTCTGGAACGCCCCACCCATTCGGCCCCACACCCTCACTGAAGAAACGGCACTCCGGCCAAGCGCCGCCCCTCGGGGACAGCAGCGTCCCGGCAGGCCTGGGCCCGGCATGCCCGGCGCCCCGGGACGTGGGACGTGGGACGTGGGACGGTGATGGGGATGTGAAACCGGCCGGTGGATTCACCGGGGAATTCAGCGGCTCGTCCGTTGCCTTCTGACGGGGTCGCCGCCCGTGCCTTCGGCGGAACGCCCGGTATCGATGGCGTCTCGGGTGAAGGCGATCCGGCATCGCCGTCTCTGGTGGCCCGAGACTTCCATTCCGTGGAGAGACACATGACGAATGACGACGACCGCACGCTTCCTGATCCTCCCGGCCCTCGACCTCGTCCCTACTGGTGACCCGGGCCTTTCGAAGGTGGGGAATGGCCGACCTTCCGCAGCCTGCGCGAGCTGCTCGTGCGTACGAGTCCTGGGGCGGACATTGGCCGGCTCGGGTTAGTTGGCCTCCCCCAGGTAGCTGAGGGCTTCGCGGAAGTCATCGAGGGCGGCCCTGAACTCGCGCGCGGCGGTGTGGAAGGTCGATCGGTCGATCAGGATCCTGGCCAGTGTTCGCGTTCCGTCTGCCGGGTCGTGCTGAGACAGCCGACGGGCCAGGCCCACTCCGTCGTCGAACAAGGAGCGCACCCGCTCCGCGAACAGATGGGTGCGATTCTCCCAATACACGGCGGAGCGGACGGTCAGGACCCGGTGCAGCCGAACAAGTTCGGCCAGATGCTGGTCCGGATCCTCGGCGGCTCGCGGAGCCATGGCGTCCACCTCTGCTCGGAGGGCATGACGGCTGTCGAAGTAGCGCCGCTTGCCAACGGGCGACCAAGGCATGGGCGCCGCCCCCGAAGGCGGACACGGTCCATCGGGCGCAGGCCGATCGCTTTCGGCGCCGGAAAAGGACAGCAGCACCGCCCAGAACGTCGCCTGATAGCCACTCCAGGACTTCCGCTCACCGGTATCGGCCAACTCCGTCAGCAAGGCGAGTGCCTCTTGCCGTACGAGGGCTGCCTGCTCCCCCCGGCCGTAGGTATCGAGTATGAGCGCGTACCCGATGAGCGCGTAGAGATGGCAGGCCATCGAGCCGCGATCGTTCGCGGCTTCGTCAGCTTCCATGCTGACGAGTGTGTCGAACGCGGCGAGTGCTTCGCCGGACCGGCCGGCGTCATGGAGAGCGGCGATCCACTCCATGAGTGTCCAGGCGAGACCCCCACCGCCAGGCCCGTTAGGCAGGATCGCCGCGACCAACTCGGTCATGGCATCGGCAGCTTCGGCGTATCGGCCTGCCTCGGAAAGACCGGCAGCCCACTCGTGCAGCCCCTTGACCACGGGGTCTCCGGAGAGTTCGGCCTGAGCACGGCCAATGTCGAGCATCTCGGCGCGCATAGCGAGCCCTTCGGCACGACGACCCAGGCCATACAGCTCGCTTTGGCAGCTGTCGAGGGCCCTGTACAGAGCATCTGCACGGGAAGGTTCGGTCGGATCGATGGACCGCGCCACGGCCACCGCCTCCTCGCACAGCGCGAGACTGGCTACATGCTTCTTACCGGTGCTGGTGTCGTAACTCAGACGTTGCAGCGCCCTGGCCAGGAGCGGCAAGTACGAGGCGGGGCTGACCTGGGCGAGCACCCGGTAGGCGTCGACTTCCTCGCGCGGCGTGCGGTGTCCCGACGCGAGCAGCACATTCCGCGCCCGCACTATGTCGTCCTGATCGACTTTCCCCGAGTGATTCATAACGGAGATTCTGGGTGCCCCGGAGAGGACCGGACAAGGCTGGTCGCCTGTGCCGTTAGTCCTACGAAAACGCCTTCTGACCTGTCATGATGGGTGTGACACCACTTCCCCGGGGTTTACCGGTCACTGGCCTATCGGTTCTTGCGGAGTTCCCTTCGTGCCACCTCTGCCGCATATCCCGGGCGAGTGCTGCCTGCTTCCCGGGCCCAGAGCGTGGCGGTGTTGATGTGGATGCCCAGGAGACCGCTGAGGACAACGGCTGGGAGTTCGCGGCCAGTTCCATGAGTGCGGTGTTGCGTCCGGCTCGAGCCTTGATCCCGACGCGGTTCAACCGGGCCGTGATGGAGACGCCGTCCATAGGGCGTCCGGGGAATGCGCCGGGGAACAGCCAGGGCGTGCTGTCCGTGTGGCCTACCACGGCGTGCCCCTGGCGCGTGCGAACGAGTGCGGCTCGCGACCTACCGGGCCGCGAACGCCACGCTCATCGAACACCAGGCGTCCATCGACCTCGCGAGCGCGTGGGGCGGCGGCCTGGTCGCCTCGGTCGACGGGATGCGGTTCGTCGTCCCGGTCCCTCGGTCTACGCGCGGCCGAACCCGAAGTGCTTCGGCCGCCGAGGCGGGGCAACTTGGCTCAACATGATCAACGACCAGGCGGCGGGCCTGGGCGGGAAGGTCGTGGCCGGCACCCCGCGCGACTCCCTGCGCGTGCTCGACGTCCTATACGACCGCGACGGAGGCAAGCGCCCGGAGACGATCGTCACGGACACCGCCTCCTACAGCGACATCGTCTTCGGACCACCGGCGCCGCCGCCACCGACCGGAGGGCCGGCCGACTTGGGGCGGGCCCGTGCCTGGCCGCGCCGGACGGCGCACCCGGCGACCGGGTCGAGGCGGGCGTCCGGGGCCGCGACAACGACGGACGGCGCCCGCTTCTTCGAGGTGCCCTCCGACGCGCCGGCCGTACCGAACGACCTCACGGCGGCCGTCCCGCTCACCGGACGGATCGCCGCGGAGCAGAGCGCCGCGCTCCTCGCGGCGGCCGACGGGCGCTGCCCGATGCCGAAGGTGGTGCGATCCCGGCACGGCATCGCACTCCGCGCCGCGGCCCCCGACGGCGCCGCGGCCACCGCCTGAGCGCGCGGCGCCCCCGCGTCGGAGAGCCTGGCGGTCCCGGTCGTCATGCGGACCGTGGTTCTTCCCCGGGGGGGGGCGGGGTTGTCAGTCGCATGGTGCAGGATCAGCGCGTCAGTTCGCCGAAGGATGGGGAAACCAGTGTCGATCACGAACCAGCAGGTCAACGAGTACGTGTTCCTGCGTGCGCTGTACGCGGACGCGTACTACCCGGATCGCGTCCTCGACAAGGGCCGCGCCGTCCTGCTGGGCCTGTGCGAGCGGATCGAGGCCGAACGGCCCTCCGACCTGGCCGCGTTGTACCACCTCACCGCAGTGGCGACGGAGGCGTTCAACGAGCTGGAGGCCGAGTTCGAGGCGGCGGGAAGCGAGATCGAGACCGTCGCCCGCGAAGAGATAGCGGAGGACTTCGGCTTCGTGGCGTCCGCCTACGGGTTCGGGGACGCGGACGTGGAGGAGCTGATCGCCGGGCGCGAGTGGTGACGGGTGCCCGCGGGCGCCGACCCCGGAGCCGGCGCGGCGCCCCGGCCACACGACACCGCGGCTGAGGCGGGGGGACGCGGGACGCCCGGCGTCCCGGGTCCCGCCTCACGTGGCGATCACCGCTCCCCGTGGGGGCCCACGGGCCCGAGGGCTGCGGGTCAGTGGCCCACGGGCGGCAACACCTCGCGGAGCGTCTGCGCGAAGGCGTCCGGATCTCCCTGCTGGCCGAACTCGCCGCCGAGGAAGCCGCCGTGGTGGCTGGGGAAGAGGGTCAGCTCGGTGCCCAGCCCGTCGGCGATCGCCGACGCGGCACGGGCCGGGAACTCGCCCTGCGACTCCTTGCCCGCCGCGACGACGATACGGGTCGTGGCCGCGCGCAGGGCGGCGAAGTCGGGGCGGTACCCCGTGCAGCCGCGGATGTTCTGACCCAGCAGCGGGTCGTCGCGCGACCCGTCGTCCTCGGTGGGCAGCCCGAAGGCGGCGGGATCGGGCGCGGGCTCGTCCGCCCAGTCGGCGGGGAACGGGCCCTGCCGGCCGGCCACGGCGATGAACTTCGCCATCGCGGGCCCCGTGCCGTCCCGCAGGTACGTCGCGTGGATGTCCGCGCAGACCTCCAGTGCCGCCTCGCGGTCCGGCAGGACCTGCGCCGTGGGCGGCTCGTGCGCGACGAGGGTACGCACGAGTTCCGGATGCCGTGCCACCAGGTCGAGCGCGTTGACGGCGCCGCCGCTGCTGGCGAACACGTCCACGGGACCCGAGCCGAGCGCTTCGATGACCCGGCGCAGGTCGTCGGCGTGCTCCTCGGGCATCGACTCGGCCGCGCCGTCCGTACGGATGCTGCGGCCGGTTCCGCGGGGGTCGTAGGTGACGACGGTCCGGTCGGTGAAGTGCGAGGCCAGCGTGAGGAAGCCGCTCGCGTCCATGGGCGAGCCGATCAGGAACAGGGCGGGGCCGTTGGCGCCGCTGTCCGGGAGTCCGCTGCGGACGTCGTAGCGGACTGTGGCGCCGACGGTGTCCAACGTGTGGGTCACGAGCTCGGTCATGGGGTCTCCTCGGCAGGCGTACGGTCGAAAGGGAGACCGGCGGCCCCGGCGGAAATCATCGCTCCGACCCGTTCCGCTCCATCACGATCCGGTCTCGTTGCGGAGAGGAGCGGGCATTCGATCCTGGCGGGCCCGCTTCTCCAGCGACCTCAGGCCTGCCTCGGCTCCCACCGTCGGCCCAACCCCGCCACCACCGGACTGACGCAGATCGACACCTGCCGCCCCTGGACCTGCAGCGCGCCCTGCCGGACCGCGCGCAACGCCCGTACGGACCCGTCACCCCCCTGACCGGCAGGGGCTGCGGCGGCCGTGACGCGGCGAAGGGCCCGCCTCGCGGAGGCGGGCCCGTGCCGAGACCTGGTTCAGCGGTGGTCGCGCTTGTCCCGCAGGGAGTCCTTGGCGCCGGTGACGGCGTCCTTCGTCTTGCCCTTCGCCTGGTCCATCTTCCCCTCGGCCTTCATCCGGTCGTTGCCGGTGGCCTTGCCGGCCGCTTCCTTCGCCTTGCCCTTGATCTTGTCCATTCCGCCCTTGTCAGCCATGTCCTGCTCCTCACGTCTGGGAATCGATGACGATGACAAACTAGGACGTAAATGGGCATCCCGCCTGTCGAGTGCTCCGCGGTCCCGTCCCGCTCGGTTCCCGGAGCCGTGCAGGTGGCCCGGTTCAGGCCCGCAATCGGACGCGGACGGGAGCCCCCGGGAACATCTCCGGCGCGGCTTAGGTGGAGGCGGCCGGCGGGTGACCGGTGCGATCGGCGCTGGCCACGTACCGGACGGGGAACGGTTCCAGTACGGGCCGCAGCGGCGACCAGCGGGGACCAGCGGCGCCGAACAGAAGCGCCCAGCGGTCCTTGCCCACGGGAGCGAACCAGGCCGGGTGGGTTCCGCCCCCCGGGCGCAGTGGGGCCAGAGGGGTGATCCGCTCAGCCTCCAGCAGCCTCCCGGCCACCGCCACGCCGTCCGCGTGCGGGTTCGGCCTCCCGAGCTGCCCGAGGCCAACCCGCGGCTGGCCGTCACGGCCGCCGCGCCGGCGGTCACCGAGGGGTACGTGGACGACCCCGGCCGGGGTCGCGCCACATCGCCCAGAGGGCCGGGCCGCCGTCCGGCAGCCGAAGCTCGCGGGTGACGCGGAAACCGAGCCGCTCGTAGAAGGGAACGTTCGACGGCTTGCTGGACTCCAGGTACGCGGGCCGGCCGAGGCGGTCGCAGAGGGCGGTCTGCTGGCGCACGAGCGCCGACCCCGCCCCGACGCCCTGGAAGGCGGGGTCGGTCCCCAGGGTCGGCAGGTACCAGTGCGGCGTCTCCGGATGGGCCGCCTGCAAGGAGTTCTCCACGTCGGCGGCCCGCCGCAGCCCGTCCGTGCCGAAGGCGCGCGCGTAGAGCGGCAGGGTCGCCAGCTCCCGCACCGCCGAGGGCTTCCAGCGGCCGGGTCCCGACCACAGCGCGGCCGCCAAGAGCCGGCCCTCCGCGGTGGCGGCCACCCGGACGCCGCCGGCCCGGGGGCGCTGCTGCCGCTGCAGCAGCATGAAGAACCGGGAGGTCCTGCGCTCCCGGTCGGACGGTTCGGGGAACATCCACCCCATCACCGGATCGTCGGCGAAGGCACGGGCGAGGAGTGCGGCGATGGCGCCGGATTCCGTCGGCCGCGCACAGCGGATCCCGTACCCGGCGGTCAGTGGCGCTGTAGGTGCGTTCATCGGGCCACGGTAGGCAGCGACACAGGGTGGTCCCGGCGTTCCGCGCACGGACACGCGGGACACATGCTCTGATCACTTCCCACAACGCGTCCAAGTGCACCGATCTGCCATGCCGCTTACGGGTCGTCAGGCGCGAGGGGGGCCACGTCGGCAGAGGGAAGCCGGTCCCGGCCGCCCTCGCCGTCCTGTCGGCCGCCACCGGGTACGGGAGGGCCGGGTACGCGCTGTCGCCCCAGCGGCGGACCACCCGCACGGCGCGCCACGCCACGCCACGCCTGCGCCCGGGAGGACTGGCTGGTGTCCCGCCCCGTCCCCGGCCCCGGCCCCGTCCCCGTCCCCGGCCCGTCCCCGGCCCGGCGCGCCGACCCGCTCCCGTGCATATCCCGTGGCGCGCCGCTCCCGTACGAACGAACATGGCACGCATGAACGAACAACCCGCGCGATGGACCCGGTCAACCGTCTACCCCGACATGTGGGCGAACCCGGACGACGACCCCCGCAACAGCGAGGGGGCCGGCCCCGAGGGCGAACTCGCCACGCTGCGCGGCTACCTGGCCGACTACCGCATGACCCTGCGGATGAAGTGCGAGGGCCTGGACGCGGAGCAGCTCGCCCGACGTTCGGTCCCGCCGTCGACGATGTCGCTGCTCGGACTGGTACGGCATCTCGTCGAAGTGGAACGGGACTGGCGGAACTGGATCAGCGACGCCGATCCCGTGCCGAAGCTCTACGGCGGAAGGGACGCGGACTTCGACGGAGCCGTCGGCGAACAGACCGAGGTCGACGCGGCGTTCGCGGCGCTGGCGCGGGAGCAGGCCGCGACGGACGCCGCGCTCGCCGAGCACCCGGACCTGGGCGAACGTCTGGCGAAGGACGGCATCGCCGTCCGGGAGCTGATGGTGCACAGGATCGAGGAGTACGCCCGCCACTGCGGGCACGCCGACCTGCTGCGCGAGTGCGTGGACGGAAGGGTCGGCCAGTGAGCCCCGGCTCCCCGTGTTCCCCGGCCACCGCGTGCGGGGCGGGCCCGCCCCGCTGAGCGGGCGGGCAGCCGGGGCCGGCACCGGGGAGGGCCCGGAGCGGCGGCTTCACGTACGGTCCTCCGCCCGGGTGTCCGCGGCGCGGTCGCGCTGCCCGGGGAGGCTGTCGGCGAACGCGGAGGCCTGCACCGTGTAGGCGGCGCGGAAGTCGCCGGTGCCACCGTCCTCGTCCATCAGTTCGGCGAAGGTGCCGGACTCGGCGACCCGCCCGTCCTTCAGCACGTGGATGACGTCGGCATGGCGCACGGAGTGCAGCCGGTGCGTGATCAGAACGATCGTCTGGCCGGTCGCGGCGAGGGCCCGGATCTGGTCGAAGACCTTCTGCTCCGCGACCGCGTCGAGGGCGCTCGTCGGCTCGTCGACCACCAGGATCTCGGCGTCCTTGTACTTCGCCCGGCTGATTCCGATCTTCTGCCACTGTCCGCCGGAGATCTGGTGTCCGCCCCGGTAGCCGCGCGCCAGCAGCGTGCCCAGTCCGCGGGGCAGCTCGGCGAGGACGCCGTCGGCGCCCGAGTAGGCGGCTGCGGTCTCCACCGCCCCGTCGTCGATCGGACGGGTGGGCCGGCCGATGCCGATGTTGACGCGGAACGTGAACGGCCAGTGGTAGAACGACTGGCTCATCAGGGCGACCCGGGCGAAGATCTGCCCCCGGTCCGCGGTGGCCGCGTCGACGTCGTCCCACCAGATCGTGCCGCCGCCCTCGTCCGGGAGGTACAAGCCGGACAGGAGCTTGATCAGGGTGGACTTGCCGGACCCGTTCTCGCCGACGAGGGCGACGACCTTGCCCATCGGGAAGGCCAGGGACACTTCGCGCAGGGTCGGCTCCACCCGTTCGCCGGTGGCGCCCGGGTAGGTGAACGTGACCTTCTCGAAGCGGACCTCCCGGAGGCGCTCGGGCAGCGGTACGCCTCCGGCCGGGATGGCCCGGGCCCCGGCCTCGGTGCACAGGCGCTCGTAGTCGGCGACGAACAGTGACTCCTGGTGCAGGTCGGTGATCTGCAGCACGAGGCTGTCGAGGCTGGACACGCCGGTGCGGATCGCGAGGACCGCGGTCCCGGCGACGGCGAAGTCCATCCTTCCGCTCCACAGCAGCAGCCCGAGCGCCCCGTACGTGAGGAGCGTCGCGATCCCGCCGGCGCCGTCGGCCCTCAGCCCGATGCGGGCGGCGTTGCGGGCCAGGCGGGTCTGCTCGCGCTCGCTGGTCTCCGCCATGCTCCTGAAGTGACCGAGGAGGAACGGGCCGACCTCGTGCACGCGGACCTCGGCGGCCGCCTCCTGCTGCGTCAGGAGCTGGCCCAGCAGATGACCGGCGCGTGCGTGCTGGACGAAGGTGTGGAACGAGACGTAGCGCTGCTTGGAGATCGTCAGGGAACTCCACGCGCTCGGCAGGGTCATCAGCACCAGGAGCGGCAGCAGCCCCGGGTGGAGCACGGTGAGGACGCCGGCCGCGGCGACCAGGGAGATCGCCGAGTTCAGGGTGTTGGTGCAGTACCGGATCATCCGGCGCGCGGAATCGGCTCCGTACCGGGCGGCGTCCAGCAGACGGTGGAACTCGTCGTCCTCGATCGCCGACAGCTCCACCCGGTGCACCAGCCCCAGGTACCGCTCGGTCGCCACCCGCTGCACCTTCGGCTCCAGCGCACCGGTCGCCGCCGTCGACGCGGAACGCAGCAGCGAGCCCGTCAACGCCGTCACCGCGATCACGATGAGCGCGGGAACCGCACGGGCCAGCCGTTCGTTGGTCGTGCCGCCGGACAGGATGTGGCCCAGCACGCCGTTGACCGCGACCAGCCCGACGGCCTGGGCGATGCCGCGCCCGAGCTCGGAGCCGAGGACCACGCGAAGGGAGCGGGCGTCGGCGCGGTGCGCGAGCCGCACCCCGGTACCGACCATGCGCGGCATGCCCTTCGCCATGTCCCACAGGCCGAGCTTGAGCCAGGCGCCCTCGTGGCGCTCCCATCCGATGTCGTAGGCCAGCTCCCCGCCGAAGAGCAGCCGCTCGGATTCCGACACGGCCTGTACGTCGGGCTGCTCCGGGCGCTCGGCGTCCTGGCTCATTCCCCCCACCCCGCGTCCGGCCGGGACGGTGCGTTGTCGTGGGCGACGGCGCCGGGGGCGGGGGCGTCGGTCCGGGGGTGCGCGGGGGCGGGCGTGGGTGTGGGCGTGGGATGCACGGGGGTCCTCCGGCAGGGGACGTCAGGGAACGGGACTCGGGCGACGGGAAGCACAACACGCTTGCCCAACAAGGCACTTGACCTCCGCCGCGTGGAGCGGAGGAAGCGAGTACAGCGCAGGCCGGAAGGTGGAGCAGCCGGATCTGGACGACCTGGGTGAACGGCACGGCCCAGACGCCGGAAGGCGCGCGTCGGGGCGTGCGGCCCCGCGATCGGGACGTGGCGGTGCGGAGGTTGGCCGGAAGTGGTCGACAGGAGCCGCCCGTCGTGGAAACCACTTGCGCCGGAGACGGCGGGAACCGGGCTGGTCGAACGACCGGGGCGGCCCGGACCGGACGGTGCCGGTCAGGACTGCGGGAGGAGGTCGCGCAGGCCGGTACGGGAGACCGGCGCGGGCCGGAAGCCACGGAGAGTCCGGACGCCACAGAGACCTCGCAGGCGCGCGCAACCCCCCTCGATCTGACCGATGCGTTCGCGACCTCCAGGAAACCACCCGCCCGGGCGACCTGCCCGATCCGGCATCGCGGCCCCCGGCTATCCTGCCTCGTCCTGACCAGACCAGGGAGGCCCCACCATGAGCAGCACCACGCCGTCCTTCCCCGAGCGGATCGAACTCACGGGGGAGGGGCTCGTCCTCCGCGACTGGACGGAGCCCGACCTGGCCGCGATGCCGGAGCTGTTCGACCACCCCGACATCGCGCACTGGACGCCGATCGTGTCGCCCTTCGACGCAGCCGCCGCCCGTGCGCGGCTGGAGCGGGCCCGGCAGCTGCGCGCGGAGGGCACCGCGGTCCTGCTCGCCATCACCGTCGACGGCGGTGCGCCGCTCGGCGAGGTCATGCTGCGCCGCGCCCCCGAGGGCACGGAGCTCGGCTACGCGGTCGGCCCGGCACACCGCGGCCAGGGGCTGGCGGCACGGGCGGTCCGGGTCATGGCCGCGTACGCCTTCGAGGAGCTGGGCGCGGAGCAGGTGATCCTGGAACTGGAGGCCGAGAACGCGGCCAGCGTCTCCGTGGCCACCAAGACGGGCTTCGGACTGCTCGACGTCCCGCTGATCACGGGCGAGGAGAAGGGCCGCCCCTACGCCCTCCAGACGTGGGGCCTGAACCGCCCCTGACCGGCTTCGCGGCCCTGTGTGCGCTCGGGACACCGGGCGCCCTCGACGCTCGACGCTCGGCACGGGCGCGCGCCGGTCGGGCCCGTCCCGGCTGGCAGCGCTCCTTTTCGGACGGCCGCGGAAGGCGCCCCCGCGCGGGTTTGGAACGCCGCACGGGGCCGGGTCAGCAGCGGAGTCCCCGGCGCCGTCCCGGGCAGGGGGTGAATCGCGCCAAAGCCTCGGTTTCCCTCCCGTCGGCGGACGCGATCACTAGCGTGGTGGGCGCAAACGGTCCGGTGCCGGAGCGGGCGGGCGACGCGGGTGCCGGGCGTCGACGGAGAAATAAGGGAGTGGGCGTCGATGGCGAATGTGGAAGTTTCCCTGAAGGAGACGATGACCTCGATCGAGGGCGCGTTGGGGGTCGCGCTGGTGGACTACAGCAGTGGCATGGCGCTGGGCACGCTCGGCGGGGGGAAGGATCTCGACCTGTCGGTCGCCGCGGCCGGGAACACCGACGTGATCCGGGCGAAGGTCCGGACCATGGAGATGCTGGGCCTGCAGGACGACATCGAGGACCTGCTCATCACCCTCGGCACCCAGTACCACCTGATCCGGCTGCTGAAGGGACGGGGCAGCAACGGCCTGTTCCTGTACGTGGTGCTGGACAAGTCGAACTCCAACCTGGCCATGGCGCGCCACCAGCTCAAGCGCATCGAGGCCAATCTGGAGGTCTGACCACCGTGTTCCCGGGCCCACGCATGCCCACGAGTTGAAGAAGTCTTCAACTCGGCACATCCGAAAGCGCGCATACCCGGCGCGCGTGGGCCGACCGGGCGGAAGGCTGGAGAACGGCAGTCGTGCCGCAACCCGGCCGTCCCGCCGCCTTCACCCCTTCGACCCTCAACAGCAGGAGCATGCGTGGGAATGAAGGTCCCCCTGTACCAGGCGAAGGCCGAGTTCTTCCGGATGCTCGGGCACCCCGTCCGCATCCGTGTCCTGGAGCTCTTGCAGAGCGGACCCATGCCCGTGCGCGATCTCCTCGCCGAGATCGACATAGAACCGTCCAACCTCTCCCAGCAGCTGGGAGTCCTGCGCCGATCCGGCATCGTCGTCTCCATCCGCGACGGGTCGACCGTCAGCTACGCCCTGGCGGGCGGTGACGTCGCCGAACTGCTGCGCGCGGCCCGCCGCATCCTGACCGAGCTGCTGGTCGGCCAGAGCGAACTCCTCGCGGAGCTACGGGAGGTGGCACCCGAACCGACCCGCACGGGAACGGCCGCGGACTCCACCCGGTCCTGACGCGGGACATCCGGCTGCGCGCACCACCGGATGGGTGGGCCCAGGGTGTGGCTTCACACTCGGTCCTGGTGGGAAGCGCAGCCCGAGACGGGCTTTGGGGCGTGACCATTCTTCGCCGTCGAACGGCAGCGTCGACCTCCGCACCATCTCCCCGGCATGCGGACAGGAGCCTGACTACCGCCACCTCCGGCGATGGCCGGCTTCCCACGGCCCCTGGCTCCACCTCGGCTGCCGAGGCCACCCCCGTCCTGCCAGTCGAGTGCCGGCTAGAGCCGGTCCCCCACACCGGCACGCTTCGGAGGATGCGTCCCGCCGCCGTCCTTGCCGTCCTGCTCGCACGATCGTCCGTCGTGGGACTGGTCATTGGGGATCAAGAGCACTCCGGCAACCTGCCCTGGGTGTTCGACGGCTAGCCAGTCGTCGCCTGTACGGGCACCGTCCGGCTCAGGCCAGGCGCCGGACGAATGGATCGTCTTGCACATCAACGCCACGCGCTCTGCGTCGACCGCGCAGGCGTCCACCGCGGGTCCGGATCCCTCCTCGGCGCCGTCGAAGCGGTAGCGGAAGTGGACCTGGCTGCCTTCGGAGGGCACTTGCGGGTGAGGCTCAAGGCGCCAGTCAACGGTATGGGCGGTGACGCCGAGAGGCCGCCCGGACGTGTCGAGGACCTGCACCCGGGCACCGGCCTCACCGCGCTCCGCCGTGCTGTCGGTGCAGCCCCAGTGGGAGGAACAGCCGGAGAGGGCGAGAACCGCCAGAGCCAACGAAGCACCGGCACGTGCCTGTACGGGGAACACTCAGGTGACCTCCAGTCAGGGTGCAGCGGAGCAGTCTAGCCCGGAGCCCGGAGCCCGGAGCCCGGAGCCCGGAGCCCGGAGCCCGGAGCCCGGCACCCGCGCGTGGCGGCGGCGAGCGGCGGCGCGAATGCGCCCGAGACGTGCCCGGGGGAGCCGTCGCCCCCGCGAAATCCATCCGCCGATGCACGACGGCAGGGCCGAACCGGTGGCCGATCCCCAGGAACCCGTCCTTGAGCTGTCGTTCCCAGGCCGTGTCCGCGTCCTCGTCGGTCACACCGGACGGCCGTTCACGGCAGGCAGCTCGTTTCCCTCATCCGTCCACTGTTGGTGCGGCTACCCGCGGGGACATCCCCCGGGACGAGGAACTGTGCCGGTCGGCGCCCGCGGCGGCGCCGCGAGGTCGTGACCGCGTGCAGTACGGGGGATGCCGCCGCCGCGGGGCTCCCCATCACCGAAGCCGTCGTCACCTCCGGGGTGGATGGTTCACGGCTCGTCGTTCCTCACCCGCGGGGCCGGTGATAGCGGACTTCGCGGACGGGCGAGCCGCCCACGTCGTCGGTGGCGACGGCGCCGTCCGGGGCGAATCCGGCCCGCTCGTAGAAGTGCCGGGCGCGGGCGTTGCCCTCCACGACCCACAGGCGCAGCGCCGGCCAGGATGCGGTGCGCAGGATCACCTCGGCCAGCAGGGCCCGGCCGACGCCGGTACCGATCAGGTCGGGGCGGACGTACAGCGCGAACAACTCCCCCTCGCCCGACGCCAGTCCATCGGCCCGGACGGGTCCGAAGCAGGCCCAGCCGACGACGCGGCCGGTACCGTCCTCGGCGACCAGGTCGGTGGATGTCGAGGACGGGTCGGTGAAGCGGATGCGTTGCCACGCGGCGACGTCGGGAACGCTGAGGCCGTCGAGGTACTCCTGCGGCATCAGCCCGGCATACGCGTACCGCCAACCGCTGACGCGCACCGCGGACACGGAGTCGATGTCCGGCTCCGCCATGCGGCGGACGGTGATCCTGAGCTCGGGGGAGGAGTCGGGAGCGGTCATGCCGAGCAGTCTGGCACGGGACGGCATCGCCCCACGCGTCCGCGTCCCACCGCTGCGTCCCGCGCGCGCGGGTTCGTCACACGAGCACGTTGACGGCACGGGCGAGGGTGGGGATGACCAGAGAGACGATCGACTGCAGCATCATGACGATTCGGAGGCGTTCGAGGGGACCGAGGCGGACGAGCACCCGGACCCCGCCGTTGACCGACTGTCCGCATCCGGATGATTCCGCCAGACCTGGCTTTGCGCCTGGTGCTGCGAGCGGTTGCAGCCGTCCGGAGCCGAAGAACCTGCTCAGAGGTTGTCCCACAGCCTGCGCCAGAAGTTTGCGCGTACGTCGCGGATCCAGTGGCCGGCGTTGCAGTGGAGCGTGCGCCCCACGGGGAAGCGCTGCGGTACGGGGCGGCCGCACCACCGGCACGGCTTCGTGCGCCGTGCGGGAGAGTCAGGTTCGGCGGGCCCACCGGACGCGGACGGACCGTGCGTACCCCCGCGAACAGGACGAGGCCCCGGGACGTTCGTCCCGGGGCCCGGTGGTCCACTTCGCTGACCACCCCGTTCAACGACCGGACGCACGACGTGTTACGGCCGGTCCGTGACGGACTGGGGCACCGCGCCCGGGTGGGAAGCCCTCACTGCTCCGCGTACCGGTCGGTGACCGCCGTCAGGTAGTCCACGTGCGGCCCGCCGAGGTCGGCGAGGTCGGTCCGGGACCGGATAAGGACGATCCGGTCCAGCTCGGGCTCGCGGCCCGATGCCCTCTCGGCCGCCACCAGCGCTGCGAACCGCTCCCGCAGCGAGGCGGCCGAACGGGGAGGGGCAAGGAAGTGGAAGCCGATGTTGCCGTTCCCACCCCGTGTGACGGCCCACGAGGAGAGGCACTCGGACGGGATGTCGATGCCGATCTCCTCGACCAGCTCGCGAGCCGCGTGCCGGCGCAGCACCAACAGGTCGAGCGGCCCGTCGCCCGCCGGTGGTTCGGCCGACCCACCCGGGAGCTGCCAGCGGCCGGGCGCCGCGGTGGATGCCGAACCCCGCCCCACCACGAGTTCTCCGGTGTCCGTCGGCTGCAGAACCGTCACGAACACGGACGACGGCCTCCACCCGCCGTACCCGCGGAGGCGACGCAGGGCACGGTGCCGGTAGGTTGCCCTCGCCCACGACAGGACCAGCTCGCGCTGTTGCCACTCCAGCCCGACGCAGGTGACGAGCGGCCCGTCGAAGAGGTGCGGACTCCGCGCGATCTCCGCCTCCCAGATGCGGTCCATGGCGAGCAGTTCCTCGGGGGACACCTCGGGCGTCGCGGTCTCCGTCAGCCGGATGCTGCTTGGGTCCAGGAACTCGATACGGGTGCGCAGGTGAGGATCGGTCACGGGTTCATGCTGGCACGGCTGTGCGGGCACGGGGGCAATCGCCTCCATCGGTCTCCGCCGGCCTCCATCGGAGGCCACCGGCATCCACTCGCGTTCAGTGTTCTTTCGCGGACGATGCCGACGGTGCGAGCCTCGTCGCGTCGTTCGGACCAGCGCCGGTGGCGGAGACGTGACGGGTGGGGGACGGCACGGGAGGCCGGAGCTGACTCCGGGGAAGGGCCGCCACCGCGGTTGCCACGCGGTCGGTGCGCGGGCCGCCTCCCTGAGCCAGTTGGGGGTAGCCGTAGCCGCAGCCGTCGAACAGCTGCTGACCAGCGCGGCCGCGTTCAGGCAGGCCTCGCGGGCCGGCCCGTTCAGCGCTACGACGCGTAGGACGTGGGTGCCCGAGTGGGCTTGGCGGGCGCCGAGCCGCCACTCGGGGTCGACGGCCGCGTGCACGGCGTCACCCGGAGCGAGTTCGCCCACCAATGACGCGTACGCGTACCTGGTGGGCGGCCGCGCCGGGCAGCGTGCGCCGCGCGTCGAGTACCTCGGCCTCCACCGACGTGCCGGTCAGGACGCCCGCGGCGCTGTCCTGGCCGCCCGACTCGGCGCAGAACGGGGTGCCGTCCAGGACGACGGTGACGATCTTCCCGGCCCGGGCCATCGGGACCGGTCCCTGCGCGTCGAGGACCGCGAGGACGCGGGACTCGGCGTCGGCGCGTTGCTCATGGCGATCCGGGGGTAGCGTCCTCACCATGGACTTTCGAACGACCGTTGAGCGCGCTCAACGCCTCAGGCAACTGCACGCCCAGTACAAGCCGCTCGTGCTGCCGACCGTCTGGGACGTCTGGTCCGCACGGACGGCAGCCGACGCCGGGTTCCCCGCACTGACAGTCGGCAGCCATCCGCTCGCCGAATCCAGGGGGGCCGAGGACCACGAGGGGCAAACCTTCGAGGAGGTGCTCGCCGCCGTCAGGCCGATCATCGCGGGGGTCGACGTCCCCGTTTCCGTGGACCTGGAGGCCGGGTACGGACAGAAGCCCGCAGACCTCATCGCCGGACTCACCGAGGTCGGCGGCGCCGGCCTCAACATCGAGGACACCGTCCACTCGGACGGCGGACGCGTACGCAGCGCGCAGGAGCACGCGAATTACATCGCCGGCCTGCGCGCGGCCGCCGACGATGCGGGAATCCCGCTCTGGATCAACGGGCGCACCGACCTCTTCCTGCACGCGCAGGATGCCTCGGGCGTCCTCGACGAGGCGATCGAGCGGCTGCGGGCCATGGAGCGGGCCGGCGCCGACAGCGTCTACCCGGTCGCCATCCAGGACGACGACGAGCTGCTCTCGGCGGTGACCGGCGCCGTCGCCATTCCCGTGAACTCGACAGCCCATCCCGTCAAACACGATCTTGAGCGCTTCCGCCGCCTCGGCGTCGGCCGGATCACCTACGGCCCGCTGCTGCAGATCGCGATGACGGATGCGATGAAGGGCGTGCTCGGACCCTGGGCGCCCTGACGCGCGCCCGCTGGAGAGCGGCGAACCCGGACTTGGCTGACGGCCGGTCATCAGGCCGCTGGCGAACCTCGGATGCCGGCGGGACGGACCCGTTGCCGTGTCCGGGTGTTCTCCCCCCTCCTTCACTTGGATGACCGGGCATGACGTCCCCACGGGCGCTCACGGCGCTCATGGCGCTCACCCCTGGTGGGCACGGGTGGTGTGCTGCCTGCGGCTGCCGCGCGTGGCGGAGACGGTGGCGACGGTCCAGGCCGTCGCCCCTACGGCGCCGAGGAGCAAGGCCGCGAGCGCGGTGGGCATATGGGGAGGGGTGGCACCGAGGCCCGGTGCCAGGCCCGCCGCGCGGGCGCCGAAGCCGAGGACGCCCGCTCCCACCGTGGCGATGCCCGCCCAGGAGACGACGAGCACCGGCCAGCGGACGAGTGGGGTCCGCGGCAGGCGGACGAGGAGCCGCGCAACGACGGCCACGAGCAGACCGAGGGCTGCGTTGGCCCGTTGGGCGGTCTCCGGTGCCGGCCGCTCCCGCGCACACACCCCGGACGCCCTGGGAAGGCGGCCTTTCCCCTCGGTGCCCATGGCACTCCAAACCGGCTCGCCACTGACGCGCAGGGCCTCAAGAGGTCGACGGCGCCGCTCGGGGGTTGCCGCCGGTCGGCCTTCTCTGCCGTCTCCCCGGCTGCCTTCGCCTCCACCAGGCCCTCGACCTTCTCGCGGAAGCTGTCGTGGAAGGACGAAGCCGGCCACGGGCACACGCCCCGCTCGGCACCGAGCGGGACGGACAGCGGGCCCGGTCGACGTCTGACCTGTCCTGCCTGCTCAAGGACCCGCCCACCCGGGCGGTGCCTTGAGCGTGTCTGCTCCTTGCGCCAGTCCGCGGTACTTCGTGGCGGTCGGGGCCAACCGCAGGCGCGGCCCCGGTAGTCGTGCCGGGAGAAGCTCCTGCGCCCGTCGCGCCGGCCTTCGTTCCGGCTACGCCAGTAGACCGGCCGGACCGGTGGCAGGGCTCGTAGCAGGTCAGTGCGGCGCTGGGTTTCCGTCTGCGGGAACGGCCACGGACCCGCACCACCGGGGTCCGGGCCGACGAACTGACCATGCGGCACCCCATGGTTGCCCGAGCCCCGGCACTGACTACGGTGTGGGGGCTCTCCCATTCCTGCACCCGAGGAGTCCGCCTTGATCACACGCCGTCTGCTGCTGACCGCATCCCTCCTTGCACTGGCCGGATGCTCACTGGAGACCCGTCCGAAGGGAGACCTCGCCGTGCCCGACCGTCTCACACCCCAGCCCCACGGGTTCTACCACCAGGACGAGGCCAGGGACGGCGAACTCTTCCAGACATGGGCAGCCTTCAAGAACAACGCGGACTGGTCCGTCGTGAGAAACGTGAAGGCGGTGCGGCGCGTGGTGGAGGGAGACACGGTGTACGCCTACATCCACACCGACCTGAACCCGAAGGAGGACCACCCCGACGTGCAGGCCCAGGCGATCGGTGAGGCGTATACCCAGTGGCCTCAGCGTGCCACGGACGCGGTCCGGATCGGTGTCTTCGACGCACAGGGCAAGCGCATGGGAAGGTCCATGATGGTGGAGCCCCAGCGAAGCTGACGACCTCACCGGCACGGCAGAGCCGAGCGCGGCCATCGGCACGCAGGACTGCGACACCAAGGCCTCCTGATGCTCGGTGATTCGATACCGGCGAGCTGATCAGGAGGCCTCCTCGCGTGCGCCTAGCACCCGACGCCCACCCGATCGGGACGGCCGTTCGAGCACCACGCTCCCAGAGCAATACGACACAAGCTACTTACGCGTCGGGGTGTTTCGGCAGGGCGAGCCAGTCCGACCAGGAGATCTCCCGGCCGAGGAAGCGCGGCTGCTTGAAAGGCCAGTCGGCGGCGATCCACTGCGGCACCAGTTCGTCGAGAGCCTGTTCGACCTTGCTGTCCACCAGCTCGTCCACCACCCACCAGGAGATTTCTCCGTCCGCGCCGGCCTTCTCCGGTGGGTCGATGTAGACGCAGCCGAGCAGAGCTGTCTCCGCCTCGTCGAACAGCGCGTAGTTGAAAGACTGGTGTGCGGCGATCTCCTTCTCGTGCCGCAACAGGTCGGCCTGGTCGGCCTCGTAGGTCATGGTGGCCGCGGGCCAGCCCCAGACTGGGCCGAAGATGGTCCACAGCCGTTCGCGCGATCCCATCACGGCCGGATAGTCGAGGGGGGTGTCCGCCTCCCGGATCGGCCGCAGGTGATGACCACTGCCCGGCAGCGGTACCAGGACGGGATGGACGAAGTTATCGGGGAGCCAGCTCATAGCGCCTGACCGTAGCAGCGCGCGGCCGCCCGCTCCCCTGGATTTTCCCCGTAAACCGCAGGCCCCGCTCCCATGCCGGGCAGTGGCCGCGATCACCCGGTCGAGACGCCCGTTCGATCGACAGTCCCCATGATCGGTATGGCAACGGCTTCTTACTCGGGGACGGAGTGAAGCCCACTTCCTTGAGGGCGGGGCGATGGCCGGGGTGCGAACTCGACACGGCTTCGCTCAGCGGCCGTCGATCAGCGCTTCGGCCAGCTGCGGGGAGAAGACACCGGCCGCCGCAGACCCCGCCGGGCACTGCGAGGAGTTGCCGTCGGAGTCGCCGGGCCCGTTCACGCCGAACCGGCCATGAGGGCGGGGAGGAGCACCTCGGTGAAGGCGCCCTCATGCGTCTACCGAGCCTCCCCCGTCGCGCGAACCCCACTCCATGATCACCTGGCGCTGCGTCACGGCACCACAGGAGAGGGCGATGTGTGACCTCACCCACAACACCTTCCGCCCCCCCGGTTCTGGGGGGTGGGGGCGGGCCGAGTCGGCGGCGATGAGGCTGAGGGATACCCTTCCAGACTCACCGCCCGCTCGCCCGACCGGCCGCTCGCCGGACGCTGCCCGTTCGGTCCGCCGTCCGCGCGTCCCGGTGCTCCCGTACGACCTCGGAGCGCAGTTCCACATCGCCGAGCCCGTCGGTGGTGGCGAGCGGCAAGAGCGGCTCGCCACAAGGGATTCCGGCGAGCGGGCCGCCCACTTCTGTACGGGCAGCCGGAATCGCGCTGATTGTGTCCATGCGTCAGCAACAGGACGGACTGCGGGTCATCCCGTGGTGCGGGCGGCGTTCCGCCCGGAACCAGTCCTCTTCGGTGACCTTGGCGAGGTTCCCCAGCTGTCCTCGCGTGAGTGCACCCCGGCCGTGGCCGCCGAGGAAGATCCTCAAGTACGGTCACCAGGACCTGTCGACTTAGAGGAGATCCAGCATGGCGACGGATGCGACCATCGAGCCGCAGTCAGTGGAGACCGAGATACGAGCCGAGGTGATCGTGGTCCGACCGACCGGCGAACTCGACGTGGACCAGGCACCCGCCCTGCGTACCGCCCTCCTGGGGGCGCTGGCCCATCCGGGCGGTCCGACCGACGTCGTCGTGGACCTGAGCCGCGTCGACTTCTGCGACTCCTCGGGGCTGAACGTCCTCATCCGCGCCATGCTTGTCGCCCGCGAATCCGGCCGCGCCCTGCGCCTGGCCGCCCCGTGCACCCAGGTGGCCCGCCTGCTGGCCGTCACGGGCGCCGACAAGACCTTCGACATCGACCCCACCGCCCCCTGACCCGGGCTCCCCCCGTCCCACGGCACTCCCGGACTGCATCGGTGGCGGTGGTACCGATGTCAGGCGTCCGGTATCGATGCAGGCACAGGTGCGCCAGGTCTCCGATCCGGGGACGGTCCTGTCAGCCTGCTCGTCCCGGTCCCTCCACCCGTCGGTGAGGATGATCGAGGTGGTGGCGCGTAGTGCGGTGGGTCCGCGGCGGACGGCGACGGTGTGGACGACGGCCACGGCGATCCCGAGTCCTTGTCGCGGTCCAGGGCCGGGGGGCCGCGCGTTGCCGATCGGCGTCCTCTAGGCTGTGCGCCGGTCGGCCCCGGGCGCGGGGTCTCAGGGGGCGGGGAACAGGATGTCCGTAGAACGTCACACAGCAAGGCTGCTCCAGCAGATCGCCCGTCAGCAGGCCATCGTCGAGATAGCCCCGCAGGGCTCCACATCGAAGGCGGCCGCCCTGGCGTACGTGGCGGAGCAGTACGGCTATACGTACGGCGTGGCGTACAGGACCGGGTTCAAGAACTCGCTCGTCCAGGTCCGGATGTACCGTGACCCGCAGCCCGACGCGCGCGTCCGCGAGGCGGCCACCATCACCGCCCATCCGCAGGCGGGCAACGGCGGGACAGTGCCGGGGCTGGGGCAGGGTTCGCTGCAGCCGCTCCCCGAAGCGGTCCCTGCCGTGGCCGTGCTGAAGGACCTCATCAGCTTCGACGTCATGGCCCAGTACGTCGCCGGCCGGAGCCAGAAGGTGATGTGCTACCTCGCCTGCGCGGTCCTGACCGTCCTCCTGCTCATCGACAGGTCGCCGGTCGAAGCGTTCGCCTCCGGCGGGGCGGTCGCGCTGCTCATCACCGTGGCGTTCAAGGTCGGCGAAATCCGCCGCGGTCAGATCGCACAGCGGCTGACGGGCGCCGGGTTCCTCGCGGTGCGCGACGAACGGGGCAGCCAGCGGTTCCTGCGCCCGGGGCAGCAGTTGCCAGGCCACACCGACCCGTTCGCCGCCTGAGCCTGGGCTGCGGCGCAGGCAGGACCAGGTGCGGCGGGTGGGAGCCTCCGGAGGGGAGGGGAGGGGAGCGGAGGGGGGCGGGGGCCGGACCGCCGGGGCGGGGCGCTTCGCCGCCCGGCCCTCCAGCACCCGCCGCCCCGCCCGCCGTCACTGTCGCCCGTCGCCGTCGGACGTCGGCGCCCGCGGCCCGGCCCGCGGCGTCGACGCGGCGCCCGGCCCGCAAACGGGTCGTTCCGATCATCGCCGCCGCGCCCGGTCGGCGCGGGCCGCTCGCGGTCCTGGACGGTGGCGGGTCCGCGTACGGGGTCAAGGGCATCGTCCTGGACTGCCCGGCCACCACGCTGCCGGAACGTGGTGGAGTGACCCCTGAAGGAGGCCGGGCTCGGTGCTCCGGCGCCGAACCGCAAGGGTAAGGAGTGTGAGGCACTGGCAGCCGGCTCCGGCGGAAGCCCCGATCCCCGCCCACCGGCAGCAGGCCGCTCCGGCCAGCGCCGCGGGGCGTGCGCGGTGACGGCGGCGACACCCGCACCCGGATGCCGGGGGAGTACGCCGTGGGAATGCCCGCTTCCGTACCCCCGAACCGGACGGCTGACCGTAGCGCGGCCAGGCATTTCCTTCTGGTGGGAAACTGTCCCCGCGCGGAGAGGGAGACGCACAGTCGGCTGCTCGTTGGGGCTGCCTGGGTGAGCCCGGCTCGCGCCGGGTGACGCCGCGCAGAAAGACTCGTTGATCGTTTCTGCACGGCGAACGCGTTCGGCCGGGCCCGGCCCTGGCGTCTTCGCGGCCGGCAGAGAAGGTTCCGAGCCGGAGGTAGACCGTTCGTGGCGGTGAACGCAAACCCCACTATCAGAAGACGCCGGCTGGGTGCGGAACTGCGCCTGCTCCGTCTGGCAAGCGGCTTGACGAGTACGCAAGTCGCAGAGCAACTGCTGATCTCCCAGCCCAAGGTGAGTCAGTTGGAGAACGGCCGCCGTGCCATCAAGCCCCGCGATGTGCGGGATCTGTGCGTCCTCTACGGAGTATCCGACCAGAAGGTCATCGACTCGTTGATGCGGATGGCCCGTGAATCGGAGCGGCAGGGCTGGTGGGTCACCTACGGCGAAGTCCCCTACGCCGTCTACATCGGCCTGGAGACGGCGGCCGCCTCCATCCGCTCCTACGAGCCTCTGGTGATCCCCGGCCTGCTGCAGACGCCCGCCTACGCGGCCGTGGTCATCGAGGAAACGATCCCCCTGGCCACGGCTGAACATATCGCCACGCGCCTGGAGGTCCGACTGCGCCGTCAGCACCGGGCCCACCATCCGGCCCGGCCTTTCCGCTTATGGGCCGTGGTGGACGAGTCCGCGCTGCGCCGGGTGGTCGGAGGCCCGGACATCATGCGCGAACAGCTTGAGTTCCTGAACCACCTCGGCGGGCAGCCCCACATCACCGTGCAGGTCCTCCCGCACGGGGCGGGGGCCCACCCGGGCCTCTCTGGGCAGTTCTCCATCCTCCACTTCGCGGACGCACCCGGGGTGGGAACGGTGTATCTGGAGCGGTTCACCAGCGACCTCTACCTGGAGAAACGATCCGACGTGCAGCACTACAGCGTCATGCACGAGCACCTTCAGGCCCAGGCTCTGAACCCGGAGGACACCCGCCGGTTCATCAGCGGTGCCGCCGAAAAGCTCCTGGCCACCGCATTGCTGCCCGGCCGGCCGTGAGCAGCGACCCGCCGCAATGCCGCTCCTTTGGGCCGCGCCGGGAGGAAGGTCCGCGCCCTGGCCGACCGCGGCGCGGTCCGCGACTTCATCGACGTCCACGCCGCCTCCGGCCACCGCACCACCACCGAGCTCGAACGCCTCGGGGAGCGACACGGCCGCGGCGAGTTCCGCCTCCAGGGCCTCCGCGACCGCTTGGCGGGAGCGGACTGGGCGGACGGCGACGAGTTCGCCGCCTACGGACTCACCGAGGACCAGACCGCCGGGCTGCGCACCTGGGCCCGCCACTGGACCGACGACCTCGACCGGCGCCTGCACGACCCCGAGCACGATGACAACCCCGGCCACGACGTCTGAGCGGTGGGCGCTGAGGCTGAACGATCTCCCGCGCCGGTCTCCTGGCGCGATGCTCCGTCTCACAGCCGTCGGGGGCCGACACCGTCTTGAGCGAGCGCGTCTCCGGGGTTCAGTAGAGCGCATGCCTTCATGGAGAGACATCCGCATCCGATACATCCGGTGAGTTCGGCCTCGAGCCGCTCGATGGTCTGTCGGCGCTCCTCCAGCCGACGCTTCCAGCTCCGCGATGCGCGCTGCCATTCCTGGTGGCTCAGTGGGCGGTCGAGCGGCACGTCAGCGAACGCCTCTCGCAGGTCCTGCAACGGGATGCCGATCCGTTTGGCCACCGAGATCAATGCGACACGGCGGAATGGCCAGTGGGAACCACCTGGAGAGGACGTCAGTTCGATGACGTTTGTAATCGCTCTGCCCTGTGTGGATGTCAAGGACAAGGCGTGCATCGATGAGTGCCCTCTCGACTGCATCTACGAGGGCGAGCGCATGTTGTACATCCAGCCGGACGAGTGCATCGACTGCGGAGCCTGCGAGCCGGTCTGCCCCGTCGAGGCGATCTTCTTCGAGGACGACACCCCGCAGGACTGGCAGCACTTCAACACCGTGAACGCCGAGTTCTTCTCCGACCTCGGGGCCCCCGGCAGCAGTGCGAAGCTCGGTCCGGTCGGACGGGACCACCCGATCGTGGCAGCGCTTCCGTCTCAAAGCCGTTCTTCCCATACCCAGGCTTCGCCGACGACTTGACGATCAGTCACCGTGAGGTCTCACGCATCAGCAGACTTCACTCATGCTGCTCTAGTCCGAGCTCGGACAGCGTCGGCCTGCACCCCATCACAGCGATCGCTTCTGAGCCCCCGGCCGTGCCTGGCCAGGAGCTGCGTGAGCTCGTGAACCGAGTGAGGGTCCCGGGTCACGGTGCCGTCTGACCCGCAGGGCGATCGCTGCCTCCACGTCACCATTCTCCTCCAGCAGCTCCGCCAGCTGCCGTACGGCCGCCTCATCGATGTTGCCCTGGCGCTCACAGACCGTCGCGAGCAGGCCAGTTCTACGACGGTCGAGAACCCGAGGGCCGAACGCGCCCTCGCCCCGGCAGAACTCGGCGAGTCTGCCGGGGCGAGCCGGACCACGGCGGTTCCCGTACGGTCGTCGGGTCGTAGGTCCTGCCCCCGACGACCGTACGACGCCACAGGACATCGCGGTCAGGAGGAGCTCAGGGTCAGCGAACCTCGGTGACCCGCTGCTCCTTGCGCGCGCCACAGTTGGAGTTGTACACCTGCACGTGCACGTTGCTGATGCCCCCGCCCCAGTCGACGCAGTGGCCCTTGCCGTACACGTAGGCCGGGCCTGCGTACGACGTGTACCGGCCGTAGTCCTCGCCCCGCGCCGAGGTTGCGTGGACTTCGATCCAGAGGGCCATGTCCACAGCCGCGCCCGGGTTGTTGCGGATGGTCGCGACGCAGTTCTTGCCGTTCGAGGCGTTGTACGTCAGGTAGACGGTGCCCAGCGAGCCGACCGCGGCCGAGTTCACGGTCTTGTAGGCGCTTCCGCACACCTTCTGCGGCGTGGTGTTGGGCGCGGCGGTGGCGGGCGCCGCCAGCGCGGTCGTGGCCCCCAGGGCCAGGGCGGCGAATGCGGTGGTGGTAAGGACGGAACGGGTGAATCTCATGTTTCCCCCTGGTGGTCATTGGAGTTGGTCGCTCCTGCATGGTGGGACATGAAGAACGGCGGAACGGTTGCGCATCGTCGGCAAAAGATGGGATCGCGCCGCCGGATCGGCACCTTTCCGCCGCTCCCGAGCCTGGGCTTCGAGAGTGAGCAGCCCTTGCTCCGAGACACGGCGGCCTGACGGAGCCCCGGAGCGAGATGCCGTGCCCCGGGGCCAGTCGGCAGAGTCCCGGCCCTGGGGTTCCGGCGGGGCAACAGGCTTCGGCGCAAGCCGTCGTTTCTGCCCGCCGACAGCGGGCGGCACCCGGCCAGGTGTGCGGGACGTGCGTGCTGCGGCGCGCTGGATTGAGCTTGCCGTTCAACGACTCTGCTGGGCAGACAATGGTGCTGGGGCAGCGATCGACGGAGGCCTATCCCCAACAGCGTCTTACCCACCATCCTTCGTCGGGCGAGGCGAAGGGGTCGGGCCAGGTTTTGGCGATGTAGAGGTCATCGAGCGGTTTCACCAGACGCCGCAGTTCACGCGCCGCCTGTGGCGGAAGAGAGTGCATGGCCGCATCCAGAACGCCCCGCTCGTCAGTTGTGTAGAAAGGGTTGCACAAAGGGCAACCGCAACCGCCGGCGAGAGCACGACTGGGGCGGTGGGCTGTTCGCGACCACTGCTGCAAGGCCTGGGCTATCGCCCCAGGCCAGAGCCGATCGTGCTCGAGGCGGGAAACCGCTGCGGCAAGCTTGCCCGAGCCACGCGGCAGCCCAGGTGTTGGTGTTTCATGCGTCTGCCGCCTCGGGTGACGTCCGGAGGCGCGGACTTGGGACGGCCGATTACGCGGCATCGTCCTTTCTGATCTTGTTGTTCACGGGGCCAGCATGCCAGATCCGGGGACGGCTTCGCACCCAGGATTAGGCGTCGGAACGGCTCGTCGCGCCAGTGCGCCGGAGCTTGGTTCCTTGCTTGTGGCGCGCGGGGCGAGCGTAGGACTCGCCGGTGGCGAAGACTCGTCCGACGTCGTAGCGGGTGGCGGGTTGTCGGTTCTTCGAGCCGAGCGGGCGACCGGGGCCGGAAGTGGTGGGTTGCGGTGCACCGGCTGGCGTGCCCGTCTTCGCCCACAGGTTCCTGAACCCCGCCTCACTTGGGCCGGGGTGAGTCTGTTCGGTTCCCCAGGCCGCTCCCACGCCCGTCGGAGGTCTCTCGCGAGCGGGCGAGCGAGACGGAGTTGGGCGTGTGCGGCCAGGACGATCCAGGTCCAGCGGTCGGTCGCGGCGGGGTCCCGGAGCTTGGGGCGGGCCCATCCGAGGGTCTCCTTGAGCAGCCGAAACGTGTGCTCCACGTCGTACCTTCGCATGAACGCCTGTCAGCACCGATCCACGTCCTGGGCGCTCGCGGCTGTGCCGGACCACCAGAGTCAGACGGGCTTGTTCACCCCGCCGCTGGGCAGTTTCGCCACCGTCAACCGGATCACAGGGCTCTCGATGATCGGCAACGGGCCCCCGTGATCGCCCACGCTGCCCGACGCGTCAGCCGGGGGTGCAGCCGGTCCCACGCCTGCGCGGTCGCGGTCCCGTACCGGTCAGTGTCGGTCACGGTCACCGCGGTGACCTCGCCCCAGGTCTCGGGTTGGCCGAAGACGAACTCACCGCCATGCCTCGGCGGACGTCCACCCTGCGGCGCGCAGATCCACAGCAGCGGGACCGACTTGCGCATCACCCGGTCCGACCGGAGCCGGCCCAGCACCTCGATGGCAGGTCGGCCAAGAGATGGGCAATGCGGGGTGCGTCGTACCCAGCGTCCAGCATGACCAGGACATCCAGGTCTCCGTCCTGCCGCTGGCCCCTCCATGCCCCGCCGACCTTTTCTCGCAGGATCAAGCCGCGGCCCCACTGGCACGCCGTGAACAGGAGAAACCCCGAACAAACTCGAGCACTGTTCGATGGTGGACCAACACGACAAGCTGAGGACACACCCACCTCACACCCGGTAGTTGACCATCGTGGGGGGTGCCGAATCGTGATCCACCAGGCTTTCGATCGCACGTACGATGCCGAGGTGATTGTTGCTTACGTGGACACAACCTCCCAGAGCTTTGCCATCGGGCGAGTGACCGGCGTTCTCTCCATTTTCGGCGTCGCCATCGTGCTGCTCTGGCGACTTACCCGGTCCTGGCGCGCGCCGTCGACCCCGGCGGGGGGCGACCATGCCGCCACCCTTCACGAGGAACGGAGGCGTCGACTGATCATCATCGGTCTTACAGCGCTGATCGCGGTGGGCGCGGGGATACAGGCCGTGGCCGCGTACAACCCGGAACCCCGAGCCTCCGAAGCAGTGGAGACCGGGCCCGTTTCCGATAGCCAGGGTGGACAGGCCGACACGTCGCGCACCGTCGTTCTGCCGGACAGCTTCGGGGAGTTCCGGCTGATGACCGGCGAGGCCGCGAAGCAAACCGAGGCAGCGGTGCTGGCGGGCCGCAAACCACCCCAGGGAATGAAGACCGGCTACTACGACAAGGACGGGGACGAGAACCTCGACTTGCTCGTCATGGTCCGCAGCGCCGAGTGGTACCCACAGATCCGCGAGGAGAAGGCCACCAACTCGATCTCCCAGGAGTTCCTCAACTACTTCGCCGGTGCGAAAGCCCACGACGTGACCCGCTTCGACCCGGGCCAGTACGGCGGGGGTCTCGCCTGCGGCCTCTCCCAGGGCCTCGACGGCGACCAGGCGGTGTGCGCCTGGAGCGACGCCACCACCTTCGGCGCGGTCCGGATCGTGCCGTCGACCACCCTCGCCGACGCCGCGCAGGCCACCCTCACACTCCGCAACACCGCCACGCACTGACCACTATGGCGGCGCGGTAGACCTGCCCAGCCTCCTCCCACGTGGGCGGCCGTGGATAAGGTCCAAGGTGGCGAGACGCCGAACGGCGGGCCGACAGCCTGTCGTACGTTCGGCGGGTGCCACCGGGGCGCACCACAGCAGTCCAGGACCTGCAGGTCCTGGACTGCGTCCGTCTCACCGCGCGGACGAGCACATTGGCAACCGTGGCTCGCATCCGGATCCAGCGCCCATGCCCCTCGACGGCTTCAGACCGGATCGCAGTGGGTTCACCTACCGAAGAGGTACGGCAACTGGCGAGGCGTATGCAACCGGCTGTGGACGTGGGCCGTCGACGGCATCTGGGAACGGGTGTTCGCCGCACTCGTGGTCCGGGCCGACGCCGACGACGACCTGAACTGGACCGTCTCGGTGGACTCCACGATCGTGCGCGCTCACCAGCACGCGGCCGGGGCCCGTGCAGAGGGGCCCCGGCAGGCGAACCGGACGACCATGCCGCCGGCCGGTCCCGCGGCAGACTGCAGCGCCGAGCGCAAGTCGGGATGGCGGTGGACGCCCCGGCCCCGGGTGTAGCGGCGGAGGCGCTACGTACTGCGCCGACGCACCCGGGAGGTTCGTGAGCGGTGAGTACGAGGGGGCCGCGGAACCGGGCAGTAACCGGACGAAACGGGCTAGTGGCCAGGCTGTGGGGCAGGCGTGACGAGCAGGCGATGTGCCGCTCCGGGGGACCGGCGCGGTGGGCGGGACCGGCCCCGCCTGGTGCCCTCCGCCCGGTACCCCGGCCCCGCCCGGCCCGGCCGTCGCCCGGCCCCGGTCCCGCCCACGCCCGGTCCCGCCCACGCCGGCGCGGGCCTGGCTCCGGCCCTCCGGGCCCCGCCCGGTGCCACGCGCGTCGTAAGGTTCCCCCTGCTTACCGGGTAGGGCGGGACTCCTGCGCAGCCCGCGCGGTGAAGTAGTCCGCGTCCTTCGGCCGTTCGGCCGGGTGGGCGGGGCGGGGGCCCGGCACCAGGTGCGGTATGTACTTGGAGCAGTGGATGTAGGCCTCTTCGACGGTGAGGCGGACCCACATCTCGGGTGCGCGGCCCGGCGCGATGTCCTGGGGCAGGCGGGGGTGCGCCGAGCGGAGGTCGGCGTCCAGGTGGAGCTGGGCGACGCCGTTGACGTGCAGGCCGACGTGGTCGTGCGTGAAGTCGACGAAGAGCATGCCGAGGTGCGGGTTCTCCGCCATGTTGCCGGCGCTGGCGAGCACGCCGTTCCCCCGGAACTCCGGATAGGCGAGGGTGTGTTCGTCCAGCACGTGCACGAAGCCGGGAGGACCCGACCGGAAACTGGCGTCGCATTCCCCGCGAGAGTCCGCGGTGGCCAGGAAGGCCATGCTCTGGCGGCTTATGAACTCCTGCATCTCGGCCGTGAGACGGGGGTGCACCTGCTGGTCGTAGAACCGTGCGGCGCGGTCGGCGCTGCCCAGGTGCTGCTGCAGCCGGTGTTCACCTGCTGATCCGAAAGCGGGCGGGGGGAAGGTCACGGGGGCGTTCTCCTGGCAGGTTCGGCGCGGGTGTGTCTCAGGAAGCGGACAGAACGGGGGTCTCGAAGGGGTCGTGGTGGATGTGGTCGGGCGCAGTGCCGTGCTGCGTGAGCGTCTTGCTCGCGGAGACCACCATCGGGGCCGGCCCGCTGAGAAAGACGTCGTGCTGGTACCACGGCCCGTACTCGGCGAGAACCTCCGGCAGGGATCCCCGGATGCCGGGGATGTGCTCGTGGGAGACGGCGCCCCTGATGGACAGCCAGTGGTGCTGCTGCGCCATCCGGAGCATGTCGTCGACCCCGTACAGCTCGGCGCCGGTACGGGCCCCGAGGAACAGATCGACCTGGTGCCGTCCGCCGCGACGGGCCACCTCCTCGACGATCGCGCGGATCGGTGCGAGACCGGTGCCGCCCGCCACGCAGAGCAGGTCGCTGTGGACGGCGGCGTCCAGCACCATGTCCCCCATGGGTGCGCCGAGTTGGACCACGTCTCCGACGGCGGAGCGGTGTACGAGCGCGTCGCTGACCGAACCCCCGCTCACCGCGCGCACGTGGAAGGTGAGGGTGCCGTCCCGACGGGGTGCATTGGCCGGCGAGTAGTAGCGCCACTGCTTGGGCCACCAGGGAGTTTCGAGGCTGACGTACTGGCCGGCCGCGTACGGGTACGGCATGTGGGGCCGTACGGTCACCTCGGCGATGCCGTGTCCGCGCAGGACCTTGTGCACCACCGTGGCGGGCCACACCGCGGGCCGCTGGGCCTCGTCCTGCTCGGCAGCGCTGATCATGACGTCGGCGACCAGCCCGTACGCCTTGGTCCAGGCCGCGGAGATGTCCGCGGTCCAGGCGGGGCCGGCGTAGCGGGCCAGAGCGGCGAGGAGGCACTCGCCCACGGCGGGGAAGTGCGCGCTGAGGGTGCCGAACTTGCGGTGGTCGCGACCCAGGTGGCCGCAGAAGCTGACCAGGCGCTCCGGGTCGTCGACCAGGTCCACGATGCGCAGCAGCGCGCGTAGCAGGCGCCCGCGCTGGGCGTCCATTCCCGGCGGGAACATCGGACGCACCTCGGGGTAGCGGGCGAAGAGGATCGCATAGAAATAGACCGTCATGTCCGCGGCGAACGGCTCCACGACGGAGACGGAAGCCCGTATGAGGGCGATTTCGTGGGCCGAGAGCGGCGGCTCGGCGCCGGCCGGTTCGCCGACGGCGGCGGCCTGGGCGGGAACGGCGGGACCGGAGCCCTCCGGGTCCGGGTGGGGGTGTGCGTGTGTGTGTGCGTGTGCTGGCGGGTGTGTGGACGGGTGTGTCGGGCGTCCGATCCGGAACTTCAAGAGACCGGCGCTCCTCCCGTCGATATGCGAGCCGGCCGCCGGCGTCCGACGCTGTGGAACGCGTGGTCACCGCCTCGCAGCTTGCGGTGGGAGGCGGAGGCGTCCTCGCCCGATCTGCCTCCTGGGAGGGTGGCGGTCGTGGCGGCGACGGGGGCAGGCATGAGTCCTCCTGTGGGGCGGGCATCGGAAAGCGGATCAAGCGGTTCCGGAGGCTACCCGATCATGGGTGTGACTCAGAAGTAGCCATCGCCCGCAGCAACCGGCGCGGCTGATTCCGCCAGTAGCCGATACCCCGCCCAGGGGATTTCATCTGTCGACCGTCCAGGAGATCTGGTGGGTGGCCGATGGGCTGGCCCTGTGGTCAGGATCGGTCGCCGGTGACGTCCATGGCCACCTCGTAGGAGAGCTCGTAGTCCGCGCCGCTCTTCACGAATCGTGCGGTCTGGATGCCTGCCCCCACATCCGCGTCGCTCAGCGTCACCGAGCCGATGACATCCCACACGCTGCCCTCCGCCGCCGGCCTCACGGCCAGTGCGAGCGTGCCCGACCCCAGCAGGGGTCTGGTCACCTCGGGCGTGTTGGTCTCACCGGTCCCGGCTTCGCCCTGCCAGATCTCTTCCCCAGCCCAGAGGATCTTGACCCTGTCGACGCCCTGGCTCCCGGGCGCCTGCGGCGACGAGCAGAAGACGAAGGGGATCCTGACCTCGTTGGCGTGCGACATCGTCATCTCCGCAAGGGATGGGTGGCGGCAGTTCTGAGCCCTGCGTACGGGTCGGGCCCTGGACGGGCCTCGCCCGTACCCCACCACCCTCACCCGGAGGTCCGCGGTCGGCCACAGCTCGCCGCCAGCCAGGTGAACGGGGCTTGAGCGGACGCGGGGGTCAGGGATTCACGGCTCAGGCCGCTCGGGTGGCGTGGAGGACTGACGTCGTTCCGGCCTGATCCGGACGGCCCTGACCATGACTTTCGGAAAAGCGGCTTCTGAGATCGGCCGCCACCCGGCACGTGGTCAGCAGCGCGCCGTGTGCGAGACGGGCACGTTGTCGCCGAAGCCGACGGTGGTGAAGACGGTCACGGTGAAGTACATGGCATCGTCCCTGTTGAGCGAGGCGGACAAGGAGCGTGATCTTGATGCGACTTCGCACGTGGTCAGTGCAGTGAAGCCGCAGTACATGCGTGATCCTCGCTCTACCGGCCGGAACGGACCGCCACAGACCGTCACGATCACGGCAGGGGTTCCGTCGCAGCAAATCCGGTATGTACTGCGGCAGCCGCGGACGCCTCTCCGCGCTCGAGTACCGCCCGAATGTGGTTCTGGCGCCAGGCTGTTTGCCCGGGTCATGCCCCCGGATCCTCTGTCACGGGCAGGCACTCGGTGAGCAGGTCGACGACGTCGCGCCAGGCTCGCTTGGCGTGCTGAGGGTGGTAGCCGACGCCGGGGACCGTGGGGTGGTCGACCGGCGGGTGGTGGAAGGCGTGCAGGGCGCCGCCGTAGACCGTGAGGCGCCAGTCGACGCCCGCGGCCTGCATCTCGGCGGTGAACGCGTTCCGTTGTGCGGGCGGCATGATCGGGTCTTCCGACCCGACCCCGGCCCACACCGGGCATCGGATGCGTGCTGCCTCGCCCGGTCGCCCCGCGGTGGTCGCGTTGACCGTCCCGATCGCGCGCAGGTTGACGCCGTCGCGCCCGAGTTCCAGCGCGATGGCGCCCCCGGTGCCGTAGCCGATGGCGGCGATCCGGTCGGGGTCGGTTCGCGGTTCGGCGCGCAGCACGTCGAGTGCAGCATGGCCGATGCCCCGCATCCGGTCGGGGTCGGCGAGCAGCGGCAGGCAACGGGCCAGCATCTCCTCGGGGTCGCCCACGTAGCGCCCGCCGTGGAGGTCGAAGGCCAGCGCCACGTATCCCAGCTCGGCGAGCGTGTCGGCCCGGCGCCGCTCGACGTCGCCGAGTCCCATGCCCTCCGGTCCGAGCAGCACCGCGGGCCGACGGTCGGTACCGGCAGGGAGCGCGAGGTGCCCGACCATCGTCAAACCGTCCGCCGGGTACTCGACCGTACGCGTCGTGATCGTCGTCATGAGGCGGGAGCGTAGTGATCGTCGGGCCCGGTCCGGCCGGTGTTCTGCCGCTGGCAGAACGAGCGCGTGTCGCCCTGGAATATGGGGGCCGGGCGCTCAGAGCTGCAAGATCATCTCATTGGCTCTTTGGCGCGTACCTCGGTCACGCCCCCAGGTGTCCGCGAACAGCAGCAGGAAGAGGCCATCAGTCCGCCGGTCGCCCGCAGGCCCAGGACGAGCACCGTCGCCACGCATTGGGTCAGACACGGTCGAAAGGGGAGCGTGTAGTAGCCCGCGGCAGCCGCTGCCACCACGACCGCCGGAGCACAGGAACGGCAGACGCAGGCGCACCGGCTGCCTGGGGCCGGCACTCGGGGATGGCGCGGCGCAGGTAGTCCTCGCGTACGGCCTCGCGGTCCGTCGGTGGCGGGACGTCGGCGGGGGCGTCCAGGGCTGCGGCCACCACCTTCCGCCGCGTCTCGGGCCGGCCGGGGCCCTCGTCGAGGATGGGCCTGCCCGAAACGACCGGGCCGGGTGCGAAGCGGTACAGCTCGGCCGGGTAGGCGTAGCCATTGGTGCCGGCCTCGGCGCAGATCACGCGCTGCTGGTGCGGGCCCGGCTACCCGACAGGACACGTGAGGGGGCCGCAGAGCACGGGTAGAAGTGGGGTCGCCATCCCAACGATCAGGGCTGCATCATGTGGCGGTGAAAGGCCCGCCCGGCAGCCCTTCTGTGACGGCCCAGGCTACAGCGGCGCTGCCTGCGGCGAACGATGCGTCTCGCCAATGGCGCCGTACGTCCCACGCTGTCGCAGGTGGCGTGCGGCCGGCAGGTAGACGGCGCGAACCGTCACTCGCGGCTGCGACCGTGAGTGATGGTCCAGTGACGTCGTCGACTAGGTGGCAAGTGGCTCTTGCCCTCCGCATCCTGATTTCCGGCATGTCCGCTGGTCGCTCTTTCCGCCCTGGTAGCCCTCTGGATGCCGGGGGCCTCGGACGCTGTACCGCACCCCGCTCTTCGCGGGCGCAAGCCGCGAGCCGTGGATGCACGCTCTCGTCCGTCGTTGACCCTGAGGCAACGGCGTCCGCGAGGCGAGCCTGCTGCCCGCAGGCGCCGGGCATGCCGTGCTGGCCACGACCCTGAACGTGATGCCACCCCCAGGCACGGCCTACGCCCCCACCGATCTGCCCGCCGGATCCCAGCTCACGTACTACGCGGCGGTCTGGTCGAAGGCGCGCTCGCCACCGTCGTGGCCGGCCGCCGGACGACGCAGTGAATGCCCGGCGGCCCCTTCGGCGGCCGCGTTCCCCCGGTGCGTGCGGCGGGTGCTCCCGGCAGGGGCTGTGGATATGAGCACACGATGAGTTCGGTATATGAGTGAGGCGTGAGTGAGGCGGCGCAAGGAGGGCAGGCGACTGTTCGAGACACATCACCGCCATTCACCAGGAGGAGCCTTGAGTGACTTCGAGGATGCGCGCCGTCAGGACGAGAGCAGGACGACGGCAGCAGCACACACGGTGCAGGAGAAGGCCGGCGAGAGCGTTTCTCTGGTCGGTGACAAGGCCGCCGAAGTAGGCGGGACGGCCAAGGAACAGGCCGCCAATGTCATCGGCGAGGCGACCGCGCAGGCCCGTGACCTCGTCGGAGAGCTGCGGACCCAGCTGACCGGCCAGGCCGAGACCCAGACGCAGCGTCTCGCGGAGAACGTACGCCGCCTCTCGCAGGAGCTGCGGGAACTGGGCGAGAACGGCAAGCCCGACTCCACCATGGCGGACGTGGCACGTCAGCTGGCCGACGGCGGACACCAGGTCGCCTCCCACCTGGACAAGCGCGGCCCGGACGGACTGGTCAGCGACCTGCAGAACTTCGCCCGTCGCCGCCCCGGTGTCTTCCTCGCCGGAGCGGCACTGGCCGGCTTCGTCGTCGCCCGCGCCGGGAAGAGCGTCAGCGCCGCAGCCTCCTCGGAGACCGCGGGCGCCCCCGCAGCCGACAGCGGCAGCGCTTCATCGGCCGGCCGACCGACCCCAGGGTCCGGCACCCCTGAGCCAGTCCGGCCTCCGGTCGCCGACCGCAGCGGCATACCGGCCGGGTACGAGGACCCCCTCGACACCTACGGCCAGTCGCAGCCGCCGCATGTCACCCCGGAGCCCCCGGCCTACCCGCCGACGAGCCCGCCCGCCACCGGCTCCCCGCGTCCCGGGGGAGGGATCTGAGCATGGCCCTTTCCTCCCACGAACGGCCGGCGGCGCCCGCGCCGCCCCCGCCGACGGCACAGGAACCCTCCCTCGGCGACCTGATCGGCGAGATCGGCCAGGACCTCTCCCAACTCGTGCGTGACGAGATCGAGTTGGCGAAGGCCGAGATAAAGCAGGAGTCCACGAAAGCAGGCAAGGCCGTCGGAATGCTCGGCGGCGCAGGCTACGCCGGTCACATAGTGCTGCTCTTCGGCAGCCTGACCGTCGTCTTCGCCCTCGCCAACGTGATGGACCCCGCTTGGGCCGCCCTGATCGTCACCGCCCTGTGGGCCGTGGCGGGAGGCGTCCTCTACGCCAAGGGCCGCAAACGCCTGCGTGCCGTCAACCTCAAGCCCGAACAGACCGTTGAGACCTTGAAGGAGGATGCCCGATGGGCACGACACCCGATGAGCTGAGGACCGACGTGGAGTACCGGCGTGCGCACCTCGCGCGCAACGTCGACCTCCTGGCCGACAGGATGACCCCGAGCAGGATGGCTCAGCGCAAGGTCGACTCGATGCGCCACCGGGTGAGCGGAGTGAAGGAGCGCGTCATGGGCACCGCACAGGACACCGCGCAGGGAACCTCCGGCAGCCTGCACCAGGCCGCCGACAGCATCAGCGAAACAGCCCGGGAAGCGGGCAGCAGCGCCCAGGAGGCCATTCAGCAGGCCCCCGCACAGATCAAGCGTCAGACCCAGGGCAGTCCGCTGGCAGCCGGCCTCATGGCATTCGGCGCCGGCATGCTCGCCGCAGCTCTGCTGCCGACCACCCAGGCGGAGGAACAGGCCGGTCAGCGCCTGCGCGAGCACTCCGACGAACTGCTGGAACCCGTCAAGCAGACCGCCCTCGACGCCGCCCATGAAGTCCGCGACGAGCTGAAGGAACCGGTGGCCCAGGCCGTCGAATCGGTCAAGGGCACGGCCCAGGAGGCCGTCACGACGACCACCGAACATGCGCAGCACGCCGGCCATGAAACCGCGGACGGACTGCGTCAAGCCGGACAGGACACGGCCGCCGAAGTACGCAACGACCCTCGCACGCAACGCCCGCCTGCCCAGGGTTGATCGTACGACCGGTCCGAGGCGGGCGCGCCACGCCGCCAGAGGTGCGCCCCTGGCATGCGCCCGCCCCAGTCAGGCTCTCGGCGCGCGCCCGCGCCGAACGCGCCCCCCGCCGCCCTGAACCCCCCCGCGGGGCGATTCCGCCCGTCTTTGATGGCCCGCCTCGGAGCCCTGGCCCACGCCGGAGACACGACAGGCCCACCGACGTCGTCGTGGGCCTCAGCCGCGTCGATTCCTGCTACTCCTCCGGGCTGAACGCCCTCATCCGCGCCATGCCCGCGGCCCGGTCCGCGAGTCCGGCTGGGTCTGCGCCTGGCCGAGCCCTGCACCCAGGTCTCCTCGGCGCCGGCCGGGCACGTACTTGCGGGTGTTCGGGACCAGCTCGCTGACTCGCTGCCCGTGTACGCGGCGGCGTTGTGTTCTGCAGGGGGATCGCGTGGCGGTGTCAGCGGCGGTGCCTGCCGCGTTGCTGGGGTTCGGCTACAGCCAACAAGACAAGCGCCAGTCCGAGGGGCAGCAAGAAGAGCAGGAGGATATGCATTCAGCTCTCGTGCCCCGACACGAGCGTGGGATGCACGACCGTGCTCTGCTCGCGCGGGGGCAGGCGCGCGGTCTGCTCGTCAGGGGGACCCGATCTCCGGCCCGGCCTTGGAACGGTTGCCCTGCAGGCTCCGTACGTGCCCCACGTCGCCCGACCCGCCGCGCCGCCGTCTCTCGGCAGAGCTGCGCGCGTGCACCTCGATTTCAGCTCGTAGGAGCGGTCCAGGGACGAGCGGGGGAGGGGGCGTGGATGGCGCTTGTTTCCGGGCACAAAGGTTTGTGAGACCGTGCCGCCGGGCCGGACCGTCGAAAGGATGTGATCGTCGTGACCGCCGAACTGCTCGCTTCTCCCCGGACCGACGAGTCCGGCATCCCGCGGGCGCCGGGGGCCGTGTCCGAGTCGGCGCGGTCGTGGGCGGTCGGCATGCTGATGGCGACCGTGCCCAGCCCGGCCCGACTGGCCGAGCAGGCTCTGTCCACCGCGGCCGTACAGGCCGGTCTGTCGGAGATCGAGGTGGCTCGGGCCATGGTCGCCGGATCCCGAGGTACGCCCATACCCGCGGCGATCGAGGAGGCCCTCAACGACGCGGTGCGGGCTGCACGCCGGCCGGTCGGTTCTCGCAGGTCCGGGTCGTTTCTCATGCCGACGCGGGTGGATGCCGATCGGGCGCTCACCCGGTTTTTCGACGCCCGGGTCCGCCTGTATGCGGCACCGGGCGACCCCGGCGCGCGCCGGGCCGTGGACGACGCCGTCTACACGCTGTGTGTGCTGATGGCGCAGCCCTCTCCGTACGAGGCGGTCAACGAAGCCGTTCGGTACACGGCTCCCTGACCCGCCCCCGGTCGCCGAGTGCCCCCGACGGGGCACAGCCGGCGGTCGGATGCGTCCGGTCAGTACTGGGGTGGGGTCAAGGGGGCGCCGTACGGGTCGGCCGGCGCAGCCGCGCCCTACGGCGGAGAGGCGGGCCGGGCCGGGCCTGCCGCAAGGGCGTGAGGAGCGTACGTATGCGGCCGCGGCGTGTGCTGGTCGCGCGTCCCGGCGGGGGTGGGACTGGTGGCCGCGCCTGCCGCGGCGGCGGCTCCTTCGGCGGGGTGGTCAGTAACCCGCCCTACGTTCCTGCTCCCTGCCCGCGGGCTCCGCGCCGCGGTGCCCGCCGGGCCCGGGACGCGGGGCTGGACGGCCATGCGCTGCCGGACCGCATCTGCGATGGCGCACCGGCCGTGCTGCGGCCGGGGGAGTGCTGCTGATGGTCCACTGCGCGGCGAGCGCCCGGACAGCAGTGTGCGCCGGCTCGGAGGGGTTGGGATCCATGCCTCCGTCACCGGCATGCCCGTCTCTTTCCGCCCGGTGATGACAAGACGGCTCCGCCGGCGGCGCGAGCGGGGCCTGGTGGCGCGGCAGGCGCCCGCGAGGAATCGGTGGTCATCCGCGCCCCCAAAGAGGAACTTCCGCGCCGGGGAGGGCGGCGTACCCCGCCTCGGCACGTTGCCATGTCCTGCAGACGGTCAGCGGCGAGTCCCGAGACTGCGGCTCTGCTATGTGCCAGATTGCAAGGACTTTCTCCGGTTCACCCGTAATCCGAAGAATGAGGGAGTGAAAAGGTGAACGAGCAGAATCCCATCAAGGCCGCGGCCGAAAAGGTCGCGGGTGCCCTGCGCGGTGACGCACCCGGCCCGCAGGACGGTGTTCCCGGCAAGCCGGCGCCGGTGTCCCCGCAGCTGACGGAGCCGGTGGAGCCGGTCGAGCCGCTGCCGCCGAAGGCGGACCAGCACGGCCCGGAGACGGTCAGCCCCACCGGCCAGCCCACGGGGGCGGAGCAGGCCCGGATGGCGCAGAGCGGCGCGTACCTGACCACGGCGCAGGGCACCCGGCTCCCTGATACCGACCACTCGCTCAAGGCCGGCCCGCGCGGGCCGGTCCTGCTGCAGGACCACCACCTGCGCGAGAAGATCATGCACTTCGACCACGAGCGGATCCCGGAGCGCGTGGTCCACGCCCGCGGCGCCGCCGCCCACGGCGTCTTCCAGGCGTACGGCACCGCGACCGGCGTCACCAAGGCTGCCTTCCTGGCCAAGGACGCGGAGACACCGGTCTTCGTCCGTTTCTCCACCGTGCTGGGCTCCCGGGGCTCCGCCGATACCGTCCGCGACACCCGTGGCTTCGCGACGAAGTTCTACACCGAAGAGGGCGTCTTCGACCTGGTCGGCAACAACATCCCGGTCTTCTTCATCCAGGACGCGATCAAGTTCCCCGACGTCATCCACGCCGGCAAGCCGCATCCCGACCGGGAGATCCCGCAGGCGCAGAGCGCCCACGACACGTTCTGGGACTTCGTCTCCCTGCACACCGAAGCCACCCACCACACGCTCTGGAACATGTCCGACCGCGGCATCCCCCGGTCCTACCGGACCATGGAGGGCTTCGGCGTCCACACCTTCCGCCTCGTCAACGCCGAGGGTGCCGGCACCCTGGTGAAGTTCCACTGGAAGCCCAAGCTGGGGGTGCACTCCCTGATCTGGGAGGAAGCACAGATCGCCGCCGGCGTCGACCCGGACTTCCACCGCCGCGACCTCGCCGACGCCATCGAGGCAGGCGCCTACCCGCAGTGGGAACTCGGCATCCAGACGTTCCCCGACACCCCCGAGCAGACCTTCGCGGGCATCGACCTCCTCGACCCGACGAAGATCGTTCCCGAGGAACTGGCACCGGTCCAGCCGATCGGGCTGCTGACCCTGAACGCCAACCCGTCGAACTACTTCGCCGAGACCGAACAGGTCGCCTTCCACGTCGGCCACCTCGTCCCCGGCATCGACGTCACCGACGACCCCCTCCTGCAGGGCCGGCTCTTCTCCTACCTCGACACCCAGCTCACCCGCCTCGGCGGACCCAACTTCGGACAGCTGCCCATCAACCGCACCCACGCCCCGGTCAACGACATGCTCCGCGACGGCATGCACCAGACCGCCGTACACCGCGGCGTCGCCCCCTACCGGCCCAACAGCCTCGACGGAGGCTGCCCCTTCCTCGCAGGCGCCGACACCGGAGCGTTCATCGAAGTCCCCGCTCCCATCGCGGAAAGCCGCAAGATCCGCGAAGCCCCGGCATCCTTCGACGACCACTACAGCCAGCCCCGCCTGTTCTGGCTCAGCATGACCCCGCCCGAGCGCGAGCACATCATCGCCGCCTACACCTTCGAGCTGGGCAAGTGCTACGAGCAGACGATCAAGGAAAGGGCCCTGTCCGTCCTCGCCAACATCGACACGCAGCTGTGTGAGCAGGTTGCCGCGGGGCTGGGGCTGCCCGCGCCCGATGCCGCCGGCCGGCTCGCCGATCCGGAGCCGAGCCCCGCCCTCTCCCAGCTGGGTCAGACCTGGCCGCTGGACGGCCGGATCGTCGGAATCGTGGCCGACGCGGCCGCCGACCTGGACGGCGTCACAACGGTACGCCAGGCCGTCCTGGACGCCGGCATGGTCCCCCTCGTCATCGCCCCGGCAGGAGGCACGATCGCAACCGACGGCGACCCGATCACCGTGCAGCGGACCTTCGCCACCGCCCGCTCCGTCGAATTCGACGCGCTCCTGCTGGCAGGCCCTGTCTCCGCCGGGGGCGATGCCCACGGCGCGCGCGATGCCAAGGCCGCCCACTCCCAGCCTGCCGCCACCGACCCCAGGCTCCTGCTCCTTCTGAACGAGGCCTTTCGCCACGGCAAGCCCATCGGTCACTGGGCGGGCGCCGACAGCATCCTGCCCGCCGCGGGCATCCCCGCCGGCGCGTCCGGCGTCGTGCAAGGCGACAACGGCAGCGTCGTACTGGAGCAGATCACCCAGCTGATGGGCTCCCACCGCGTCTGGGAACGCTTCCCAACCACCGTGTGACCAGCGCCCCCGTGCTCCGCGCCGACGGTTTTCCGTCGGCGCGGAGCTGCGTTCTCCGGCATCCCCGTTCGGGGACGGTCGGCAGGGGACCCGCCCGTGGTCGAGGCACCGAGGCCGTTACATGGATCGTGACTGCAGACGATGCGCGCGGGGTACGTCCGCGTGCCCTTCCTCCACGATCTTCGCCAGGCGGGGGAGCATGCCGCGGTGGCGGAGCTGGAGGACGGCCTCCACCGCGGAGTTGTGCAGGGTGCCCCCGAGGCCGCGCAAGGGGTGCTCGTCGCAGACGACGAGGGTCTCCTCCCCCCAAGGCCGCAACTGCAGGAAGATCCTCGCCGTGCCGAGGGGCTTGAAAGCCGCCTCCAGCTCCAGTTCCCTGATCGGGTCCTGATGGCGGACGGTCGTCACACCCTCAGCCGACCAGGGACCGAGCTGCACGGTGTAGCGGAGCCGGGAGCCCACGGCAGGCCAGACATCGTCCAGCGGAGCGGACTCCGACGGCCCCACCACCCACGCCCCGTACAGGGTGGGATCAGCGAGAACCGCCCAGACGGCAGCAGGGGAACGCCTGACCAGCTGATTTCGGACAGCCATAGGAAATCCTTCCTCGTGTGTCCCGCAAGAACATTCCGTAGCGCCGAGATCAAGGACCGCAAGGCCGCAGCCCGCTGTAGCCGCCCGCCACGCGGCGTCAGTCGTTCCCCCTGCGACCCCGTCGCCTCGGGGGACCGTGGTGAGCAGGACGAAGAACGACCGCTCTACGAGTGGTCAGCCCCGCCCGGCGGGGCTGCAAGGGGCTCCTGCCCCGCCGCGCGGCCCCCACACGTCCCTGCGGGCTCCGCACTCCGCAGCAGGGAGGCGTGTTTCGTCGGTACGTGCATCCCTGTCGTGGCCGGCCAGAAGGACCAGCTGGACCACCGCAGGCCGGTCGCTCTGACCGGCTGATGTGCCGGGCGAAGCGCCACCGCGCGCCGCGGCGGTCGCAGAATCAGCAGATCCAGGCGTTTGAAAACGTCGACGCGGTGAAGACGGTTGTTAACACCGGCTTTATTCATCGAGGTAGGAGAAGCGCATGGGCATCATCGCCTGGATTTTGATCGGACTGCTCGCGGGCTTCATCGCGAAGGCGCTGATGCCGGGCAAGGACCCGGGCGGCGTCATCATCACCATGCTCATCGGTGTCGCAGGTGGGCTCCTGGGCGGCTGGCTCGGCAAGGTCATATTCGGGGTCGATTCGATCGACGGGTTCTTCGACCTCTCGACCTGGATCGCCGCGATCATCGGATCCGTCATCCTCCTCGCCGTCTACCGGCTCGTCACGGGCAACAAGCGCCACCACCGCCACGCCTGACAGACCCGGTCCCGCACGCAAACGGCTCCCGCTCACCGAGCGGGAGCCGTTTCCGTGCCTCCGCCAGCAGGGTGACAGCCAGGGCCGAGCGCGGAGGTTCGGTGTGGGCTGTGGTGCGGGGGAGGGCGTGCCCCGGGCCGCCTCGGGGTGTTGGTCAGGTGCCGCGTTGGCCTTGAGAGCTCTGGCGGAGTTGGTGGATGTTCCGGGTCAGGGCGTCGATGTGGGCGGCGAGTTCGGTGTCCTGGGGTCGCAGGTGGGGCCGGGTGTCGGTCAGGGGGCGTACGAGGCGGGCGGCGTCGTCGTGGCCCAGGGCCAGGTTCAGGGCGCCGACCGCGTCGGCGGGCAGGCCGGTGAGGGCGGTGATCTGTGCGGCGAGGCGTCGGAGGTCGGCTGCGTTGTCGCGGGCCCAGGCGGTGACGGTGCGGTCGGCGGCGCGCGTGTTGCGGGTGGACTGGACGCGTTCTTCGCCGGTGGAGCCGGGGGTGCCGGGGCGCAGCCGGAGGTATCGGCGTTCGGCGGCCTGGCGGCTGGCGACTCCGAGGGGTCCGGCGAGGTCGGCCCAGCTGGCACCCTCGCCGCGCGCGGTTTCGATCAGGCCGCTCTCCCAGCCGGCGAGTTGTTCACGGACCTCGCGCAGGGTGAGCAGCGCGGCCAGGGCCGGGTGTGGGCCGGAGCCGGCTGCGGACGGCGCTGTGGCAGGCGGGTGCGTGGAGGACTGTTGCGCGTCCCTGACGGACTGGTTGATGGCCTCCAGCGCCGCTGCGGCGGCGGGGAAGGGAACCGGCGTGGCGGGCGGGGCGGGTTCGGTCATGGGACTCTCCGTCATCTCGTCGTCCTCCGGATGACTCCTTGCTTGTCATCGTTCCGATGACATGTTACAACGGATGCACGTTGAAGCGCATTGGCAGTTTCTGCCTGAACCAACTGGAGGTGTTTCGCGATGTTGATGCGCACTGACCCGTTCCGCGAGATGGACCGGATCGTCCAGCAGCTGTCGGGTACGTCGGGGACCTGGTCGAAGCCGTCCGTGATGCCGATGGACGCCTACCGTGCGGGCGAGGAGTACGTGATCGCCTTCGACCTTCCCGGCGTGAGCACCGAGGCGATCGACATCGACGTCGAGCGGAACATGCTGACCGTGAAGGCGGAGCGCCGCCCGGTCGCGAAGGCCGACTCCGTGAAGGTGGAGCTCTCCGAGCGTCCTCTCGGTGTCTTCTCCCGGCAGGTCATGCTGGCCGACACCCTGGACACCGAGCGCATCCAGGCCGACTACGACGCGGGCGTCCTGACCCTGCGGATCCCGATCGCCGAGCGCGCCAAGCCCCGCAAGATCAGTATCGGCGGCGAGGCCGGCCGCAAGCAGATCTCCGGCTGAACCCTCCAGCACCAGCCGGCAGCGGAGGGTGGGAAGAGCCTGTTCCCCCTCCGGCATCCCGCCCTCCGCACCCCCTTCTGGCCTCTTCGCCCCTTTCCGGAGGTGACGCGATGTCGATGCGCAGGGAAGCGTTCCTGGCCCACGTCCAAGAGCGCGGTGAGTACGAAACCCCCGAAGAGGCCGACCGCGTGGCCCGCGTCGTCCTGGCTCTGCTGGGCGCACATCTGGTCGGCACCGTGCGGGCCGAGCTCGCCGCCCGCCTCCCCGAGACCTACGCCCTGATCCTCCTCAACCCCCTCCAGGCCGCAGAACCGCTCTCACCGGAGCGGTTCGTCCGCGCGACCGCCGCCTGGATCGACGGAGCCACCGAGAAGACGGCCCTGTGGGACATCGGAGCGGTCCTGTCCACCACGGCCGCCGCCGCGGGCGACGTCCTCACCCGCGAAGTCCTCCTCCAGCTCCCGCACGGCTACGACCTCCTCTTCGGCCACCCCCAGTCCACCTGACCCCAGCCCACCTGACCTCGGCCCGGTCGACCCTCACCGGCCGCAGGCCGGATCCTTCTCAGAGAAAGGCAATCGCAGCCATGTACGACCAGCCTCGACCGAACCGGGCCACCCCCGCCATGACGTTCGAGCAGATGCTGGAACGCGTGCGCTACGAAGGCGCCTACCCCACCCGCGAACGCGCCGCGGAAGCCGTCCACCACGTCCTGGCCGCCCTCGGCCGCCAGCTCACCGGCGACGAACGCGTCGACCTCGCCCAGTGCCTGCCCCTCGAGGCCGCCCTCACCCTGACCGCCCAGATCCCCGACACCCAGCACCTCACCGGCTGGGGCTTCGTGAAGGACCTCGCCGCCCGCACCGGCGCCACCCCGGCGACCGCCCGCTGGGACACCGGCGCCGTACTCGCCGTCGCCCGCCGCCTCGCCGGACCCGACCTCCTCGCCCGCATCCTGCGCCGGCTCCCCGACGGCTACGCCCTCCTCTTCGGCCAGGCGGAACTGCGCCGGCCCGAGCCCGCCGCCGCCTGACCCAGACGCGCGGTACGACGTCCCCCGGGCACTGGCAGGGAGCCTTCGCCGCCCCGGCGCCCGGACGGTGTCACGAGGCGTTAGCCGCACAACACATGAGCACGTCAGGGCCGGCACCGCTTCCGCGGTGCCGGCCCTGACGTGCGGCGATCCGTGCTCGAAGACGTCCTCCGGCGCCGCCACCGTGGCGCAGAGCGTTCCCGTGCGGGCCCAGCCGTGATCCCTCGCGCAGGTCCTCCCTGCGGCGATGCTCCATCCCTTACGGGCGCACACGCCCGGCCGCGAAGTCGGCTGGTCCGGCATCGCTGCTGACGGCGGCGGCGCTTCAGTGCCCGCTCCTCGCTGTCGGACTCGAGTGCGTTGTGCGGCGCGTCAGGGGTAGGAGGGCGCTATCGCCCGCGAGTGGAGGAGGTCCCCTATGTCGGCCGCTGGACCAGTGCCCGAGCACGAAGTATCAGGTGGACGCGGCGACGTTCTGGGTGGCCGGTATCTGCTTCAGGGCCCCATAGGGTGCGGCGGAACGGCCGACGTCTTTTGCGGCACCGACCAAGTGCTGGGCCGTGAGGTGGCCGTCAAAGTCTTCCGCGCCGGCACGGACACCGTCACTGCTGATCGTTTTTGCGACGAAGCGCGGATGCTGGCCCGACTGTCGCACCGTGCGCTCGTCACCGTTTTCGACGCCGGACGTCACAAGGACGGCGCCTTCATGGTCACGGAGTTGATCCGCGGCGTCACCTTGCGCACGCGGATGGATGCCGGTCCGCTGAGCCTCGTCCAGGTCGTGCGGATCGGATCCGACATCGCGTCCGCACTCGACCACGTGCACGCCAACGGCGTCATCCACCACGACGTGAAACCCTCCAACATCCTGCTGAGCGAGGGAGGGGCACCGCACCTGGCTGACTTCGGACTTTCCAGGGCCGTGCACGACCGCTCGCACGGTGACCCCGACACCCTGGTCGGTACGCTCGCCTACATGGCCCCCGAGCAGTTCCTCGGACACGGCGCGAGTACGGCCAGCGATGTCTACGCCCTGGGAGTCACCCTCCTGGAAGCGCTGACCGGGCACCGTGAGTACCAGGGGACTCCGGTGGAGATCGGTACCGCCCACCTCCTGCGGCAGCCACAGATACCCGATGGACTGCCGGACGGTCTTGCCCGCCTGTTGAAGGCGATGACGGACCAGGCCCCTCAGGCCCGCCCCGACGCTGCCGCTGTGCACGAGCGCCTGCAGGCCCTCGCACACGCCCCGTGGCCCCGGACCGCAGAGGGCGGCACCTCCACTCACCGTACTCCGTCACCGCCGTCCGCCAGCCGTGCCGGGCACGGGCCGAAGCCGTTGCGGACCAGGACAGTCAACCGGCGGCGTGCGGGATGGTTGGGCCTGGCTGCCGCGGGTGTGGCGGGTATCTGCGCCCTGGCGACGGGCGGCATCCCGGCAGGGGAGAACACACCCACCACCTCTCCCTCGCGCGGGCACCTGTCGGAGCCGCGGAACACCGAAGCGGCCGGCCCGGCAGAGTCTCAGCCGGCGGTGCCCGCGCCGCGACTGTCCACCGCGTCGGAGTCACCCGTTCAGCGGGCGGCTCAGGTGCCGTCCGCCACGGGAGAACCCCGCGCGTCCACCGCACCGTACACCTCGTCGCCTGTCCCCGACCCTCCGGCGAAGGCTCCGGCGGCAGGGAAGGCCAAGGAGAACCCCGGCAAGGCCAAGGGGAAGAAGGACAAAGGCCGGTGACCGACCGCTGCGAGGGAGACCCCGGTCGGTGTAGGTACGGGTCGCATGCGGCGATCACGGGCGTGGACGACGGTGAGCTGCCGATCCCGACAAGCGTGCTGCCGTTCGGGGAGGGCGTGAGTCCCCCGACGGCGCAGTCGTAACCCCTTCCCGGTTCCGTGAACATCACCGGGCGGTTACGCATTGGACCCATCGCCCTGACGGGCCGACAACTCGTCGCTTCCGCCGGCCGATTGGATGCCTGTATGTCGATTGTGACGTGAGTCGCGCAGAGCGAGAGTGGCGGCCTTCCCGTCGGCTACCGGCCGCCAGTATCGAGAGGGCGTTCATGTCCCACAGTCCCAGCGGTGAAGTCCACCGGCTCAAGGCGAACTCGGTCGGTCTGGTCGGGGTGGTGTTCATGGCGGTCGCCACCGCGGCGCCGATCACCGCGATGACCGGCAACCTGCCGATCGCCGTCGGGTTCGGCAACGGCATCGGCGCCCCGGCCGGATACCTCTTCGCCACAGTCGTCCTGACGGTCTTCGCCGTCGGCTACGTCGCCATGGCCAAGCGGATCACCGCGGCCGGGGCGTTCTACGGATACATCTCACACGGCCTGGGCCGGATCGCGGGCATGGCCTCCGGGATGCTTGCCGTCCTCGCCTACATCGTCTTCGAGGCGTCGATCGTCGGCGTCTTCTCGTACTTCGCCAAGACGACGGTGCACGACCAGCTCGGCGTCGATCTCCCCTGGATCCTCTACGCGGCCGTCATGCTCTGCGTCACCGCCGGCCTGGCGCACTTCGACATCAACCTCACCGCCAAGGCGCTCGGCGTGATGCTGGTCGGGGAGATAGCCGTCCTGTTCGCCGTCGCGATCGCGGTGCTGGTCGCGGGCGGCGGCCCGGACGGCATCCCGCTGGAACCGGTCAACCCGAAGAACGCCTTCACCGGCGCCTCCGCCGGCCTCGGTCTCTTCTTCGCCTTCTGGTCCTGGGTCGGATTCGAATCAACCGCCATGTACGGCGAGGAGTCCCGCGACCCCAAGCGGGTGATCCCGAAGGCCACCCTGATCTCGGTCGTCGGCGTCGGCCTCTTCTACATCTTCGTCTCGTGGATGACCATCGCCGGCAACGGCCTGTCCAAGTCCGTGGAGCTGTCCGCCTCCGCGAACCCCCTGGACCTGTTCTTCGCCCCCACGCAGCAGTTCATCGGCTCCTGGGCCGTCGACTCCTTCCAGTGGCTGCTCCTCACCGGGTCCTTCGCCTGCGGCATGGCCTTCCACCAATGCGCTGCCCGATACCTCTACGCGATCGGCCGCGAAGGCTTCCTCCACCCCGCACTCGGACGCACCCACAACCGGCACGGATCCCCCCACGTCGCCTCCCTCGTGCAGAGCGTCATCGCGGTCGTCCTCGTCGCCGCCTTCTGGCTCACCGGCCAGGACCCTTACATACACCTCTACACCCTGCTCGCGATCCTCGGCACCATGGCCATCCTCATCGTCCAGACCCTCTGCTCCTTCGCCGTGATCGGCTACTTCCGCACAAACCACCCCGAGGACCGGCACTGGTTCAAGACGTTCACCGCCCCCCTGCTCGGCGGGATCGCGATGAGCGCCGTCGTCGTCCTGCTGGTCGTCAACATGAAGACCGCGGCCGGACTCGCCGCCGACTCCCTCGTCTTCGCCCTCATCCCCTGGATCGTCGCCGCCGTCTTCCTCGGCGGCGTGGCTCTCGGCCTCTATCTCAAGTTCAAAGCGCCCGAGCGATACGAGGTCATCGGCCGGATCGTCCTGGAAGACGCCACCGAACGCACCGACCCCAGCACCGAAAGCGCCGCCCCCTCCGCCGCGAACGTCTGACACCCGAGGAGCCACCCACCATGGCCCGAACCCCCGTCATGCACGCCCTGAGGCAACTCGCCGCCGAACACGCCGCCGCCCGAAAGCTGTCCCTGCCCGCCGCCGACGTACGGGGCCTGAGCCGCCGCGCCCTCCTCGAGCGCGCCACCGCCCTCGGCCTCGGCACCGCCCTGGCCGGCGCCGCATCCACCGTTCCGGTCCGGGCCGAGACCGCGCCGGACAGCGCCAGACCACCGATCGGCAGCCCGCGCGTCGCCGTCGTCGGCGCGGGCATCTCCGGCCTGACCGCGGCCCTCACCCTCAAGGACGCGGGCATCGCCTGCACGGTCTACGAGGCCAACCCCACACGCGTCGGCGGCCGCATGTGGACCCAGCGCGGCCACTGGGCCTACGGTCAGATCTCCGAGATCGGCGGCGAGCTGATCGACACCAGCCACAAGAAGATCCTCGAACTGTGCCGCCGCTTCGACCTGCCCACCGAGGACTTCCTCGGCGGCGGGCCCAACGGAGCCGAGGAAGTCCTCTGGTTCGACGGCGCCTACTACCCCCGCGCCCAGGCCGACGAGGACTTCAAGGCCGTCTACCAGGCTCTGCGCCGCGACCTCCAGGACGCCGGCGAGGTCACCTGGAACTCCACCACACCTACCGGCACCGCCCTGGACAACATGTCCCTGTACCAGTGGATCGAGACCCGGGTCCCCGGTGGCCACACCTCACGCCTCGGCCAGTTCATCGACGTCGCCTACAACGTCGAATACGGCGCCGAGACAGTCGACCAGTCCGCCCTCGCCCTGGTCCTCCTCATGGGCTATCAGCCCAACCCCGGCCACTTCAACGTCTGGGGCCTGTCCAACGAGCGCTACCACATCACCGGCGGCAACGACCAACTCCCCCACGCCATCGCCCAGACCCTGCCCGCAGGCTCCCTGGTGATGGGACGCGAACTCACCGCCGTCCGAACCAACGCCGACGGAACGCAAACCCTCACCTTCCACGAGGCCGGCACGACCCGCACCGTCACCGCCGACCACACCATCCTGTGCCTGCCCCTGCCCGTACTCCAGCGCATCGACCTCACCGCAGCCGGATTCGACCCCCTCATGAAGAGCCTCCTGCGCGATGCCCGCATGGGCCACTGCACCAAGCTCAACATGCAGTTCACCAGCCGGCCCTGGCGCGGAACCGGCCCCTGGCCCGGCGTGTCCGCAGGTGACTGCTTCACCGACTCCGACGTCCAGCAGACCTGGGACACCACCAAACTCCAGCCCGGCAACGGCGGCATCCTGCTCCAATACGGAGGTGGCACCCTGGCGGGCGCCGTCAGCCCGGCCACCCCTTTCGCCACCGAGACCGACCCCTACGTACGCACCCTCGCCAACCGCATGCTCACCGGCATCGACGCGTTCTTCCCCGGCGCCAAGAACGCCTGGAACGGACGCGCACAAGTCTCGGCCTGGCACCGCAACCCCTACTCCCTCGGCGCATACTCCTACTGGCCCACCGGCTACCTCCACCGGTACGCCCGCTACGAGGGCACCGCCCAGGGCAACATCCACATAGGCGGCGAGCACTGCAGCTACGACTTCCAAGGCTTCATGGAAGGCGGCGCCACCGAAGGCGAACGGGCGGCCCGCGAGGTCATCGCCGCGCTCACCTAGCCGACGCCACCTGGGAGCTCCACCACCTCCCCGTGAAGGGGCGGGTGCCCGTAGCCTGCGACAGTCGTCCAGGGACCGGACAACACGTCGCCACCTCCGACGTCCGGACGCGGCCCCCGTCCCGTCACCGTGTTCCCGTACGGTGCGCCAGGCACCCGCCGTAGCGACCCCGGGCCGGTGGTGCAGCCCGCGGGCAGGAATTGCGGCAAGCCGCCCACGAGGGGAAGCTGTCAGTGTGTCGTGCTCAGCCGGGCGCGGGCGGACGGCAGTCGGTTCTGGGCGAATTTCCTGTTCGCCAGGGTCTGCTTCCGGTAGGAATCGGGTAGGTCAGACAGCTCCAGGAGCTGATCGCACGCGCGCAGTGATGCTGCCATGTCCCCGACCCAGTACGCGGTGATGGAGTACTCGAAGAGCAGGCCCCAGCGGTATACCCAGGGCTGCACGAAGAGCAGGTCGTCCGGACGGGGCTTTCCCACAGTGGACGTGGCAATGGCGTGGGCGGTGCGGTAGCGGCCCATCACGCGGAGCCCGGCGACCAGCTCGTAGCAGGCTTCCAGGCGCTCAGGCCGGACCTCCCAGGCCCGGGACAGCGCATCCATGGCGGCCGGCCAGTCGCCGGACTCGGCATGCAGCACACCGGCCTGGAAGAGTGCGTAGTAGACCTCTTCGTCCCAGCCGCCCATGGTTGCCCGGCGCTCGTAGAAGCGGATCGCGGCGGCCCTGTCGCCCATGTCGCGCATGGTCTGGGCGAGGTAGAAGACGGTGCGGGTATTGGACGGATCCCGTTCGAGCTCGGCGCCGAGCAGGCGGGCGTCACGCTCGAACTTGTCGTGCCGGGAGCCGCCGTCGGCGTAGTCCTCGATGACGAGGGCGTCCAGGTTGCGCTGTTCTTCCGCACGGTCGTCGCGGTCGCACGTGAGGTACTCGTGGGTGACGCCCACGTAGCGCCAGGGCAGATCCCCGCGGACCAGACGCTTGATGCGGTACTCCGTCGTGCCCTCGTGACGGATCATGTAGGAGTCCGAGGTCAGAGCGGGGAGCTCGCCCTCCTGACGCAGGACCAGATCGGCGTCCAGGAGCAGCAGATAGTCGGCGCGGCCGACGGCCCGCGCGATGTTGAGGCTGCGGTTGTGCCCGAAGTCGACCCACGGCTCCTCCCGGAGTTCGCCCGGGATGCCGTGCAGTGCTGTTCGGATCAGATCCTGAGTGCCGTCCGTGGACCCGGTGTCGGAGATGACCCAGGTGTCGATCAAGCCTCGGACGGAGGAGAGACAGCGCTCGATGACGGCCGCTTCGTTCTTGACGATCATGCACAGACAGATGGTCGGCTTCACGGCGCGTGACCCTAGGCAACGCACCGCCTCTCCCGGGCGCGGCGCGCCGGGGACCGGCCCGGCCAGCAGGGAGTGCACCCGAGTGGCTCCAAACGCTGAGCCGTTCCGCTGACGTTCGGGCGGGGCGTACGCCGATACCCAGCGGGATTTCACACCATGACGTCGGAGATCCGGGACCGCGTACGGGCTCCGGAACAGCCTATGACACGGCTTCGACAAAGGAGTGGCCATGAGTCCTGCCTTCAGGACCCGCTCAACCCTGGGCCCGCTGCCCAAGCGCACCGCCTGGGTCACCGGGAGCGCCTTCGCCTCGATCGCACTGGTGCTGGCGGGTATCGCCAGTCCGGCGATGGCGGCCGCCCCGGCTCCCAGGGCATCCGCCGAGTCGCCTTCCGCTGGTGATCACTGCACGAAGGACAGATCAGGCGCGCAGGCGACGTCCGCGGACCCCGGCAAGTGCCAGGGACCGACAGGCCCTCGCGGGCCACGTGGCCCGCGGGGCGCCACGGGCCCGACAGGCCCGACCGGCCCGACCGGTGCGAGGGGGCCGTGCAACGACATCGACAGCGTGAACCCGAACAACACGGAGTCGTTCAGCGCCGCTTTGACGAACGGCGTCGCCTACGCGGGCCGGGCGAGTACGCCGGGCGGTGCCCCTGTATGGCAGGACCTCACCGACGAGGACAACCCCGGCTACCCGGCCAGGGCGTGCAGCATCTCCATCCAGACCCAGGGCAACGACGCCTGGATCAAGGTGCTCACCAGAGGCGGCACCGTCTACCAGACCCACGGCGACACCAACGGAGCGAACTTCGTCTGGGACGAACCCTGGATCCAGCTCCTGCCGTCCCCCACTCCGGGCACCCTACGGAGCAATTCCGTCAGGGACCTCCCGTAGCACCTGCTGCCCATCGGTGACTGATCTCACCTCCGGGAAGTGAGCCCGACGCGATTCCGGCTCAGCGCCACAAGGGCGCGCGCGTCAAACGCGGCGCGCGCCCTGCCGGCCCGGGAAGCCGGAGGACCGGTTCAGAGGGACGGACCGCACCGGTTCGTCCCGGTGGCCGCAACGGTCACCTTCGCTGCGGCCCAAGTGGGCGAGGCCGACTGAAACGGACGACGCCTCCGCAGGTCTACTCGATCGGCCGACGCGTTGTTGCCGGCGGCGGAACCGGTCGCATGCCCGGTCGTCAAGGGTGCCGGGGACGCACACCGCCCCGGGGAGGGTCGATCGGTTCCCCCGATCCTCCCCAGGGCGGCCCCCGGTCCTGACCCCTGCCGCGCGCCCCGCCCGCTTCCCAACTCGCCGGATCGGGCCGGGCGGGAGGGATCCGTACGGTGACACCGTCGGGCCGCTCCCCAACCGCGGGCTGGGGTCACCGGAAAACGTGTCCGTGATGCGACCCCCTTGTGGATTCAGACCCAACCCGGCCCTACGCGCTGATCAGACCTGACGCGGGGGAGGGCCCGACGACGCACTGGCCCGGCTGCTCTTCGAGAACGGGCCGCGCTGTCCGGGCGACGCCAGGGCCGCGGCGCTCGACAGGTTGAGACGCGCCACACCCCCCTTCGCGTCCCTCACGGACACCGGGGGCGGCGTCCGGGCTTGCCTACGGCGCCACACGGATGCGCGGGTGAGGGGGAAGGGCAATCCCGGCGCCGGGAACGTGTCGGCTCGGGTCGCGTCTCAGGTCTTCGTCAGGGTGCATGCGCAGGGGGAGCTGCCGGACCCTCATGGGCGTCGAGCTCGGTACACGAACTCGCCTTTGCGGACGACCGTGTTGACCTTGCTGTTGTTCCCGTCCGAGGCGGCGGTCAGGGTCCAGCTGGTACACGAGTGGACGCCGGGCAGGGCCATGACGGCGTCGCATCCGGGGGTGGGGCTGCCGAACCGGGGGCGCAGCCGGCGATGACGACGACATCGAGGCTGCCGGTGCCGCCACGGATGGCGTCGAGGGCGGCGGTCATGGACGAGGCGATGATCTTGCCGTCGCCGTTCATGGTGAAGGCGGGACCCTGCCAGGACGTACGGCTGGACCAGCGAACCCGGCAGCGCCCGGAGCCTCCTCTCGCTCGGCATCGCCGTCTCTCCCCGGTAGCCCCCGTCAGAGCCCGCAGGGCTCACCGACCCCGGTGGGTGCGGCCGCCGGGCGAGGTGCCGCGTCCGCCGAGCCAGGGGATAGGCTCGGCGGACGCGGCCCGCGATCTCGTGAAAGGACACCCATGGCAGCCGGCTCGCTCGCCGACGACATCCGCACCAAACTGGGTGACCTCAGCCCCGCCGAACGCAGGGTCGCCCGAGTGCTCCTGGCCGGCTACCCCGCCTCGGGTTTCGAGACGGTGGCCACCATCGCCGAGAAGGCCGCCGTCTCCGCGCCCACAGTGCTGCGCTTCGCCGGCCGCCTGGGCTACCGGGGCTTCCCCGACTTCCAGGCCGCCCTGCGCGCGGAACTGGACGAACGCAACGCCTCCCCGCTCTCTCTGTACGAGGCCACCGACTACGGACGGCAGCCCGACCCGGATTCCGCTCCGGGCGCAGACAGCCTCCTGGTCCGCGGCAGCGCCGTGTTCACCGCCGCCGTCGGCCAGACCCTGGCCGAGATCCCGCCGCACGACCTCGACCAGGCCGTCCGGATCCTCAGCGACCGCAAACGCCGCATCACGCTGGCCGGAGGCCGCTTCACGCACCTCCTGGCCCAGTACCTGGCCATGCACCTCATGCAGCTCCGCGATGACGTCCGAGTCCTGCCCGACCGCGCTGTGGAACGTACGGCCCAACTCGCCCACCTGGCCCGGCGTGACGCCGTCGTCCTCTTCGACTACCGGCGGTACGAGGAGGACAAGGAGGCGATCGCGCAGATGACGCGGGAGGCCGGCGGCAAGGTCATCGTCTTCACCGACGCCTGGCTCTCGCCGACGACCTCCCAGGCGGACGTCGTCCTGCCCAGCCAGGTCGGCACGGTTTCGCCCTACGACAGCCTGGTCCCGACCCTGGCCGTCGTCGAGACCGTCATTGCCGGCGTGATGAAGGCCCTCGGCGAGGACGCCCACCGGCACATGCAGCAGTCCGAGGACACCGCCCGCCGCGCAGGGCTCGTCTGACGCCGTGGTCCGCGCGGACGTGCGGACCACACCGACGACCACGACCACCGGTGACGACGCACGGCGCGGCCCCCGAGTCCCCTTCGTGGCCCGGGCCGTGCCGTGCGCCCGCCGGCTGGAGCTCCCGGGGCGTGCCGTGCGTCGTCACCGGATCGATCCAGAACCGCGGCCGCGTCGTGTCCCACAGCCGATCATCTGGCCGAAGTCGAGCAGCCGTGTGCTGCCGAGCGGTGCGAGGACACGGTCGTGGAAGGCGGCCGACGCCGCCTGATCCGCCGCCTGATCCGCTGCTTGTAGCGCGATGCGGTCGAGCAGCGGTGGTCGTGGCGCCGGTGCTCCGCAGGTGGCGCATTCCGAGGTGGTGAATGCCCCCGCGCGCCGGGTGCCGACTCTTGCCTGGCCCCATCCTCACGGGGAAGAGTCCGTGCCCAGCAGAGCAAGGCGTCGGAACATTCCCGAGCGTTCCCAGAGGAGTACGATGAACCGATCGCTTGCCCGAGCCTGGCTTTTGGGCCTCGTATCGGCCGTGGCTACAGCAGGAGTGGCCCTGGCATCCGTACAGACGGCGCAAGCCGACCCCGTCGGGGTACTACGCACCCTCGACTGGGAGCAGTCCGCGGACCGCACCCTCCCCACAGCGGCGCCCACGGGTCTGAACAAGCAGTGGGGGACGGCGTACGGCGCCGGCAACGTCACGGTTCCTGTACGGGACGGCTCCCATGCCGCCCGCTTCGAGCTCCGCAAAAACGACCCGGTCGTCTCCGGCAGTAAGCGCGCGGAGATATCCCAGCGCGACGAGCAGCCCGCCGGCGCCGACCGCTGGTACGGCTTCAGCATCCAGCTCCCCTCGATCTGGGTCGCCGACACCTCGGCTGAGATCGTCAGCCAGTGGCACCAGTGCGACTCCGGCTGCCCCGGTGGCTCTCCGCCTCTGGCGCTGCTCACCGACGAAGGCCGCTGGAAGATTGACTTCCGGGGCGAGATCATCGATTTGGGCCCGTACACCACGGGAGTCTGGGCCGACTGGGTCTTCCACGTGACCTGGCGCACGGACAGCACCGGGCTGCTACAGGTGTGGAGGAACGGCGAGCGGGTCGTGCAACGCACGGGCGCGACACACGGAGGGGGCCCGCGCTCCCCCTACTTCAAGTTCGGGATTTACAAGTGGGACTGGAACACGGGCGCTCCCTCCAGCACCACGACGCGCGTCATGTACTACGACTCCCTGCGGCTGGGCGACGAGCGCGCCGCCTACCAGGACGTCACACCTCAGCGGTCCTGCACGCGGCCGGCCACGGTGACGACTGCGTCAGCCACCACCTACGAGCCGGCCAACCCGCCGGCCAGTGCGGTGGATGGTGACCTGGGGACTCGCTGGTCCGGTCAGGGCTTCGGGGCAGCCCTGATCATCGACACCGGCGCGGTCCGTCAGCTGTGCGGCACTTCCACAGCCTGGCATCGCGGAAACCTCAGGTGGAATGACTACACGATCCACGCTTCGCCGGACGGAGTCTCGTACACCAAGGTCTGGGAAGGCCGCAGTTCCGGGACGACCCTGTCACCCGAGAGCGTGTTCTTCGGCCAGGGGGCCATGGAAGCGCGCTACGTGAAGATCTCCTTCTGGGCCAACCCGGAGAACGACTGGGCGAGCATCACGGAAACCCGACCGCTGGGGATGTAGGGAGCCGCGCCGCGAGGGCGCTGGCGACGACGGAGCCTCCACCGTCACCGAGCCCGCCTTACGCATGCTGGTGCGCCGGCCCCTCGCCTTCCGCCCCGGGTGTGGACGCCTTCCACCCCGGGTGCGGACGGCGGGATCACTTCCGACCCCGACGAGTTCACCGAGGCCGCATCCGGCGCCGCCGGGACCCTGGGCCGCTGCCTGCGCCGTGGGTGACGCGGACGGCGACTTCGCCGATCGGGTGAGGGACTGATGTACTGCTCGGTAAAGGGAGGAACTTGAATGCCCACGTCGTTGCCGGTCCCGATCGATTTCCGTCTGCCCGACCGCTGGCTCCAGGCCCGTTCGGAGGGCCGTGACCCCGGCGTAGCGTTCGCCGCCGTGCATCCCGAGCCGGACGCCGGGTGCGCTGCCGACATCACCGTCGAGGGCGGCTTCCCCCAGGGGACGAGAACGCTGGCGGAGCTCGCCTCCGAGTCCGCGGAGCGCCTGGGCGAGGCCGCCGGTCCGGTGACGGTCGCGGAGCGCCGCGAGTTCGGCAGTGCCGACGCCCCCGCGACGGCCGCCCGGCACGACGCCGTGCCGTGCGACTTCCGGGAGGTCCTGCGGAGCGTGCGCGCGTACACCGGGAAGGCGGCATAGCGGTGGGCCGTTTGTGGGACAAGTGGATGGGGACCCGCCACGCCGACCCGGGGACCAGGGCCGTGCCCACCCAGGAGCTGCGGGCCGCCCTGCTCGGACTGGCCGGCGCCGACGTGCCGTTCAGCATCCGCGAGACGGGGACGGGCGGAGCGGACCTGCTGGCGGAGTGGCGCCTCCTGGAGCCTGCCACCGGTTCCGGGGTCACCCGACGCCAGGTCGAGAGGACGCTGAAGGTCTGGATGCACCTGAGCCCCAGTGAGCGCGAGGTACGGGCCATGGACGAGCAGTACGAGGTGACACGGGCCGGCCCCCCGCCCGGCCGGACCGTAGCACGTGCGCGCGGGCGCGGGCCGATCCGCCGAGTCCAGAAGCAATGGGCCCTGGACAAGGGGCCCGATGGACGGCGGCGCAGGGTCGAGACGTTCAGCTTCGACTCGCGGGACATGAAGCACCCCCTGCGCTCCACCGTGATCGGGGCGGGGTGGACGTGGCGCGGCGTGTACAAGCTATGACCGTGGGACGAAAAGCCCCTGGACGAACCACGGCCCCGCGCCGTACGCAACTCTGCGGCGTGTGAACGGCCATGCGCGAAACGGGGACCGTACTGCGAGGGCACGGTCTTCGCGATCAGGTTGAGCGAGGCCCGTCGCGGCTGATGACGGGCCCCCTCCGCTGCGCGTACGCGCCGGCCTCGCTCCCGGTCAGGCGGCGGGGTTGTCTTCCTGTGTCGGCAGGCCCGCGGTTGCGGTGATGCCCTGCTGAAGGGCGGCGAGTCCGGTGGTGAGGGCGCGGCGGCTGTCGGCGGTCATCGTGTCCAGGGCGAGAGCGAGCCGACGTTCGCGGGCCTCCCGTATCTCGGCCAGGTGCTTCTCCCCGGCAGGGGTGAGCCGGAGGGTGAGTTCGCGGCCGTCGCCGGGGCAGGGGTGGCGGCGCAGGAATCCGGCGGCCTCGAGGCGGTCGCAGAGCCGGGTCATGGAGGGGCCGGTCGCGCCGAGGCTCTGCGCGAGGGTGCGCATGCGCAGGCCGGGCCGGCGGTCGACGAGGCACATCAGCCGCAGCTGGGTCGGAGAGACCGGTGAGGCGGTGGAGTGGCGGGCGTTCTCGTAGAGAAGGTCGAGGAGTTCGGCGATGTCGCCGATCGAGCGCGCGCTCTCAAGGTGGGGGGCGGGGGGCCCGGGGGCCGGTATGGACATGTGCGTTCTCTCCGCACGGGCGGGTTGTCCGCCGGTGCCGGTCAGGTGGTGTCCGGTCCGCCGGAGCGTAGGGTCATGCTGTCGTCCGTGCCGCCGGCCCGCCCTTCCACGGCGGAGGTCGCCGGGCGGCTGTCGGTGTGAGGGCCGGTGAGGCGGTCCAGGGTGCCGGTGACCCGCAGCATCCGGTCCAGCTGCGCCGGCCGGTTGTGGAGGTGGAGCCGTACGCCGGCGGCGTCGGTGCGTCGGCGGACCATCAGCAGGACCGACAGCCCGCTGGAGTCGACCGTGGCCACACCCCCGCAGTTCACGTGCAGATCGTGCGTCCGGCCCGCTTCGGCCAGAGCCTCGGTGACGGCGTCGAGCAGGGTGTCGGCGTTCTGGTGGTCGAAGTCGCCGTGCAGCTCGATGCGCACGGTGGTGTCCGTGCCCGTGTCGGTGCGGACGAGGCGGAGCGGGCCGGGTATGGGGTTCATTCGGAGGCTCCGCCCACGGTGAGGGGTGTACTGGTCAGGCGCACGGCTGCCGAGCGCAGGATGTCGGTGGCCCGCGGAAAGTCCTTCAACTCCCGGCCGAGGACGTCGAGGGCGGGCGGCAGGCTCTGCGCCGGGACCCCCCGGGCTTCCAGGATTCCGGCGGTCCACAGCAGGAAGTGGGAGAAAAGGGCCTCGTCGCCGGTGTAGAGCGCGGTCCCGAGGAACTCCACGACATGGGAGAGGTCCTCGGCCGTGCGCTCGCGCTGCGCCTCGCTGTAGCCGCGCATCGCCGGGTAGTGCTCTTCCAGCCCGGTGAAGACGGCCCGTACGAGCTGCGGGCGGGTGCGGGTGACGAGGGTGTACTCCTGGTCGGCCAGGTGCGGCAGGTCGTCGATCGGCTGGTGGTCGGGCTGCGGCCGCGGCAGGGGGTGACGCTCCAGCCGGTCGGCGGCCGTGCGGGCGTCGGGTGCCCAGGCGTCGGCGCCGAGCAGGCGGGCGTACTCGCCGTCGGGGCCGAAGGCGGCTCCGCCGACCAGGACCGGGGTGCCGGCGGCCTGGCATGCGGTGATCGTGGCGTGCGCGGTCGGCAGCCGGGTCGGTATCGAACTCGACAGGGCGACGACGTCCGGCCCGGTGCGGTGGATGTGCGCGACGAGGTGCGGCGTCGGGACGTGCGCGCCGAGGTAGTCCACGTGCCAGCCGCGCAGCTTCAGGACCTCGGCCACGAGCCGGGCCGGCAGGCCGTGCCACTCGCCGTCCACGCACGCCACCAGGACCCGCCCCCGCGACGGCTTCGTTCGCGCCGCGGGATGTTCGGCGATCACTGCGACGGCGCGTTCGTTGATCGCGGTCGCGGCATGTTCCTGCGTGACCGTTATGCGGTTGGCGGCCCATTCCTCTCCGACCTGCCCCTGTACCCGGGCAACCACGTAGAGCAGTACCTGTTCCGGGTCCGCCCCGTCGTCCAGCGCTCGGCGGATCGTGGCGGCCGCGGCGCGCTCGTCGCCGGCCAGGACCGCCGCCCACAGCCGTTCCACCAGAGGGTTGAGCGCTTCGACACAGGCCAGATCTGCTGTCACGCCGTGAACCTGCCCCTCGTGTGCCCGTCCACCGCGGTCAGGTGGTTCGTGCGCGGGGCGGAGACGACCACCACGGCCATGTCGTCATGGGCACCCGTACCGACCCATTCGGAGGCGATCATCTGCACCCGCTTGACCACCGCCTCCGCCGACATCCCGGCGCATTCCCCGAGGGCACGCTGGAGGCGGGCCTCGCCGAACATGTCGTCGCCCATCGGTCCGCCGCGGGCCTCGGTGATCCCGTCGGTGAACAGGACGCAGGCGTCACCCGGTGCCAGCGTCGCGAGTACCGTCGCCGCCGTCACCTCGGGCAGCGCGCCGACGAGCGTGCCGTGCGTGGGCGCCTCCTCCACGCGGCCGTCGGCGCGCACGATCAGCGGCGCGGGATGGCCGGCGCTGGTCAGCCGCAGCTTGACAGCGTTGCCTTCACGGGCCGCGGAGGCCAGCACCATGGTGGCGAAGCGGGCGTGGTGCGTGCTGAGCAGCGCGGTGTTGAGCAGGCTCAGCATCCGCTGATGGTCGTCGGCCATGGGCAGCAGGGCGTGCAGGGTGTTGCGGATCTTGCCCGTCATCACCGCCGCCTCAAGGCCCTTGCCGCACACGTCGCCGAGGACGACGAGCGAGGCGTCGCCCTCGACGGCGGCGGGGTGCACGTCGTAGAAGTCCCCGCCGATCCGCTCATGCTCCTGGGAGGCCCGGTAGCCGCCCGCGTACTCGACACCGGAAACCTGGTGCAGGGACGGGGGCAGCAGGTCCCGCATCAGCGTCTCGCTGATCGACGCCTGCTCCGCGTACAGCCGGGCCGCCGACATCGCCGCCCCGGCCCGGGCTGCGAACAGGCGCGCGAAGACTTCTTCCTCCTCCGTGAACTCGGTGCCACCGCTGCGGCGCAGGAGGACCAAACCGCCCGCGGGGACGCCGTGCCCGGGCAGCGGCGTGATCACGATCGACCCCACCGCCCCGAAGCCTTCGGGAATCAGCCAGGCCGGGGCCGTCGCGGGATCGATCCAGCGGGACGGCACCGGCGGGAACCCCTGCAGCGCCTCCGCCAGCCCCGGCACCCCTTCCGCGAGCGCGGTGACCCGTGACGACTTCGGCATGCCCCCGTGCAGGCAGGACACGATCGGCAGCTCCCGGCCGCGGGCGGGGGAGATGACCACGGCGGCGTCGGCGAGGTGCTCGGCGGCCATCTGCGCGGTTGCGTCCATGCACCGCTCCAGGTTCAACGAGGACAGCAGCAGGTTCGACGCCTGCCCCAGGAACACGGTGCGCTCCCGCTCGATCCGCAGGGCCTCACGGGCCAGGCGGTGATCGGTGTCGTCGATGAGCCACCACACCACCGTCCCGTCCTCACGGACCGTGGGATGCGCCTCGTACGAACGCTCCCCGACCAGACCCTCCACAAGCCCACCGGCACCGGCCGCCGCGGGCCCGGCGGCGGCCGGCGCGAGAGTGCGGGTATGGGCGTCGGCGAGCCACGCGGGCACGCTGCCCGTGATCGGTGAACCCGGGCGGGCGCCGGGGAAGAGGAGGCCCGCAACCTCGTTGGCGAACAGCAGGGTTCCCCCGCCGTCGGCGACAAGCACGGGGTAGGGGGCCTCACTCCACGGCGCGCGCACCGTAGCGGCGGCTTCCTGGGTGGGATTCACCACATCGTTGAGGGCCCGCTGAGCGAACCCCTCACCTCATAGCCTCTCGGGGAAAGATGGTTGCCTCGCGGCAACCATCCTCCATCCGGCACCCTCCTGGCAACCGCAGCCCCCGCCCCGCGTCGTCCTTCACCCGGTGCACACACCGTGTTCACGAAGCCGGAGTGAAAGCCGTCACCTTCGCCCGCGCCGCCCCAGCCTGCGGCAGGGCCCTGAACCCCTCTACCAGGCCCCGAAGACCGCCCGTACGCCCGGCGGCCGCCGCTTTCCCCCGGGCCGCCGCATCCCCCGGCCGGCCCCCCGCAGGTCTGCCGTCCGCGGCACGGATGTACGAGGATGTCGGGATGATCGGAGACAGAGACGAGACGGTGGTCTGCGAGACCACACCCGATGGCATCACCGTCGTCCGCGTGCGCGGGGACCTGGACGAGGACAGCACCCCCGCCCTCACCCGCGTCCTCGCCGCCGCCGCGGGCAGCGGCTCCGCACGGACCGTGGTGGACCTGTCCCAGGTGGGCTTCGCGGACTCCTCCGCCCTTCACGCGCTCCTCTCAGCCCTGCAGGCCCACACCGCGACCGGAACCGCACTCATCCTCGCCGGGCCCGTGCAGACCGCGGTCGGCCGCCTGTTCGAGGTCACCAACACCGGGTCCGCCTTCCGGTGGGCCGACAGCGCACACGAGGCGATGACATGCTGACCACCACACTTCAACCGATCGATTCCGTGGCCTGTATCACCCGGGGGAGGCGATAACGGCATGATCCCGCCCGCGCCAGCCGACAGCACCGCCGCCCCCGAGCCCGGACACCACGGCGCTCCGGGCGCAGCGCGAGGCCGGCCGGCCGCCACCACCCCGGCGACCGCCCGTCACCACGTCACCGAGCTGCTCCGGGCCGCGGGCGCCAGCCTCGACAGCGTCACGGCCGCGGACGCCCTCCTGGTCACATCGGAACTCGTCACCAACGCGATGCGCCACGGCGGCGGCATCACCCGCTTCCACGCCGCCCTCATCGGCGACACCCTGCACCTGACCGTCAGTGATGCCAGCCCCCACCACCCCGCACTCCGCCCCGCCGCCCGCGGGCGAGTCGGCGGATTCGGCTGGCCCCTCATCCAACGCCTCACCGACCACGTCGGTATCACCTCCCTCCCCGGCGGCGGGAAATCCATCACCACCATCCAGGGCCTGACGTAGCCCCGGCACGTCTCCCGAACCCGTACGGCATTCGGGCTGAGCAGAAAGCAGCAGGGGGCACGGATGAGCGACGCGAAGGCAGCCAAGGCGATCGCCGCCCAGATCGCCTCGTACCTGGCCGCGGTCCACCCGGACGAGCCGGATCCCGACGACCTGGCCTGGGCCATCATCCACACCCTGAAACAAGCAGGGCTGTACGGCCACACCGACTACAGCGGCCGAAGCGACACGAACGAGCCGGGAGAACAGCACGTCCTCGCCCTGCCGGACCAGGACGACGGGGTACGCGTCATCGTCTGCGTCGGTCAGTTCGACCAGCAGACCCTGGGCCCCTTCGGGGAAGCCGGCGCCAAGGCCACCGCCGACCCCACGATCCGGCGCATCGTCCTGGACGTCAGCCGCATCACCTTCGCCGACTCCTCCATGCTCAACGAGATGTTCCGCCTCCGGCGCAACACTGACCTGATCCTCGTCGGCCCTCTGCCGCCATCCCTGGAACGAGTTCTGGAACTCATCCAGGCCCGCGCCCTGTTCCCGGCCGCCGAGAGCATCCAGACAGCCCGCACCCTGTAGACCCCGCAGACACCGGAAGTCCGCCGGACCTGCGACCACCACCCCCTGTCGACTTCACTCACTGCCCACACGTGTCGGCGGCCCCGTTCCCGCTCCACGCCACGTCCGCCTCCGCGGCCTCCGGCCAGCCGGCCCCGGCGGAAGCCGCCGTCCGCCGACGCTCACGCTCCCCGGGGCGTCAGTGCCCTCCGGATCAGCCGCCTCGGACACCAGCGCCGCCTCGCTCTCCAACAGTGCCGCCGGCGCGTCCTGTTCGGGTGCGTCGTCCCGCCGGAACAGCCGCAGCAACCCGGAGCGCGCGACGCCCCAGGCGTCCGCCGCCATCGCGGCGACGAGCGTCGTCGAAGCGGCCGCCGCGACCGCCGCGAGGGATTCGATCATGGGTGTCCTCCCATTGTCGTGCCCGCCCTGCGCCGTGTTGGTGAGTACGAGAGCACCGCACCGGGTGAGTACGATCGCCCATGCCAATCTGGATGCGGGAGCGGTTGGCCACGGGGCGCGGCTGGGGGAGGGTGGACCCATGCGCCGACTCTTCCTGCTCGCCCCGCTGTTGCTGTTCGCCGTCGGCTGCGGGGTGGTGCAGTCCTCCGCGGACGAGGCGACGGACGTCGCGCGCGAAGTGGCCCGAAAGGCGGGTGAGCGGCTTTACGGGCAACGGCCCCGGACGGCCGAGGACGTCGGGCGCTCCGCCTCCGGCATCGACGGGGTGGAGGTGCTCCGCGTGCAGGGTGCTTCGACCCATGACGGGAACGGCATCGACGTGGTCGTCCGCACGACCGGCTCGGCGTACGAGGGGTGGCTCGCCCCTCGGGAGGTCGCCGTGCGCCGCTGTTTCGCGGTACGGGTGTCGCCCACGTCGGCGTGGGGTGAGGACCCCCGTGACGTGGACTGCCCCGATGGCCCGGCGCTCACCTTCGCCCCGCTGCCCCCACCGCCCCGGCTGCCCTACGCCGAGCTCCGCGCGACGCTTCCCCGGGTGCCGGTGGGCGGCCTGGCGGACGAGGCGGCGGTGCGCCGGGTCGTCGCCGCCCTGAACCTGCAACCGGAGATCCTTGCTGAGGTGAAGGCGGACGGCGGCCGGGTCGGGGTTCTCCTGTCGGTGCGGGGCAACGGCTTCGACGCGCAGGACTGCCTGCTGGCCCGGGTGGGCCCCGGCGCCACCGAGGTGTGGGCGCCGCCCCGTATCCAGCGGATGCCCGGAGAGGGCGGATGCGGCATCGGCAACGCCCTGGACCCGCAACCGGCACCGCACTGAACGGGAGGGCGCGGCAACCCGGCTCACGGCTCCGGCGTGGTCCCGGTCCTCAGCAGGGCGAGGCCCAGCGGGGTGATGAGGTGGCGTACGGATCCGCCCCGGCGGGTGGTGGTGATCAACTCGGCGTTCCGGAGCACCGTCGCGTGCTGGCTCGCGGCCGCGCCCGAGACGCCGAGGCGCCGGGCCAGCTCCGTGGTCGTGACGCCGTCCGCGGTCGCGCGCAGTGCGGCGGCTCGGGTGCGGCCGAGCAGCGACTCCAGGTTCCGGCCGGGGGCGCCGTACGGCTCGTTCGGGCCGGTGCCGGTCAGGGGCCCGCGAAGGGCCGGTACGGTCAACCGGGGAGGCTCGGCGGTGTCGAGCGGGTCCCACAGCAGGCTCACGCCGGGCGGTGAGAAGACCAAGGGCGTGATGACCAGCCCTCGGCCTCGCAGGTGCACCTCCACCGGGCGCGGGTAGGGGGCTTCCAGGACGGGCGGACACCAGCGGACCAAGGGGGTGCAGAGGGAGCGCAGCAGCAGGTCGACCCCTCCCTCGAGCACCAGGTTCGTGTAGCGGGAGGACAGTGCGACGAGCTCGGAACGTCCCTTGTGCCAGTACGGCTCCACGGTCAGCCGGTGGCAGGCGCGCACGGCCGCCGCGAGCTCGCGGCGCGCTTCGCGGTCTCCCTCGGTCAGCCGTCTGGCCCACGGCAGGTGTCCGGGCCGGTAGGCGAGGCCTGACAGTTCGCGTCGCAGCCGGGCGACGGGTGCGTGCAGCAGGTTGTCCACGGCGTGGTCCAGACAGGGCGCATCGCCCATCAGAGCCAGCAGGTCGACTCCCGGGCCGCGCACCGGGAGCAGGGACGTCAGCGGTCGTGTTTCCGCCCCCATCCGGCTCATGACCGCCGACCGCCAGGGGCGGAAGTGGGGCAGGTTCCGGTTCTCCCGCAGGAGTTCCAGGCTGTAGTAGGTCTCCGCCGCGGCTCCGATCGTCGCGGCCACGCGAATCCGCGCGAGGTCTTCCGATGTGAAGTGGATGCGTAACACCGATACGGCTCCCTGCCCGAGCGCTGGAACGGGTCCGCGCACCGCCCAGCCTTCCCCGGCCCGGCGCACCGCACGCTTTTCGTTGTATTGCTCCTCACAGCGGAACAAAAACGACCGGAAAAGGGCTCAGGGATCCGGCCAATCGCCGGACCCCTCAGCCTTCTTGACCGGGGGAGCGGCTCCGTCGTCACCGAGCAGCCGGAATCCCCAGCCGGTTAGGAGAGGGAACAGCCGGCGCCGCCGACGTAGTTCGCGTCCCGGATCTGGCTCTTGAGGCCGAGCCGGGTTTCGTCGGGCCCCACGCAGATGGTCCTGTCCTTGCCGCGGACGATGTCGAGCCTGATCTCGATGGTGGTGGGGCCGCAGTGGTTGTAGAACGCGATCTGCCTGCCCGCGAAGTACCCGCACGGGGAGGCCGCGGCGTGCGCGGCGACCTCTTCTGCTCCGCCGCTGCCGCCGGCGTTCGCAGGGGTGACCGTGCCCATCACCGCGGCGGAGCCGACGGCGGCGACCGCCAGCCATCGCCGCATGTCGCCGGTACGTAAGAACTTCATTCTCGCCACACTCCGCTTCATGTCGAACGGCTCGGAGAGCGAGCCGCTTCGTAGTGCCAGGAGCATCGCTCCTTTGCCACAGCACACACTGGCAGGGGTCGATTCGAACCGGCAAGCCTCTAAGTGACGGCTTAAAGCCGCAGGTGGAACGGTCATGTGACGCGTGAGGAGAAGTCGGATCCGCGTCTGCGCCGTTCCGGATGTGCGGAAGCGTTCATGTGGCCGGAAGGTGTCGTCCGCCGCTCCCTGACGTGAGACTCTCGCTCACAAACCGGGCGATCCACCTTCGTGGGTTTCCACCGCCGGATGTGTCGCCGTGCGAGGCGCCGTACGAAGGGTCAGGCGAGGCGGGAGGCGAGGCGGGAAGCGAGGCGGAACCGCAGGTCGCCCGCTGCCCGTCGGACCTCCTCGGGCTGGCCGGCGTCGTCGAGCAGCCCGAGGAGCACCATCAGGGCCCGTGCCTCGTCCGCGCTGATCAGTTTCAGGCGCGGCTCCGTCACGCCGTCGAGGTACACGTCGAGCAGGTCAAGGGTCTCGTCCATACGGGAAACAACGTCCGGCGCCCCGCGCGCGTTACAGGCGTGCGCGGGCTGCCGACCGAACTCACCCGCCTCGGCAGAGAACGGCGGCGTCCGGCCCGCATCAGACGTCGTCCACCCCCGTGCCGGCAATCGCGGCCCGCCACCATGGCCTCAGGCCCCGGGCCCCCGCCGCGAAAGGCCTGGCGCCGAGGTGATGCCATCCGGCACCGGTTGGGCGCCACGTGGTGTCACTCAGTGCGCAGAGGGGAGTCCCTCCGTACGCGATAGGGCGTGAGGGTTCCCTCATATCAGCCTTCCCTTGCTCGTTTGCACCGGTCAAGGGGGTGCGAACGGGTCTCGCGTCTGCTGCGGCCCGGCGAGGCTTGCGCGTGGCGCCATTGTGGTGCCATGATGGCGTCATGGACCTGACCCCGTATGTCGACACCCTCCGCCGTGAACTCGCGGTGGCCGCCGAGGCCGGCGGGGAGGACGCCCGCGCCCTGGCCGACCGGCTCACCGCCCCGCTGGAGTCGGCGGCCCGGCTGACCATGCTCAACGTGCTCTCCGACGCGATGAACGAGATCACCCGCGAGCTCGCCCCCGGCTCGGTCGACGTACGGCTGCGCGGGCTCGACCCCGACTTCGTCGTGACGCTGCCGCCCTCGGGCGGCGGCCCCGCCGAGTCGGCAGCGCCCGCCGAACCGCTCAAGCCTCAGGCCCCCGTCGACGCCGACGAGGGCGGCACCGCGCGCGTCAACCTCCGTCTGCCGTCCCACCTCAAGGCGCGTGCCGAGGAGGCTGCGAGCCGTGAGGGCCTGTCGGTCAACGCGTGGCTGGTCAGGGCCGTGTCGGCCGCGGTCGACGGCGGTGCCGCGCCGCGCACGCCGGAGCGGACCCGCACCGTGGGGCAGAGCTTCACGGGCTGGGTGCGCTAGGAGGCCCCGGCCGCCCGCCCGATCCACTTCACCCCGACCGCGCTCGACCGGCGGGGACACCCCAAGGACTCACGAGGACGGTACAGCCATGCCTTCTTTCGACACTCCCGAACCGATTTCGGCCATTGCCCACGTGGACGCCGGCTCCATCCGGTTCGCGGCGGGCGACCGCCTCGACACGGTGGTCGTGGTACAGCCCCGGGACCCGAAGCGGGACCAGGACGTCCGGTCGGCCGACCAGACCGAAGTCACGTACGCGAACGGCGTCCTGACCGTCAGGACGCCCAAGCAGCGCTACTTCCTCGGACGCACCGGGACCGTCGACGTGACGGTCGAACTGCCCACGGGCTCGCGGGTCGACGTGACCGGCGCCTGGGCCCAGGTCCTCGGTGAGGGCCGGCTCGGCGAGGTCCGCGTGAAGACCTCGTCCGGCGACGTCCGCCTCGACACGACCGGTCCGCTCCACTTGGCCGCCTCCCACGGCTCGATCTCGGTCGACCGGATCGAGGGCGCGGCCGAGATCGCCACCAGCTCCGGCAGCCTGCGCATCGGCATCGTGGACGGTTCCGCCGTCCTGAAGAACTCGCACGGCACCACGACCGTCGGCGCGGCGACCGGCGACCTGCGGGTGAGCGGGGCCAACGGTGACATCGACATCACCCGCGCCGAGGGTTCGGTCGCCGCCACCACCGCCCACGGAACCCTGCGCGTCGCCGAAGTCGCCCGCGGAACAGTCCAGTTGGAGACCTCGTACGGAGCCATCGAGGTCGGGATCCGTGAGGGCACCGCCGCTTGGCTCGACGTCACCTCCGCCCAGGGACAGGTGCGCAACACGCTCACCGCCTCCGACAGCCCGGAGCAGGCCGAGGACACCGTCGAGGTCCGTGCCCGCACCCGCTACGGCAACATCGACGTCCGCCGCGCCCGCGCCTGAGCACCCGGCCCGCGCCCTCGCCCGTCCCGCACCCCGTCCCTCGCCCGTCCCGCACCCGCCCCTTCCCCGCCCGTGCCTCGCAGTCCCCTTCCACCTTCGAACGGAGGGCTCCGTGCCTTCGTCTGTCATGCCCATGCCCGCCCCCCTGCCCACTCCCAGGAATGCCGGCGATGCGCCGTCGTCCGCGGCCGTCTCCGCCGTCGGGCTGCGCAAGTCGTACGGCGACAAGACCGTGCTCGACGGCATCGACCTGCAGATCCCGACGGGGTCCGTCTTCGCGCTGCTCGGGCCGAACGGCGCGGGCAAGACCACCGTTGTGAAGATCCTGTCCACGCTCATCTCCGCCGACGGCGGACAGGCCCGGGTCGCGGGTCACGACATCGCCGCCGATGCGCAGGCCGTACGCCGCGCCATCGGTGTGACCGGGCAGTTCTCCGCCGTCGACGGCTTGATCACCGGCGAGGAGAACATGCTCCTCATGGCGGACCTGCACCACCTGTCGAAGAGCGAGGGGCGGCGTACCGCCGCCGAGTTGCTGGAGCGGTTCGACCTGGTCGAGGCGGCGAAGAAGCCGGCCTCCACCTACTCCGGCGGCATGAAGCGCCGCCTGGACATCGCGATGACCCTGGTCGGCGACCCGCACATCATCTTCCTCGACGAGCCGACGACCGGCCTCGACCCGCGCTCCCGCCACACCATGTGGCAGATCATCCGCGAGCTGGTCACCGGCGGCGTCACCGTCTTCCTCACCACCCAGTACCTGGAGGAGGCGGACGAGCTCGCCGACCGCATCGCCGTCCTCCACGACGGCAGGATCGCCGCCCAGGGCACCGCGGAGGAGCTGAAGCGACTCGTCCCCGGCGGACACGTACGGCTGCGCTTCGCCGACCCGGCCGCCTACCGCTCCGCCACCCACGCCCTCGACGACGCCACCCGGGACGACGAGGCGCTGGCGCTCCAGATCCCCAGCGACGGCAGCCAGCGGGCACTGCGCGCCGTCCTCGACCGGCTGGACACCGCCGGCATCGAGGCCGACGAACTGACCGTCCACACCCCCGACCTCGACGACGTGTTCTTCGCCCTCACCGCCGCCACCGACCAGCGCAAGGAGGACCTCCGATGAGCTCCCTGTCCCTCGCAGTCCGCGACTCGTCCACGATGCTGCGCCGCAACCTCCTGCACGCGCGGCGCTACCCGTCCCTCACCCTGAACCTCCTGCTCACCCCGATCGTCCTGCTGCTGCTCTTCGTCTACGTCTTCGGCGACGTGATGAGCGCGGGCATGGGCGGGGGAGGAGCCGACCGCTCCCGGTACATCGCGTACGTCGTCCCGGGCATCGTGCTGATGACCATCGGCGGCACGGTCGTCGGGACCGCGGTGTCCGTCTCCAACGACATGACCGAGGGCATCATCGCCCGCTTCCGCACCATGGCGATCCACCGCGGGTCCGTGCTCATCGGGCACGTCCTGGGCAGCGTGCTCCAGTCGATCATGAGCGTGGTCCTCGTCGGCCTCGTGGCGGTGGCCATCGGCTTCCGGTCCACGGACGCCACGCCCCTGGAGTGGCTGGCGGCGTTCGGGCTGCTCGCACTCGTGGCCATGGCGCTCACCTGGATCGCGGTCGGCATGGGCATGGTCAGCCCTAACGCCGAGGCGGCCAGCAACAACGCCCTGCCGCTGATCGTCCTGCCGCTCATCTCCAGCGCCTTCGTACCGATCGACGCGATGCCGGGCTGGTTCCAGCCGATCGCCGAGTACCAGCCCTTCACCCCCGCCATCGAAACCCTCCGGGGCCTGCTCCTGGGCAGCGAGATCGGCCACAACGGGTGGCTCGCGGTCGCCTGGTGCCTGGCCCTGTCCGCGCTCGGCTACTTCTGGTCCCGGACGGTCTTCAACCGCGACCCCAGGTAGCCCGCGACGACCGCGCGGTTCCCCCCGCAGCTCGAGGGCGGCGGCGGCGTACCCCGACACCGCGTCGGGGTACGCCGCCGGTCGGCGTGGGGCGTGCCGCCGTCCGAGGCCGCCGCGCCGGTGTGCCTCCACGGCGGCAATCCGGTGGAAGACGCCGGCGGCGCCCGTCAGGCCGGTCCGACCGCGGGCGGGTTGAGCCGGGCGAAGCCCTCCTGGCGGTAGTACGGGAAGTAGGGGTAGGGGGCGGTCCGGCTGCTGGCCGCGTCGAGCCTTCCCATCTGCTCCGGGGTGAGCGTCCAGCCCACCGCGCCGAGGTTCTGGCGCAACTGCTCCTCGTTGCGGGCGCCGATGATGACGGAGGACACGGTCGGCCGCTGCAGCAGCCACCGGAGGGCGATCTGCGGGATCGCCCTGCCGGTCTCCCGCGCGATCTCGTCGAGGGCGTCGACCACGCGGTGGAGGTACTCGTCCTCGACCGGCGGGCCGTAGTCCGCGGTGTCGTGCAGCCTGCTGCCGGCGGGCAGCGGACGGCCCCGGCGGATCCGGCCCGTGAGCCGGCCCCAGCCGAGCGGGCTCCAGACGATCGCGCCCAGCCCCTGGTCGAGGCCCAGGGGCATCAGCTCCCACTCGTAGTCGCGCCCGACGAGGGAGTAGTGGACCTGGTGTGCGACGTAGCGCGGGTGACCGTGCAGGTCGGCGGCCGCGAGGGACTTCATCGCCTGCCATCCGGAGAAGTTGGAGACTCCGAGGTAGCGGATCTTTCCGGCCCGGACGAGGTCGTCCAGGGTGGACAGGACCTCATCGACGGGCGTGCCGGCGTCGAAGGCGTGCAGCTGAAAGAGGTCGATGTGATCGGTGCCGAGGCGGCGGAGGGCGGCGTCGACGGACGAGATGAGGCGGGACCGGGACGTACCCGCGTCGCCCGGGCCGTCGCCCAGTGGCAGGCCGGCCTTGGTGGAGATGAGCACCCGGTCCCGGCGCCCCTTGAGCGCGGCGCCCAGCACCTCCTCCGACGCGCCGTCGGAGTAGACGTCGGCGGTGTCGAACATCGTGATCCCGGCGTCGACGCAGATGTCCACGAGGCGACGTGCCTCCTGTACTCCCGTGCTGCCCCAGGCACCGAAGAGCGGACCCTGCCCGCCGAAGGTTCCCGCGCCGAAACTCAGGGCCGGGACCTGCAGTCCCGAGGCACCCAGCCGCCTGTACTCCATGACGCGTCCCCTCTCCTCCACAGCCCGCATTAACGGGGCTGTGGTTCCGTTAATATGGCCAGCGTACCAAGGTCCGCCATTTAAAGGAACTGGAGTCCCGTTATGGAGTTCGAAGGAGCCGAGGCCGGACCGGGCACCGCGCGGCCCGGAGGGCGGACCGCCCGGGTCCGGGCAGCCGTGCTCCGGGCGGCCGGAGACGTCCTGGCCGAGCAGGGGTTCGCCCACCTCGACCTCGCCGACATCGCGCGCCGCGCCGACGTCGGCAAGACGACGGTCTACCGCCGTTGGGGGACCGTCGCCGGGCTCGTCACCGACCTGCTGGAGGACATGGCTCAGCAGTCCGTACCGCGTACGGAGACGGGCTCGCTGCTCGGCGACCTGACCGCCAACGCCCGGCTGGTCCAGCGCACGCTGGCCGACCCCCGACAGGGCCCCCTGTTCAAGGCGGTGATCGCGGCCGCCACCGGCGACCCCGGGACGGCGCGGGCGCTGCACGGGTTCTACGCCGTGCGCGTCGAGGAATGGGCGCCGTGCGTCGAAGGCGCCGTCGCCCGCGGCGAGGCCCCCGAAGGCACCGACCCGCACGAGGTGGTCCGTGCGGTGTCCGCCCCGCTCTACTACCGCCTGCTGACCACCGCCCTCCCGCTCGACGAGGCGTCCGCCGACCGCGCGGCGGCCGCCGCGACCGCCGCTGCGCGTGCCGGAGCGTACGTACGGGGCGGATAGCCACGCGGCCCGCCGGCACGGCTCCGGGGCCCGCCCTTCCGGCGGCGCGGCGGATCCGGGACGTTCGCACCGGGTTCGAGGGTTTTCGGCCGGCCGGCGGACCGCGCGGGCGTCCCCTGGAGAGCGGGCCCGTCTCCGGAAGCCTCCGGCGAACGGACCGAGGGACGCCCGCGTCGGCACGGTGTTGTCGACGAGGAACGGGAGCCCGGCCCCGTGGGCGACGTCGTCGACGCCCCCGTCGTGCGCCCCGCCGGGCCGGCCCGGCGGACCCCGGGCACACCACACACCGGCCGGTGGAGGAGTCAAAGGATCGCCTCACCAGCCACCTCCTATAACGTCAGGGCATGAGTCATCCGCATCCCGAACTGAAAACCGCCCCGCCGCTGCCGGCGAACGGGCTGAGAGTCATCGCCCTGGGCGGCCTGGGCGAAATCGGCCGTAACATGACCGTCTTCGAGTACGCAGGCAAGCTGCTCATCGTCGACTGCGGCGTGCTGTTCCCCGAGGAGCACCAGCCGGGGGTCGACGTCATCCTCCCGGACTTCACATCGATCCGGGACCGGCTGGACGACATCGTGGCCGTGGTGCTGACCCACGGCCACGAGGACCACATCGGGGGAGTGCCGTACCTGCTGCGCGAGCGGGCGGACATCCCGGTGGTCGGCTCGAAGCTGACGCTGGCGTTCCTGGAGGCCAAGCTCAAGGAGCACGGCATCCGCCCGCGCACCGTACGGGTCCGCGAGGGCGACCGGCGCGGCTTCGGCCCCTTCAACTGCGAGTTCGTGGCGGTCAACCACTCCATCCCGGACGGCCTCGCGGTCGCCATCCGCACCGGCGCCGGAATGGTGCTGCACACGGGTGACTTCAAGATGGACCAGTTCCCCCTGGACGAGCGCATCACCGACCTCCGCGCCTTCGCCCGGCTCGGCGAGGAGGGCGTCGACCTCTTCCTCACCGACTCCACCAACGCCGAGGTCCCGGGCTTCACCACCTCGGAGCGCGAGCTCAACCCGGCGATCGAGCAGGTCCTGCGGACCGCCCCGCGGCGGGTGATCGTCTCCAGCTTCGCCAGCCACGTGCACCGCATCCAGCAGGTCCTGGACGCCGCCCACCAGCACGGCCGCAAGGTCGCCTTCGTCGGGCGGTCGATGGTCCGCAACATGGGCATCGCCCGCGAGCTGGGCTACCTGAAGGTCCCGTCCGGCCTGGTCGTGAACATGAAGGAGCTGGAGAAGCTCCCCGACCACAAGATCGCCCTCGTGTGCACCGGCTCCCAGGGCGAGCCGATGGCGGCGCTGTCGCGCATGGCCAACCGCGACCACGTGATCCGCATCGGCAAGGGCGACACCGTCCTGCTCGCCAGCTCCCTGATCCCGGGCAACGAGAACGCGATCTACCGGGTGATCAACGGACTCACCCGGTGGGGCGCCAACGTCGTCCACAAGGGCAACGCCAAGGTGCACGTCTCCGGACACGCCAGCGCCGGTGAGCTCGTCTACTGCTACAACATCGTCAAGCCCCGCAACGTGATGCCGGTGCACGGCGAATGGCGCCACCTGCGCGCCAACGGCGACCTGGCCATCCGTACCGGCGTCGACCCCGACCGGGTCGTCATCGCCGAGGACGGTGTCGTCGTCGACCTCGTCGACGGCCGCGCCTCCATTACCGGCAAGGTTCCCGCGGGCTACGTCTATGTCGACGGCATGACGGTCGGCGGCGCCACCGAGGCGTCCCTCAAGGACCGTGTCACGCTGGCGCAGGAGGGCGTGGTCACCGTGGTGGCCATCGTCGACGCGAACACCGGATCCCTCGCCGAGGCCCCCGACTTCCTGGCCCGCGGGTTCGAGCACGACGACACCACCTTCGCGCCCGTGATCCCGGTGATCGAGAAGGTCCTGGCCACCGCGGCGTCGGAGGGTGTCGGGGACGCGGTCCAGTTGGAACAGCTCATCGCCCGCGCGGTGGCGAACTGGGCGTTCCGCACGCACCGCCGCAAGCCCCTCATCATCCCGGTGATCATCGACGCGTGATCATCGACGGGTGATCCGCGCTTCGGACGCTCACTGTGTACACCGTACTCATCTTCGGGTACGGTGTACACAGTTGTCGGCAGGGCCCCGGCCCGTGATCCGAGGAGCACACCCATGACCATGTCCGAGAGTTCCGGCGGCGGCGACGTCTCGCGCAGTCTCGAACTGCTGTGGGGGACCGGCGAGCGCCCGTCCCGCGGCCCGAAGCCGGGCCTGACGCTGGAGCGGATCGTCGAGACCGCCGTGGCCGTCGCCGACGCCGAGGGGCTCGAAGCGGTGTCGATGCGGCGGGTGTCCAACGAGCTCGGCACCGGCGCCATGTCCCTGTACCGCTACCTGCCGGGCAAGGCCGAGCTCCTGGACCTGATGCTCGACCAGGTCCAGGCCGAGGGCGAAGGCGCGCTCAAGGAGGCCCGGACCTGGCGCGAGGCACTGCACGCCGCCGCCCATGCCTCCCTCGCCCTCTACCACCGCCATCCCTGGCTCCTCCACGTCAACCAGGCCCGCCCGGTGATGGGGCCCCACGCGGTCCGCGCGCTGGAGCGGACCCTGGCCCACATCCAGGACATGGAGGGCCTCAGCGACCAGGAACTGATCTCGGTGATCATCACCCTGGAGGGGTACGTCACCGGCGTCGCCCGCACCCACGTCCACGCCGTCGAGGCCAGGGACAGCGGCGCCATGAGCCCGGAGGAGTTCTGGCAGGCGCAGACCCCGGTGCTCGCGCAGGCCATGGCCAGCGGCGCCTACCCGAGGATGGCGGCCCTCGACGAGAACGCCTTCGCGGGCGACGTCGACCACTTCGGCTTCGGCCTGCGGTGCCTGCTGGACGGGTTCGAGGCCCTCGTGGCGTCCCGGGCCGGAGGCCACGAGGGCGGACCGGACGCCCGGGGCTGACGCTCCCGGAGCCGGGCGCGACCGCGCGGAACGGCCGTGATGCGGGGTCAGCAGGCGGTGAAGAGGGCCTGGTCCACGTCGTCCAGGATGAACCCGTTGTCGAAGCGGACCCGGACCGTGACGCGGGGACCCTGCTCCTGATAGGCGGTCCACGCCGGCTCCAGGGCGCCGATCTTCTCCTCCAACTGCTGCCTGCTTCCCGCGGGCATCTCGGGGCCGAAGGCGTCGAGGAGTGACGTGAGCCGCTCGTACTCGCGCACCTCCCCGCTCTGGTGCCGGTGCTCGACCACCCGCTCGACGGTGCCCTCCGTGCCCGCCGCGAGGGACAGGGACCCGGCGAAAGCGGTCGGCGGCGCCGACGGGTCGTCCGCCACCGCCGTCGCCTCGATCAGCCTGGTCTCCGTCGCGAGCCGGACCCGCCGGCCTTCCATCAGGGTCATCGCTTCGTCATCCCTCGGGTTCGGTACGCGCCGGCCGCCGGGACCGGCCGCCCGCCACACCCCCAGTATCGGTGCCGGGCCGTCCCGACCGGCGCCCGGGACCTCCGGCGTCGGACCTACCGGACGCGCCCCCGGACGGGGCGCGCGTGGTCGAGATCGGCTGAGGGTCGTCCCGTGGTCCTGGTGGATCAGCGCGCGGCGTCAGATGCGGTGCATCGCAAGGCGGAGGGACGCCCTCATACCGGGCGTTTGGGGGCGTACCGACAACGTGACCGCATCCCGGGGGTCCGGGGACGGGCACCGGGGTGGGTGTGCGCCCCGGTGCGCGCCGGTCGCGCTTTCGCACGCCCCTGCACGAGGGCTGACCAGGGGCCGGGCCGCCGACGACCATGGGGCGCCGGGACCGACTCCGGCTCGGCATCACCGACGTGCGGGGGGATCCATGGCGCGACGCTGGCTGGTGACGGGATGTTCCTCCGGACTGGGGAGGGCGCTGGCCGCCGCGGCGGCCGGGGCCGGTCACCGGGTGGCGGTCACCGCGCGCAAGACGGCCGCCCTGGACGACCTCGCCGCGGACTGGCCCGGCCGGATCACCCCGATCGCGCTCGAACTGCGCGATGCGGCCCAGTGCGAGGATGCGGTGCGGACCGCCGCCGACCGGCTCGGCGGCATCGACGTGCTCGTCAACAACGCCGGATGCGGCCTCTTCGGCGCCGTCGAGGAGGTCTCCGACGCGGAGCTGCGCGACCAGCTGGAGACCCTGGTCGTCGGCCCGTGGCGGCTGTCCCGGCTGGTCCTGCCGCTCATGCGGGCCCAGGGGCACGGCCACATCGTCAACGTCTCCTCGCTCGCCGGTCGCATGGCCTTCCCCGGGCTGGGCGCGTACGTCGCCGGCAAGTACGCCCTGGAAGGCATGAGTCAGGCGCTGGCCGCCGAGGCCGCCCCCCAGGGCGTCCGGGTCACCGTCGTCGAACCGGGGGTCTTCGCCACCCGCTACGGGACCTCCCTCGCGGAGGCGGGCCGCCGGATGCCGCAGTACGCCGAGTCGACCGGGGCGATGCTCGACGCGTTCCGCGTCATGGCGGACGACACCGCGACCGGCAGGCCCGAGGACTTCGCCGCCCGGGTCCTCGACATCGTCGCCGCGGACGCATCGACCCCGCTGCGGGTCCCGATCGGCGACGACGCGTACGCCTACGTGGACCTGGCGGAGCAGGCGGCCCGCGAGGAACTCGCCGCGGCGCGCGCCCTCGTGGACGGCCCGCCCCCGCTCTGACCGGGCGGCGCCTCCCGGACCGTTCGGTCGTTCCCCTGCCGCTGCTTTACGTGCTGCTGTACGGTCGTGACCATGTCTAAGACGGTGACGATCAGGGTCGAGGAACAGTTGCACGCGCTGCTCAGGGAACGGGCGGACGCGGAGGGCACCACGGTGACCGCGCTGATCACGCAAGCGGCGCAGGACGCGGTCCGCGACCCGCGCCTGGAGGAGGCGGGCGAGGTCTTCCGGGCCTTCCTCACCGACCAGGGCGACGCCTTCGACCAGGCGTTCCCCGGCGACGCGCCGACCCGCCCCGATGCGCCCCGTCCCGGCGCGCCGTCCCGCCGTGGCGCCCCGGGCCGGGCCGCCTGAGCCGTGGAGCTCTACGTCGACATCCGCTGGCTCCTGGAGCGCCAAGCCGAGGTTCTGCCCAAGCAGCCCTCCATCCACGACTTCTCCGCCCTCGTCGCCGCAGTCGGCCGGCACCGCGTCAACACTCCCCAGATCGGCGCCACCGTCGACAACGCCTGGCGGGCGGCCGCCCTCATGCACGCCGTGATCCGGCTGCGCCCGCTCCCGGCGCGCAACGCCCTGTTCGGCGCGGGCCTGGTGGCGGCGTACATGCACGCCGCCAACGAGGGGATCGACGCCCCTTACGGGGCGCTCGTCGACCTGGCGCAGGACATCGACGCCGGCCGCGCCGACGCGTACGACGCCGCCGACCGCATCCGGTCCTGGCGCGTGTGAAACGCGGCCGTTCCAACGGGAACGGCCCGTCGGCCAGCGGCCGTCGCCCGCCCGGCGACACGCGTCCCGCGCCCCGTAGCATCGCGGCCATGACGCGTTCCGAGCACGGCGGCCGAGCCGGCGGGGGATCCACCGCTCCCTGGCGCGTCACCGTGGAGACGTACGGGCAGCGGCCCGGCCCGCCGCCGTACGACCGGCGCGGCGTCGCGGCCGAGCGGCCGCTCGCCTCGCGCGACGGCCTGGGCGTCCACGGCCGGGTGGGTGCCGTCAGCTGCGTCGACGCCGCGGGAGAAACCCGTTGGACCCACCGCTGCGCGGGCCGGCCCAACGCGGCGCACATCGCCGGAGGGCGGGTCCTGGTCACCACGGACTCCCTGGAGTACACCCCGTGGGGCAACCTCGGCCCGGCCCTGCTCCTCGACCTCTCGGACGGCGCCAAGATCGCCGAACTGCGCGGCGAGCGCGGCGCGGCCCTCCCCGGTGGCCGCTTCCTGCTCGGCCTGGAGGGATACGACGTCTTCGACACGTGGGAGCACGACCGCGACGGCGCCGTCGTCGACACCTGGCGGAGCTACGGTCACTACGTCGTCGGTACCGGGATCCGGGTCGTCGAGGCCGACCGCGCCGTCCCCACCAGCAGCCGGGTGGTCCGTCTGCAGCCCGGCGGCGTCATCGAGCGCGGTCCGCGGCTGAACGATCCGACGCCCCCACGTCCCCTCGTCCTCGACGACGGCACCATCCTCGCCCTCGACGCGGGAGTGCTGCGCGCCGTCGACCGCCGCCTCCGCGGCACGGTCCTCGCTGAGCTCCTGCCGATCGCCCCCGACCGGGCGTCCGGGCACGTCTGTACCTTGCGCCGGGAAGGCACGCAGGTCACCGCGGTCATCGCCGAACCGCTCCCGGACCAGCACCCGATCCGGTACACCATCCACACCTGGACCCTGAACCTCCGGCCGCCGCGCACCTGAGGGAGCGCAGGACCGACCCCGGCCGCGGCGAGCCGGACAACACCGCCCTGGTCACCGGCGACCTGACCGCGGTCATGGCCGCGCCGGTCCACCGCCTCTGACGCCCCCTGCCCTCCCCGCCCACCCGGTCCCGCACGGAGCGCCAGGGGCCGATCCGGGGCGGCGGCCGCGCCGGGCATACTGCTCGTCATGACGTCCCCGCTCGCCTCGCGCGTCCAGCTGATGCTCACGTTCGTGCTCGTGACGTGCGGGGCGGTCGGCGGAGCGTGCCTCGGGTTCCTGCTGTCCGGCCGGCTGGCGGCCCTGGTCCTGGCGGGAACGGCCGGTCTGGGCGCGGGGATCGGGGCCCACCTGTCCCGTCGGCAGGTCGTCGCCCTCCTCCGCCCCGCCCCCGTACCGACTCCGGTCGACGGCTACGCGGAGGGGCTCGCGGACGCGGCGCTGCTGTGCATCGCGACGTACCAGGCGGCCGTGTTCCCGCTCACGCCCGACGGGGTGACGGAGGAGGAGCGCAGGGCCCGCCGCCACATCGCCTACCGGATCTCCGCCTACGAGGGCCTGCCGCACCCGGTCCAGACCTCGGCGGCCGCCGCGCTCGAAGCCATCGACCACGGAGGGGACGCGGAACGGGCCGAGGCCGCCATGAGGGCCCTGGGCATCACGGTCTACGACCACCGCGGCGGCCGGTGACCCGGTGACCCGGTGACCCGGTGACACGTCCGGGCCGTCCGGGTCCCGACCCGCTCCGGGATGTGTCAGCGCCCTCCGCCGGAGCTGCGCAGTACCGCCAGCACCTGGGACGTGATGGCGCTCTCGTTGCGCTCGAAGTCGGTGCCGGTCAACTGGGCCGGATCCGAGGGCAGTCCGGTCAGTACCGGGGTGTGCAGATGACCGCCGGGCAGGCCGGGGCGCAGTTCCGTCCGGAGGCGGTTCGAGCGGTAGGCGACCTCGTTGGAGAGGTAACCGCCGCCACCGCCCGCCACCGCGCGCGAGCCGGGGGTCGGTCCGTCCGCCCGGTCCACCGGCGTCTGCTGACCGTCCGGGATTTCGGTGACGGCCGTGTTCAGGCGTACGGGGTACGGCGTCTGGACGGAGGTCATGGCCTCCGTGGGCAGGCTGGTCCGCAGGAACTCGGGCCCCGGGCCCATCCCCGGCGCGGTGACGGGGCGATCGTACGTACCGCCCGACAGGGCGCCCGTGTTGTCGGGGTACGGATCGGCCGAGCGGGCGCGTCCCGCCCAGGCCTCCAGGGTGAAGATCCCGGGGTAGCCCTGGCTGATACTGGTGATCATGTCCGCGGAGCGCGGGCCTGCGGCGAACCGCGGACCGTAGGCGCGCTCGACGATGCCGGCGTTGAAATCGGCGTAGCGCACCGGCAGGACCACGGCCCGGAACTCGGCGACCGTACCGTCGGTCAGGGTGATCCGGCGGCCGTTGAGCTGGAGCGCCGCCGAGCCCGACGGATTGGCCCGGCGCAGCTCGGCATCGAGCCCGAACGGGTCGAATCCGCTCACGAAGATCCGCCGCACGCCCGGGGTGCCCCGGAACTCGTTGTCCGTCAGGCCGCGCGAGGCGTCCTCGAAGCCGGACCTCAGCGCGGCCCGGTCGACCGGGAACTGCGGCTGCCACCGGGCCAGTTGCACCGTCATGGCGAGCCGGGCCCAGTACAGGGGGCGGTCGTCCCCGGCGGCGAGGTCCCCGCCGGGACGCCGCCCCTGCGCGCGGTCGACGGAGGCCTGCCACAGGGCTTCGCCCCAGGCCTCCAGCAGCCGCACCGCCTCGGCGGCGCTGCGCACGCCGCACAGTGCGGCCGGGAAGCGGTGTACGAAGCCGTCGAGCCCCGCCCGCTGGGGGAAGGCCGCGGACCGGGGGTCCGTCAGGCGGTTCTGCTCGGGATCCGGGGAGGGGACCGCGGCCGCGGTGACACCGCCGGGGCAGGCGGATGCGGTGTCCGCGTGCGCGGTGGCGGGCGGGAGGACGGCGGTCATGCCCAACAGGGCGGCGGCGAGGGCCACACGACGTAAGAACATCATGCGATGTGACATTACATAGGCCGCCGCCCACGTCACCCCACCAGGGTCGAACTCGCGCCATGCCGTTCCCCTCCCGGGCACCGCATACTCGGCGGGATGGAGCGGGGACGCATGACGGAGACGATGCCTGTGGTGCGCACGTACGGTTCGCGGAGGGGCTGTCCGGCCCGTACGGTGTAGATCACCGCAGCTCCTGACCGCGTACCCCGTACGGATACGGCGGTGAGAAGTCCAAGGGCAGCCTGGTGGCCGTGCGCGAGGGCAACACCCTGGCGACGTTCTACACCTTCGGTGTCGACGCGCAGTTCCCGGGTGACGTGGTCGACGTCCAGCACATGAAGATCGGCTGACGCCGCACGGGCGTACGGGGGCCGGCGTGCGTCGGACCCGTACGGGCGGGTGTGGGCACCGGCCGGGCGGCAGTGGCCCACACCGGGTGGAGACGCCGCAGGGGGGATGCGGTCCGGCCACGGTTGGATATCGGGGCGCCGGCAAGGGGTGACGTGCCAGCGGCACGGGCGTTGTTCCTGGTGTGGAAGACCCCGGGAAGCTGTTCGCGCGGGCGCCGCTCGACGGCGAGATGTGGCAGGACGCCCTCGTGCACGGTGCGGAGTGCCCGCGGTGCCGGGACCTCGGTAGCCCCCGCCCCGGGGGTCTCGCCGTCGCCCGGGACCCTGAGGGGACGAGGCCGGGGAGCAGCAGGGGCTGGATGGTCGCCCTGGCGGCGGTCACCGTCTTGGCCGCCGTGCTCAGCACGGCCCTGCACTGACACCGCGGCAGGCGGCCCCGCCGACTCGCTGTCGGCGGCGAGCCCGCCCGCTCCCCCGTGCCGGGTACGCGCCCCGGCGCTCCCGGCGGCGCGGAGCCGTCGGGAGCGCCGGGGGAGCGGAGCGCCGGATCAGCCGACGATGACCGGTGCCGGGTCGATGCCGGTCGCCGTGGACCGGAACCAGACGGCGGTGCCGTCAGCGCGGGTGGCTGCCAGGTCTGTACGGCCGTCGCGGTCGAAGTCGCCGGCCGAGACCAGGGCCGGGTAGGCGGACCGGGTGAGACCCGAGCCGATCTTGACCCGGTCGCCCTCGGCCCAGCTCGCGAGAGCGAGCCGCCCGTCGCCGCCCTTGGCCCCCCGTACGGCGAACAGGTCGCCCGTCGCGTCGTCGCGCACCCACAGGTCGGCTGCGCCGTCGCCATCGGTGTCGCCGGGGATCAGGACGGAAACCGCGTCCCAGCCGCCGTCGCCGACCAGGACCGGCGGGCCGTCGATGTCCAGGTAGCCGGAACGGCTGCCGTGGTACGCCCAGAGCTTGGTGCCCTGCTTCACCAGTAGGTCGGGCTGCCCGTCGCCGTTGACGTCACCGGCGTCGGCGATGTCCCGGGCGTCGGCCCAGTGATTGTTGCCGGTCCACGCCGGATCGTCGCTGACGCACCCCTGATCCGGGTCGGCGACCGGGCAGAACACGTCCAGCAGCACGGCGTCGTGCGAACGGACGCTGCCGAGGCCCGTGTTCGGCACGACCTTGAGCTGGTTCCCCTTCACGACCTCGTTGTACTCCAGGACCAACAGGTCGTTGTAGCCGTCCTCGCCCCAGTCCCCGCCGATGGCGATCCGGGTGCCGGGGGCGAAGGACGCCCCGGCGTCGGCAGGGGCGGCGAAGGTGCCGTCGGCACGGCCGGCGGAGAAGCGGAGCCGTCCGTCCGCGGCCAGGCTCCACAGGTCGCGCAGGCCGTCGCCGTTCAGGTCGCCGGACGTGTCGCGGACGCCTCCGTTGCCGAGCGCCCAGATGCGGTAGAGAGCCTGGTCGGAGCGATTCCCGGCCTTGTCGACGCTGTAGGCGTAGACGGTGTGCGGGCCGGAGGAGGCCGGAGTGAGGACCGCGGTGCCGCCGGGCGTCACGGTCGCCTCGCGGAAGTCCCAGTCCGACCAGTAGACGACCTTCTCGATGTTGGCCGCGGCGCCCGCGCCGAAGGTGAACGTACCCGGCGTGCGGGCCTTGCCCGTGTGTGCGGGCGTGCCGTTCGAGGCGTCGGGGAACTCGGGCGAGCTGATCGCCGGCGCCGCGGGCCGGGCCACGACGGCGCTCAGCCGTACGCTCGCCGGGGCGAAGCGCTTCCAGGCACCGGCGTCGGACTCGTTCGCGGCGAACAGGCCGACGGTGACCGAGCCGAGGCCGCCGGCCGCCGCCTCCTTGACCACGGCGGTGGCATCGAATTCGAGGTCACCCGCAGGGCAGCCGGCGGGGCCCTTGGCGGCCTTCACCGTGGCGAGCTTGACGCGCTTGGCCGGCTGCGCCTTCCAGGTCGTCTTCGCCGAGACGGCATCGGTGCTCCACAGCTCGACCGGCTTGGCCGTGCACGAGGCCGCGCCCGTGTTGCCGATCCGGAAGGTCGCCCTGGAGACGGTGGCGCCCTTGAACGCGGTGGTGTCCAGCTGGACGTACGAGCGGGACAGGCCCCCGGAGGCACCCTCGTTGCCGACGCGCAGATCTTCGGCGGCGTTCCAGTACGAGCGGGTCGGGAACTTCCGGGACACCTGCGTCCAGGCCTGCGCGCCGACGGAGCTCTCCCCCGGCCCCACGGCGGCCGCTGCCGTCGCCGCTCCGGCCAGCACGCCGGTCACGGCGAGCCCTCCGACCAGGGCGAGCGACACCGCGCCCGAAACTGTCTTTAGCATGCACACTCCAGATGTCGATCAGTACGCGTCCGACCTTAGTCGCACACCTGATCGCTGGAGGAATGCTTTTTCGGTCCGTCAGCAGGGCCGTGGCCAGGGAGGATTCCCCATCACCGCGGTGGCGGTCAGCCCGCGGGGATGATGTCGGGGGCGCCGAGGCGTACCGCGTCGGCGGTCCGGTCGTCCGGCTGCTGCTGCGCCTCGCGTTCGGCGGCCACCCGCTTGAGGTAGTGGTCGACCTCACGGTCCTGGTGTGCCCGGTCCCATCCCAGGTGAGGAGCCATCAGCTCGGCGACGGTCCGGGCGGCGTCCACGCCCCGGTCCCACGACTCGATGGAGATCCGGGTGCGCCGGGCCAGGACGTCCTCCACGTGGCGGGCGCCCTCGTGGGTCACCGCGTACACCGCCTCGACCCGCAGGTAGTCGTCGGAGCTCGGCAACGGCTCCCCGAGCGAAGGATCTTCCGCGACCATGGCGAGCAGCTCGTGCACCAGTGAGCCGTAGCGGTTCAACAGGTGCTCGATCCGGGCGACGTGGAGCCCGGAACGGGCGGCGAGGCTCTGCCGCGCGTTCCACAGCCCCGGATAACCGTCGGCGCCGAGCAGGGGAACGCGCTGGGTGGTGCAGTCGGGGACCTTCTCGTCCAGTCCGCGCACCGCCTCGTCGACCGCGTCCTTCGCCATGATCCGGTACGTCGTGTACTTGCCGCCCGCCACCACGACCAGCCCGGGCACCGGGTGCGCCACCAGGTGTTCCCGCGACAGCTTGCTGGTCTCCGCGGCCTCGCCGGACAGCAGGGGGCGCAGCCCCGCGTAGACGCCTTCGACGTCCTCGGGGACGAGGGGGGTCGTCAGGACCGCGTTGACGTGGTCCAGCAGGTACGTGACGTCCCGGGAGCTGAGGGCGGGATGCGCCTTGTCGAGCGTCCAGTCGGTGTCGGTCGTCCCGATGATCCAGTGCCGTCCCCACGGGATGACGAACAGCACGCTCTTCTCGGTGCGCAGGATCAGCCCGGTGCGCGAGTTGATCCGGTCGCGCGGGACCAGGAGGTGCACGCCCTTGGACGCGCGGACGTGGAACTGGCCGCGGGTGCCGGCCATCCCCTGGGTGTCGTCGGTCCACACACCGGTGGCGTTGATGACCTGCTTGGCCCGCACCTCGGTCTCGGCGCCGGTCTCCAGGTCGGTGACGACGGCGCCCACCACCCGCTCGCCCTGGCGCAGGAACCGGCTGACGCGGGTGCGGTTGGCGGCCAGCGCCCCGTACGCGACGGCCGTGCGGGTGAGGAACATGGTGTGCCGGGCGTCGTCGACCTGGGCGTCCCAGTACTGGACCGCGCCGACCAGCGCGTCGGAGCGCAGGGCGGGTGCCTCCCGCAGGGCTTGGCGCTTGAGCAGGTGCCGGTGGTGGGGCAGGCCCCTGGACGTGCCGGAGGCGGTGGCCATGGTGTCGTACAGGAGCACGCCTGCGCCCACGTACGGCCGTTCCCAGACCCGGTGTTGCAGGGGGTAGAGGAAGGGCACCGGGCGCACCAGGTGAGGAGCCAGGAACTGGAGCAGAAGCCCGCGTTCCTTGAGCGCTTCGGCGACGAGCCGGAAGTCCAGCATCTCCAGGTAGCGCAGTCCGCCGTGGATCAGCTTGCTGGAGCGGCTGGACGTGCCCGACGCCCAGTCCCGGGCCTCGACGAGGCCGACCCGCAGGCCCCGGGTGACGGCGTCCAGCGCCGCCCCGGCGCCGACGACGCCGCCGCCGACGACCAGGACGTCGAGCTCCCCCTCGCCCAGCCGGGCGAGGGCCTCCGAGCGGGCTCCGGGCGACAGAGCCACCGGATTCACCATGGTCTCCTCCTGGTCGTGCGGGTGCGGGTGCGGCGGACGCGGATGCCGGCGCGGATGGGGTGAGGGCTTTGTCGCCCGCCGCGGCCTACTCGACCGTGGCCCAGTCGAGCGTGCGCTCCACCGCCTTCTTCCAGCCCGCGTACCCCTCCGCCCGCTGCTCCTCGGACCACTCGGGCTCCCAGCGCTTGGATTCCTGCCAGTGGGTGCGCAGTTCGTCCGTGTCCCGCCAGAACCCGGTGGCCAGTCCGGCCGCGTACGCGGCGCCGAGCGCGGTCGTCTCCGCCACGACGGGGCGGCTGACCGGGACACCCAGCACATCGGCCTGGATCTGCATGCACAGGTCGTTCGCGGTCACGCCGCCGTCGACCTTGAGCACGTCGAGGTGCACGCCGGAGTCCTGCTCCATCGCCTCCACCACATCGCGGCTCTGGTAGCAGATGGCCTCGAGTGCGGCGCGCGCCAAGTGACCGTTGTCGTGGTAGCGGGCGAGGCCGACGATCGCGCCGCGGGCGTCGGAACGCCAGTACGGGGCGAACAGGCCGGAGAACGCGGGGACGAAGTAGATGCCGCCGCTGTCCTCGACGGTACGGGCGAGGCGTTCGCTCTCCGCGGCGTCACCGATGATCTTCAGCTGGTCGCGCAGCCACTGGATCGCGGAGCCGGTGACGGCGATGGACCCCTCCAGCGCGTAGATCGCCGGGCTCCCCTCGAACTGGTAGGCCACGGTGGTGAGGAGGCCGTGCTGCGACCGGACCAGCTCGGTGCCCGTGTTGAGCACCAGGAAGTTGCCGGTGCCGTACGTGTTCTTGGCCTCGCCGGGGGCGTAGCAGACCTGACCGACGGTGGCCGCCTGCTGGTCGCCGAGCACGCCGGTGATGGGGATGGCCTCCCGCAGCGGCCGGGACGTCCGGGTACGGCCGAATGCCTCCCGGTGGGAGGACGGATTGATGGTCGGCAGCATCGACCGGGGTACGCCGAAGAAGCCCAGCAGTTCGTCGTCCCAGTCGAGGGTCTCCAGGTCCATCAGCATGGTGCGGCTGGCATTGGTCACGTCGGTGGCGTGGATGCCGCCGTCGGGTCCTCCGGTGAGGTTCCACAGCACCCAGCAGTCGGTGTTGCCGAAGAGCGCGTGGCCCTGCTCGGCCGCCTCGCGGACTCCGTCGACGTTCTCCAGGATCCACTGGATCTTCCCGCCGGAGAAGTAGGTGGCCGGCGGGAGTCCCGCCTTGCGCCGGATGACGTCGCCCTGGCCCGAGCGCTCCAGCGCGGCAGCGATGGAGTCCGTGCGGGTGTCCTGCCAGACGATGGCGTTGTAGTAGGGACGGCCGGTCCGCGGATCCCAGACGACGGTGGTCTCGCGCTGGTTGGTGATGCCGATGGCCGCGAGGTCGGAGGCGGAGATGTTCCCGTGCCGGAGCGCGTTCTGCATCACCGAGTTGGTGCGCTCCCATATCTCGACCGGGTCGTGCTCGACCCATCCCGAGCGCGGGAGGACCTGTGTGTGCTCCAGCTGGTGCTTGGCCACCTCGTTGCCTGCGTGGTCGAAGATCATGAAACGGGTGCTGGTGGTCCCCTGGTCCACTGCGCCGACGAAGTCAGCCATGGGATGCCGCCTCTCTTGGGGCTTCTCCTGCGGCGGGGCGGACCGGTACCGGCCCGCCCCGGGATCCGGTCAGCTCTCGTCCGGGGACGGGACCCGCCCGGGCGGTTCCGGCTCGGCGGTCGGCAGGAACCGGCCGATGAAGAACTTGTACAGACCCGCGCCGAGCAGACCGCCGATCAGCGGTCCGATGATGGGCACCCAGAAGTAGAAGTGCCCGTACTGATCCCGCCACGCTCCGCCGTACCCGGTGAGGAAGCTGGCGAGCCGGGGGCCGAAGTCGCGTGCCGGGTTGATGGCGTAACCGGCGTTGGTGCCCCAGGCCATGCCGATCGCCACGACGATCAGGCCGACGATGAACGGAGCCAGGTTGGCGCCGGGCGGCGTGCCCAGCAGGTCCGTGACCGCGAGGATCAGCAGGAGCAGGATCGCGGTGCCGATGATCTGGTCGCGCAGTGCGCCCCATTCGGTGACCGGCAGGTTCGTGTTCCCGTTGGCCGGCAGCGTGGAGAAGACGCCTTGCGTTTTGATCGTGTGCCCGGGGTCGGCCTTGGCCAGTGCCTCGGTGTAGTTCCACCGTACGATCAGGGCCGCCACGAAGGCCCCTGCCGTCTGCGCGAGGGCGTAGGGAGCCACCTTGCTCCACGGAAAGCCCTTGAACGCCGCCAGCGCCACGGTCACGGCGGGATTGAGATGGGCGCCGCTCAGCCGTGCGGCCACGTACACGCCCAGGGTGACGCCGAGGCCCCAGGCCCAGGCGATGCTGTCGTGATTGCCCAGACCGCCCGCGGGGTCCGTCAGGGCCCCTCCGGCGACCACCTGGGCCACCACTCCACAACCGAAGAGGATGAGGATCATGGTGCCGGCGAACTCGGCCGACAGCTCGCCCACCAGCCCCGACCGCTTGAACCGCTCCGTCATGGGTGCCCGCTTCCCGCCGGGCCTAAGACCGGCCGTCGACAGCCCCGAGTCTCCGCAAGCATTTTAGTACCGGGATCGCCGGCCGTGCGAGCGGACGGTCGCCGCCCGTGCCGGCGGACGGTACGGGGACGGCGCGCGCCCGCGGCGACGACGGGGTACCGGGGACGGCGCGCGCCTGCCACGACGGTACGGGGACGCGCGCGCCCGCGGCGATGCGGTCTTCCGGGCGGCGCATCCGTCGCGGATGCCGGGGCCCCGGCGGCACACTGGGTGGGAGGGCGCGCGCCGCACCGGTCGCGGGCCCGCCCGTCCGTTCCCCCGGGAGGTACCCGATGAAGATGCTGATCAACAGTGCGGACACGGTGGTCGCGGACGCCCTGCGCGGGATGGCGGCCGCCCACCCGGAGCTCGACGTCGACGTGGAGCGGCGGATCATCGTACGGCGGGACGCCCGGGAAGGCGGCCGCGTCGGGCTGGTGTCCGGCGGCGGCTCCGGACACGAGCCCCTGCACGGGGGATTCGTCGGGTACGGGATGCTGTCGGCCGCGTGTCCCGGCGAGGTGTTCACCTCACCGGTGCCCGACCAGATGGTGCAGGCGGCCAAGGCCGTGGACGCGGGGCAGGGCGTGCTCTTCGTCGTCAAGAACTACACCGGGGACGTCCTCAACTTCGACATGGCCGCCGAGCTCGCCGAGGAGGACGGCATCCGGGTCGAGCGCATGCTGGTCGACGACGACGTCGCGGTCACCGACAGCCTGTACACGGCCGGGCGGCGCGGCACCGGGGCCACGCTCTTCGTGGAGAAGATCGCCGGCGCGGCGGCCGAGGCGGGCGCCCCGCTGGACCAGGTGGCGGCGGTGGCCCGCAGGGTCAACGGGGCCTCGCGCAGCTTCGGCGTGGCACTGAGCGCATGCAGCACCCCCGCGAAGGGCAGCCCGACCTTCGACCTGCCGGAGGGCGAACTGGAACTCGGCGTCGGGATCCACGGCGAACCGGGCCGCGAGCGGCGCGCGATGATGTCGGCCCGGGAGATCGCGGAGTTCGCCGTCGGCGCCGTCCTCGACGACCTGGCGCAGGTCGCGCCGGCCGACGGACCGGTGTTGGCTCTGGTCAACGGGATGGGCGCGACACCGCTGCTGGAGCTGTACGGGTTCCACGCCGAGGTGGCGGCGGTGCTGGCGGCCCGGGGCGTCCCGGTGGCGCGCACCCTCGTGGGCAACTACGTGACCTCGCTGGACATGGCGGGCTGCTCCGTGACCCTGTGCCGGGCCGACGACGAACTGCTGCGGTTGTGGGACGCGCCCGTGCAGACGTCCGCGCTGCGGTGGGGCCGCTGACCCCGCTGACCGTAAGGTGGCGGTAGGACGATGGCGGCCGCCGGGCGGGTTGGGTTCCGGCGCGAGGCGAGGAGATCCGGTGCGAGACGCAGACTTCTTCCGGCGCTGGATGGTGGCCACCACGGCCGCCGTGGAGCGCGAGTCGGACCGGCTCACCGAACTCGACTCACCCATCGGGGACGCCGACCACGGCAGCAACCTCCTGCGCGGCTTCACCGCGGTCCGGGCCGCCCTGAACAAGGACACCCCGGCCACGCCGGGAGGGGTGCTCCTGCTCGCCGGGCGGACCCTGATCTCGACCGTCGGCGGCGCTTCGGGCCCCCTCTACGGGACGCTGCTGCGGCGTGCCGGCAAGGACCTCGGGGACGCCGCCGAGGTCTCCGACGAGGACCTCAGGCAGGCCTTGGACGCGGCGGTCGGTGCGGTGGCGTCCCTCGGCGGGGCCGCCCCGGGCGACAAGACGATGCTGGACGCCCTGCTGCCGGGGATCGCCGCGCTGGGCACCTCCTACCGGGCCGCCGCCGACGCGGCGGACGGCGGAGCCCTGGCGACGGTCCCGATGCAGGCGCACAAGGGCCGGGCCAGTTACCTGGGCGAGCGGAGCATCGGGCACCAGGACCCGGGCGCGACCTCGTCGGCACTGCTGCTGGGGGCACTGGCGGACGTCGCGGACGGTGTGCTGTGAAGGGGCCGGAGGTGGGGACGGGTGGTGGCCCGGGTCCGGGTCCGGGTCCTGGTTCGGGCGCGGACGCGGGTACGGGTGCGGGTTCGGATGCGCGCTCCGGCCCGGTCGGCGTCGTACTGGTCTCGCACAGCGCGGCGGTCGCCACGTCGGTGGCCGACCTGGCACGGGGCCTGGCCGCGGGTGGGCCCGTGGCGCCGGTGGCCGCTGCGGGCGGCACGCCCGACGGCGGGCTGGGCACGAGCGCCGAGCTGATCCTCGCCGCCGCGCACGAGGTGGACCGCGGCGCCGGGATCGCCCTGCTGGTCGACTTGGGCAGTGCCGTACTCACCGTCAAGGCACTGCTGGAGGACGACGAACTCCCCCCGGGGTCCCGGCTGGTGGACGCCCCGTTCGTGGAGGGCGCGGCGGCGGCGGTCGTCGCAGCCTCCGCCGGAGCCACCCTGGACGCGGTCGCCTCGGCCGCGGGGGAGGCGTACACGTACCGCAAGAGCTGAACGGCGCCGGTCGGCACGCAGGCAGGCCGTCCGTAGGCCGTCTGTAGGCCGTCTGTGGGCCGCACGCAGCCCCCGGCGGCACTGCCGCGGGCGCCGGCCGCGCGCAACCATCGGCGCCGGCGAGCCGTCTGCGAGGGCATGACGTTTCGGAAGGTATCCCACGGCTGTGCACAGTTCTGGCGCTTCGGATGCGACCAGGTGCGGGCCGTGGCCTTCGCCGTGGTGCTCGTGGGCGGCATCGGCGCATCGCGGCTGCTGCCCGCCGATCTGCCGGTCGCGCGCTACGACCTGCTCCTGCTCTTCGGCGTGGCCCTGACCGTCCTGGCCCGCAAGGTCGGCTGGGACGACGCCCGGGACACCGCCGTGATCCTGGGCTGCCACGTCGTCGGGCTGCTCTTCGAGCTGGTGAAGGTACGCATGGGGTCGTGGAGCTACCCGGAGGACGCGCTGACCAAGGTCGCGGGCGTTCCGCTCTACGGCGGCTTCCTCTACAGCGCCGTGGGAAGCTACTGCTGCCGCGCCTGGAAGATCATGGACCTGTCGCTGGTCCGGTACCGGCCGCGCACCATGGCCGTACTGGCGGCCGCCGTCTACCTGAACTTCTTCACGCACCACTGGCTGCCGGACGCCCGGCTCGTGCTCGCCGTGCTGCTGATCGCGGCGATGGCCGGTACCTGGGTCCACTTCACGGTGGGCGCATCCCGCTACCGGATGCCGCTGGCCCTGGCCTTCGCGCTCATCGGCTTCTTCCTCTGGGTGGCGGAGAACGCGGCCACCTACGTCGGGGCCTGGAGCTATCCCCACCAGCTCGACGGCTGGCAGCCGGTCCCGCTGAGCAAGTTCGGCGCCTGGGCGCTGCTGATCAGCGTGACGTTCGTGCTGGTCGCCCGTACCCGCCGTCGAGGGGCGGGGGACGCGGGGATCCGGTCGGCGTCCGGCGAGACGGACCGGACCGGTACGACGGGCGGGTCGGTGAAGGACGCGCCCGCTCTGGCGACGTCGTAAGACCGCGCCCGGAACCCCTGCCGGGCCCACAACCTGGGCCGGGGGTCCGGGCACGGGCCGCGCGGTGCGGGGCACGCGTACGGCTGGTGGCTCGGTCAGCCCTGCAGTCGCTCCGCGAGCTGCTCCTTGTCCTGTACGAACCAGAGCTGGCGCCCGTTGTTGCACTCCCGGACGAAGTCCCCGAATGCGGGGCTGGTTTCCGTGTGCCGGGTGATGTCGCCGAGTACGACCAGGCCGATGCGGTACTGCGCGAACTTCTGGCTGATGTGACCGGCGACGCGGGTGCGGAGCCGGAAGAAGTCGTCACTGAGCCGCGCGGCGGGCACCACGACCCAACGCGCCTCCTGATAACCGGCGTTGCCGATGAGGTCCAGTGCGTCCTGCTCGCTCCCGATGGACGGTCCCTCGGCTGCGCAGACGAGGACGGGGATGTCGTGGATCTCTTCCAGGGTGGTCATGCCGAAAGGCTATAGCGGTTGTTCGTGCGTGTGGGTGTTGTGGGTGGTGGTGTGTGGGTGGGTGCGGGTGGTTATCGGGTGGTCCAGCCGCCGTCGATGGAGAGGGTGGTGCCGATGACGAAGGTGGCGCGGGGGCTGCAGAGCCACGCGGCGGCTTCGGCGATTTCGGTGGGGGTGGCGATGCGGGGGAGGGGGGTGGTGGTGAGGAGGGTTTGTTCCATGTGGGGGTTTTCGTTGAGCCAGTTGGTGATCATTTCGGTGCGGGTGGTGCCGGGGGCGATGGCGTTGATGCGGATGTTGTGGGGGGCGTATTCGTTGGCGGCGGCTTTGGTGAGGCCGATGATGGCGTGTTTGGAGGCGATGTAGGGGGCGGTGACGGGGGTGGCGACGAGGCCGGCGGTGCTGCTGTTGTTGACGATTTGGCCGTGTCCGTTTTTGAGCATGGCGCGTATTTCGTGGCGCATGCTGTTCCAGGTTCCGCGGGTGTTGGTGTCCATGATGGTGTCGTAGGTGGTTTCGTCGAGGAGGTGCATGGGTTGGGGGGTGGCGCCGGTGCCGGCGTTGTTGAAGGCGGAGTCGAGGCGTCCGTAGGTTTTGATGGCGGTGTTGACGGCGTGGGCGATTTGGTGGGTGTTGCGGACGTCGGCGATGACGTATTGGGCGTGGTGGCCTTGGTCTTGGAGTTCTTGGGTGAGGGCGGCGAGTTGGGGTTCGCGGCGGGCGACGAGGGTGACGGCGGCGCCTTCGCGGCAGAAGACGCGGGCGGCGGCGGCTCCGATGCCGCTGCTGGCGCCGGTGATGAGGGCGGATTGGTTGGCCATGAGGGGTGTGCTGGTGCCGCTGGTCATCGCGTGAACGTAGCATGCGGGGATGGGTGTTGTGGGGTTTGGTGGGCGGGTTTTGGTGGTGGGGGCGGCTGGTTTTGTGGGGTCGGCTGTGGTGGGGCGGTTGGTGGGGTTGGGGGTGGGGGTGAGGTTGTTGGTGCATCGGGTGGGGGTGCCGGTGGGGTTGGAGGGTGTGGAGGGGGTTGAGGTGGTGTGGGGGGATTTAGGGGTGGTGGGGTCTTTGCGGGGGGTGTGTGAGGGGGTGGGGGTGGTGTTGCATTTGGCGTCGCGGGTGGGTGGGGGGTGGGAGGAGTGCCGGGTGGTGAATGTGGAGGGGACGCGGGCGTTGTTGGGGGAGGCGCGGCGGGCGGGGGTGGGTCGGGTGGTGCAGTTGGGGACGGCTGCGGTGTATCGGGACGGGGTGCATCGGGGTGCGGTGGAGGGGGAGTTGGAGGAGGGGCCGGTGTCTGCGGCGAGTGTGACGCGGTTGGAGGGGGAGCGGTTGGTGTTGGGGGCGGGGGGGACGGTGTTGCGGCCGCATCTGGTGTTCGGGCAGGGGGATCGGTGGGTGGTGCCGTCGTTGGTGGGGTTGTTGGGGCGGTTGCCGTTCTGGGTGGATGGGGGGCGAGCGCGGATGTCGATGGTGTCGGTGGATGTGCTGGCGGATGTGCTGGTGGAGTTGGCGTTGGGGGGTGGGGTGTCGGGGGGTGTGTTGCATGTGGGGCATCCGGTGCCGGTGAGTGCGCGGGAGTTGGTGGGGACGGTGGTGGGGGAACTGGGTTTGGTGTTGCCGTCGGGGGAGGTGGATGTGGAGGGTGCGCTGGCGTGGTTGGGGGGTGTGGGTGGTGGGGGTGCGGATGCGGGGGTGCGGCGGTTGGTGTCGTTGCTGGCGGTGGATCACTGGTATGACAGTGGCCGGTTGTGGGGTTCGGTGGGTGTGTCGCCGGGGCCGAGGTTTTCGCAGGCGTTCGGCCGGTATGCGGAGTGGTATCGGCAGCAGTTGTGAGGCGGCCGAGGACAGGCCGGCCCGCCCCGGGCCCGCCCCGGTCCGGCCCGCCTCGTCCCCGGTCCGGTCCGCCCTGGTCCGCCTCGCCGCGGTCCGGTCCGGCCCGGTCCGCCTCGGTCCGCTTTGCCTCGCCCCGGTCCGCCGACTGGCCTTGGCCCGCCTCGGCTGGCCCCGGCCCGCCTCGCCTCGCCCCGCCTCGGCTGGCCCCGCCTCGCCTCGCCTAGCCTCGGCTGGCCCCGGCCCGGCCCGGCCCGCCTCGCCTCGCCGCGGTCCGTCTCGGCTGGCCCGGCCCGCCTCGCCCCGCCTCGCCCCGGCCCGCCTCGCCCCGGCCCGCCGCGGCCCGCCCCGGTCCGCCTCGGCTCGCCTTGGCCCGCCCCGGCCCGGTCCGGTCCGCCTCGCCTCGCCGCGGTCCGCCTTGGCGCGCCCCGGTCCGGCCCGCCTCGTCTCGACCTGGTCCGCCTTGGTTGAGGCCCCGGTGCTCTGACCGCAACGGTTCACCCGGTTCTTGTATCTGGCTCTGCGGCGTCAGAGTGCCTGGTGGTCGCTCATGCGCGGAAGATCGCGAGTGTCTTTCTGGGGTTTCGGGGGCCGTGTGCGGTGTGGAAAGCTTTTGCAGCGGTCCAGGCCGGGACTCGATCCTGGGCGTTGCGTTTGATGTTCTGGCGGGGGTATTCGCGTCTGTTGAGGTCTGTCTCTTCTGAATCGATTTGGTTTGGATGGTTTAGCGGGTTGTTGAGCGTGGCGGTCCTCATGCCTTACTCGTGTTCCCAGTCGCTGTGGTCCTGCGTCGCGTATCAGTCCTGTGGCTGGGCAAGGAGATGCTGTTCCGCCTCATTCATGGGGGGAGAGGCTGGTGCTGCGGCCGTCTGGTGCGCTGGGGCGGGTGCTCATCAGGCTGCTGTTCGTGGTGGTCTGCCGCCCTGGCGGATGTCTTTCTCCCTGCGGATGCGGATGCGGATGCGGGCGCGTTCGCGTTGTTGTACTGCGGGGTTGTGGTTGGTGGCGTGAGGTTGCGCGGATGGGGCGGATAACGGTTTCCCGCGCGTTTGCAGTGCGGGGGCACCACCGCCGGTACTGCTCCCGCAGAGCTTCCGGGTATCGGGGCCGTGCGGCCTTCTCGTTCTGCCCCGTTGCCGGTTGCCGGTTGCCGGTGCCGGTGCCGGCTGGTGTGGGGGTGCGGGGCTGGGAAGGTGTTGATGTCGTGGGTGCCGGTTGTGTGCGGGTTCCTTCAGCATGCTTGTCCGGGTTGGCGGGGTGCCGGGTTGTCACGTGGGGTGGCGCAGAGGGCTTTTCGGTTCGGGTTTAGCCGGTGCTCAGGCCGCTGATCTGCGGATCGCCGGTACCTGTGGTTGCCCGGTGGCATCACCATCCCGGCGGATTGTGTGGGGGGTTGGTGTCCTGTTTCTGGGTGCGCCTGGGTTGTGTGGTGGGTTGGCTGGTTGCCGTGTGTGTGCTGGGTGGCGTGGAATCGGCTGGTGGCGGTGTGGGGGCGGGCTGCCTGGCCGTGTGGCTTTTTGCGGGGGTGGTGCCCGGTGTGTTGGCGCCCGGCCGTGGGTGTGGGTGCGGGGCGGGCTGGGGGCCTGGGTGTGGCGTGGTGGGGATTCCCGGGCCGTGTTCCCCGGGTGGGGGAGGGGAGTGGTGGTGTGGCACCGGCGGGTGGCTGCGCGGCTTGGTGGGGCTGACCGTGCGGTGGGGCTGACCGTGCGGTGGGGGGCGTTGTGGTGTGCGTGCCGTTGTGGTGACGGGTCCTGTGAAGGTGTGTGTGGCGTCACGGGCGGTGCCCCGCCTCTGCCGGGAGGTGTCCGGGTGCCGGCCTTGCCCGGTGCCCGGTGCCCGGTGCCCGGTGCCCGGTGCCCGGTGCCTGGTGCCCGGGTGTGGGGTGTGGTGGGCCGGTGGGCCGGTGGGCCGGTGGGCCGGTGG